>JBKCCF010000090.1:0-6465 GCA_046305255.1 Methylococcaceae bacterium
GGATGCTTGAGGTTGATCATCTCAACCAACGAGTGCCTGAACATATCTCCCGTTTGCGGTCTCGACCTCTTCGGACCCATAAAAACCCCGACAGAATTTGCAAGAAAACAGGGGGGTATTATCTCATTTCTGGCAATTCCAGAGCTGAAAAGAGGGTCTTCTTCTACGATAAATCAATGGGCTACGAGTTGTTCAGCGCGGACTTATTAATCTAGGACTTGTAAAAACGACTTTCGCTGCATGCCTTCAGATCACGGACCCTAATATTATCAGCAGGTTTCTATCTGATCTGCGCACACATAAAGTATTGGATCGTGATAATCTAAAGAATAAAGGAACCGTCATTGTAGAGGCAACATATGCACTGAATCCAAACGTGAATATAACCTTTAACAGACAACGGCCAACTACTACTACAACAGGTATTCAAGAAGCTTTTCCAGACTTCAATCAAAATCGCGGGCAGTATAATCTCCAATCCATTCGCCTGAGGATTGGCGTTGACGGCAATTCTACATCCTCCGTTAAAACCCCCCTTAGAGCTGGCATATTCACCGGCACGGCTTTTGAAATCGGGGGTAGATTTGAAGAAACCATAGAAGCGGGGATTGACTATGCCACAACAATCCATACATGGTATCCAGATAGCCGTGATAATAATAATGACAGCGTTCCCCCACCATTTTTAATATGCAGATAATCGTCCATCCTGTGAATTACCGTCATCCACAGATTGCAGAACCCTCACTGATTACCCAAAAATTTGCACCCGACCCATGTTAAATCCACGTTGACCTGACCACTGAACATTATATTCTGGCAACAGTTGAATGATCTATACATTCGGATTTTGCCATTCACATACCTTTGAGAGTAAGGACAGATGGAATGGACCGACGGCTAGTACGGACTGATCACGACTGCACATCACTGTTAAGGAACCTCGATTAACCTCAAACTTGTGCAATCGACGCATTATAAATCAGTGCATTAGGTTCATTGTTTGGGTGAAAAGGTGGGTTTTTCGAGGTTCCCTTTAGGGCCTGACGGCCATACCGCTCTAAAGCGTCATAATAACGTCATGAAGTGCGTTATGAATTAACAAGCAAGGTATCCATAAACTGATAGCCTACCCCCCAGCAGGTGCGGATGACTTCCTCACCGTTATTGGCCTCGCGCAACTTTGAACGAAAACGGCTCATATTGACCAGTAACCGCTGATTGATACCCTCATCATAAAATCCCCAGATCGTCGCTATCAGTTGCTCTCTGTTGATGATACCCCCGGGCGAGTTGGCGAAGCATCGCACCATACCATTCTCGACCGAGGTTAGTTTGATAGTAACATTTTGAGGATTCGTTAATGTTGATCTAGTTGCGGAGAAGCGCCACGCAGCATCGTGTCGATTAGGTAGACGCCAGCCCAATCGTTGCACTGCAGAAACCAACTCCCGAATATCAACGGGCTTGGTCATGTACATATCACCTCCCGCATCAAAGCCGGCGATCCTGTCCTGAGTATGGGTTCTTGCCGTCAACATCAGGATGCGCATATCCTCCCGACACGCCAGCCTGGACGCAATGGATAAACCACTTTCATCAGGTAGCGTTATATCCAGAATCATCACGTCAACCTTATTTTCAGACAGGAATGAATCCATAGCCTGAGCGGAATGGCAGATGGTCGCCAACATGCCACATGAACTCAGTGGCAGAGCAATTTCCTCCGCCAGATCACAATCATCCTCAACGATCAGAACTCGTAACTTACTCATAAGACCCTCCATACATGACATACCGCACGATCAAAAAATACCAGCACGCACCTTTTGCACATTGTTTAGCTGGTTAACCTGTCATCACTGTGACCGATCTTCCGTTACCGACCTGTTACCCTGACTGCCAGACAACATAGACCCGCACATATCGGTTATATCCGCCATGACGGCCGATACTGAATCCACCCATACAATACGTTATAACCATAGTATAATCTGCCGGTAACCGTTGATTTTATGAATGAAAAAATAATATTTAATGTTTATATTATCAACAGCAGACATTCCCTTAAGCAGTCTTCACCGATACGCGATCCTCAGATGATGGATACTGCTATGGGAAGCTTTCTAGCTCGTTATAACTGGCTGGCTTTAGTCGCTTTTGGTCAAAAACAATGGTATTGCCTCAATGAGTACTCATGAATAACCGTCCTGGTATTGATATTTCAGGCCAATTTCCAGCACGCATCAAACCACGAATTTCATGACATGTGTCTTTCATATACTTTCACTCTGAAGGTGACTGTCCGCCTTCAACCGGACTGATGAATCCCCCCCTGCTGAATTGCCAACGCTCATCCATGGCAGATACGCCCCCTCATGATGTAGATAAGCTCCTCTATTTGAATCAAGCCGTTACCTGCAGCACGCGCCTCATATCCTGCCCGCGGCGACAAAACCGGCCGCCGCGCCCGACTGGCATGGCCATACATTTCAGTGACTTTCAACCACGCACCACCTGGGCGACAATGACGTCTTTACGTTGGTTTTGATATTCCCCATGCCCATTCGCACATTGCCCCCGCAACTTATTAACCAAATCGCTGCCGGTGAGGTGGTGGAGCGTCCAGCCTCGGCAGTCAAGGAGTTGGTGGAAAATGCGTTGGACGCCCACGCCACGCGGGTGGAGGTTGATGTCGAGCAGGGGGGGCTGCGGCTGTTGCGTATCCGTGATGATGGAACCGGCATACCCAGGGATGAGTTACCGCTGGCCTTGTCAAGGCATGCCACCAGCAAGATAAGCAGCCTGGATGAGCTGGAACGGGTGGCGACGCTGGGGTTTAGGGGGGAAGCCTTGCCCAGTATCAGCTCGATTTCGCGATTGCTGCTCACATCAAGAACAAGGGGCGACGAACATGGCTGGCAGGTAGCCGCGGACGGCAGCGAAACCGGCTTCGACCTTAGGCCCGCTGCGCATCCCGAAGGCACGACGATCGAAGTCAGGGATATTTTTTACAATACGCCCGCGCGGCGGAAATTCCTGCGATCGGAGAAAACGGAGTTCCAGCATATCGAAACCCTGATCAAGCGGCTGGCGCTTGCGCGTTTTACGGTGGGCTTCGCCCTCACCCACAATCAACGGTCGGTACTGAATATCAGGCCCGCCCTCCATCAGACCGACATTGATGACCGCCTGAGCGCCCTGCTGGGTGAGGACTTCCTTGAGCAGAGCATGCCTGTCGAATTTAACGCTGCGGGCTTGCGGTTATCCGGCTGGGTGGGTTTGCCGACCTACTCGCGCAGTCAGGCCGACATGCAGTACTTCTATGTCAATGGGCGTCTGGTGCGGGACAAACTGGTCAGCGTGGCGATTCGTCAGGCCTATCAGGATGTGCTCTACCATGGGCGGCAGCCGGTTTATGTGCTCTATCTTGAACTCGACCCGAGCCTGGTTGATGTGAATGCCCATCCGACCAAGATGGAGGTACGTTTCAGGGAAACGCGGGTGGTTCATGATTTTCTGTTCAGCGGGCTGCATAGAACCCTGGGGGGGGCCAAGGCAGGGCTGGCGCTGGCGGTCAGCGAAATTCCCATCATGGGTGAGGCCGGGCCCGCATCAGACCCAATGGCTGACAGTAGCCAACCGGCAGCAGCCGGGCCGGCCAGGGGCAGACCGGCAACAGGCTATCGGCAACCCCAGTTACCATTGAATGTGGCTGAACTGATGAAAGCCTATGATGGGCTCTACGCTCCCTCTGCGGCGGCTTCGACCCAGGCAGCGATAGCCTCCACGACTGATGTGCCGGTGACGGACGGACCGGAAGGCGTTACCCCACCGCTGGGTTATGCACTGGCACACCTGCATGGTGCCTTCATTCTGGCGGAAAGCAGTCATGGCCTGATCATCGTTGATGCCCATGCGGCGCATGAGCGCATTACCTATGAAAAGCTCAAGCGCCAACAACAGTCGGGGCCGGTTCCGAGCCAGCTGTTATTGTTGCCGATGCGCCTGAAAGTCAGCGAGGCCGAGGCGGAACTGGCGGAGGAGTCCGCTGAGACACTGGCTGGGCTGGGGATTGATATCGGACGGATCAGCCCGGACACGTTGGTGGTGCGATCCCTGCCGGTGCTGCTCTGCCAAAGCAACGCCGAACCTCTGCTGCGCGATGTGCTCGCCGATATCAGCCAGCAGGGCCATAGTCGTCGGATTGAGGAGCGGCTCAACCAGATTCTGGCCACCATGGCCTGTCATGGCGCCGTGCGCGCGCATCGGAAACTGACCATGCCGGAAATGAACGGGCTGCTCAGGGAACTGGAAGTCACCGAACGCAGCGGCCAATGCAACCATGGCCGCCCAACCTGGGTAGCACTGAGCCTTACCGAGTTAAACGCTCTGTTCCTGCGCGGCCGTTAGCGCGGCCCGCTAAAACCTGGCGAGGCAACGCACCCGCAGATCAGGCGCTTGAATGCTGTAACAATAACTTCGGGTACCCGATACCGTTGCCAGACAGAGATTGCGGCCATCGGCATCGCGGATCGAATAGCAATAGGATGTCTGCTGACGGGCCTCGGCCAGACAGGCATTCCGGCTATCGTTGTCACGAATGGAATAACATGAGGACGCATCGGCAACGGCCTCCGCTGCCAAAAGCGTCAGGATTGAGGTCAGCAGCCCCTCATGACTGGTGCGAAACCGTTTCATCCTGCCTCCCACTCCAACGTGTAGTACGCCGGTGTCCAGCGACGGCTGGCAATCCGTTGCCGCAGTTCATCGGCTGTCGCCTTGGGCGCTACCCCCTCCCTGACTGCCTGCAATGCCACCACCAGAGCAATGGTGGCCGCCACGTCGCGGACCTGTTTGAATTCGGGCAACAAGGGTGCAGCGGGATCCTGTAACGCTGGGGAGGCCGCGCCCAGCGCCTCGGCGGCGGCAATCAGCATGGTATCGGTTACCCGGGTCGCCTGACTTGCCACCAGTGCCAGGCCGACGGCGGGAAAGATGTAGACGTTATTGCACTGGGTAATGGGGTAGAGACGGCCCTCGTAGGAGACCGGAGCGAAGGGCGAGCCGGTCGCAATCAGCGCCCTGCCCCGGGTCCAGCGAATGAGATTTTCGGCAGTGGCCTCCGAGCGGCTGGTGGGATTGGACAGAGGAAAAATAATCGGGCGCTCGACCTTAGCCGCCATGGTTTCGACGATACTTTGGGTAAACCCGCCGGTAACAGTGGAGAGGCCGATCAGCACCGTGGCCCTTATCTGGCCGATCACATCGGCCAGCCCGATCCGGCCCGCCATGCTCTGCGGCCAGTTCGCGACGCTCGTCCACGGACGGGCATAAATCGCCTGCTCCGGCAGCAGATCTGTCCGACCATCATGCAGCAACCCATCCTTGTCGACCAGATAAAATCGGCGACAGGCCTCGGTTTCGCTAAGGCCCTGCTTGACCATGGCCGAGCGCAGATAATCCGCCACACCAATACCCGCTGAACCGGCACCGAACATCACTACCTGCTGTTCGGCAAGAGTTTCACCGGTGACATTGACGGCACCCAGCACGGCGCCAAGCGCCACTGCGGCAGTACCCTGGATATCGTCGTTGAAGGTGAGCAACTGGTCGCGGTATTTTTCCAGCAGCGGCCGCGCATGAGGTGTCGCAAAATCCTCCCACTGCAGGCAGACCCCGGGTATTTCCGCCTTCACGGCCTCAACAAACTCATCGACGAAAGCGTAGTAGTCGTCCCCGGTGATACGTGCATGATGCCAGCCGAGGTAGAGCGGATCGGCCAGCCGCTCCGGGTTATTGGTGCCGACATCAAGAATGATGGGCAGGGTGCGTTCAGGGTGGATACCCCCGATCAGGGTATAGAGTGACAGCTTGCCGATGGGAATGCCCATACCACCAGCCCCCTGATCACCGATGCCGAGAATGCGCTCACCGTCGGTGACGACGATGACATCAATATCCTTGAACGGCCGGTTGGCCAGAATGTTACGGATAGTGCCCCGGTTGGGATAGGAGATAAACAACCCCCGCGGGCGCCGATAAATCTGGCTGAACCGCTGGCAGGCCGTACCTACCGTCGGGGTATAGACAATCGGCAGCATTTCCTCGATATGCTCCGCCAACAAGCGGTAGAACAGGACCTCATTGGTGTCCTGCAGCTGGCGGAGGTAAATATGTTTCTGCAGGTCAGTCGCGGCTTCGACAAAGGCATCGTAAGCACGGGTCAGCTGCTCTTCCAGCGTGTCCACGTGAGGCGGCAACAGCCCCCGAAGCCCGAGCGCGTCGCGCTCATCCTCGGTAAAGGCGCTACCCTTGTTATAGATCGGATTTTCCAGCACAGGTCTGCCTTGCAGACCTCTGGGAAACGGGCAGGCAGGCGGCTGCCTGCAAGGGGTCGTGATCATGGTACTGTCCTGATAGCGGGGCTTCCGGGAGCGAAAAATACCACTGCCAGCGCAGGCC
>JBKCCF010000091.1:0-5467 GCA_046305255.1 Methylococcaceae bacterium
CCGAGCACCAGTTCAGCCACCATCAGAACCAGTAGCCCTAACGCCAGGAGCGCGGCATGACTCATGCGGTCTGACAGTCTGCCGAAAGGATAGGCGCTGGTGGAATAAACGAGGTTCATCACCACCATCACCAACGGCACCAGGGCCAGCGGTATGCCGCTCTGCTCTGCCCGCAGCACCAGAAAGGCCTCACTGAAGCGGGCCAGCGAAAACACTGCGCCAATACCGACCACCCACCAATAGGGTGATCCCAACCGCATGAGATTGGCCCGACTGACAGGATTACGGCGGGGGGCATCCTGCCGACCGTCCGGCTCTCTGATGCCGAACAGCAGCAGGAGAACGGCCAGTCCGGCCGGAATAACGGCGACCCAGAACACCTTCCGAAAGTCATTCGCCCACAGCAGCATCAGGCCCGCCGCCAGCAACGGGCCCAAAAAGGCGCCGATGGTGTCGAGCGACTGCCGTAACCCAAAGGCCGCACCCCGCAGATGAGGCGGGGCGAGGTCGGCTACCAGCGCATCACGGGGTGCTCCCCGTATGCCCTTACCGACCCTGTCAGCCAGGCGCGCGGTACACACCATGCCTGTCGATTGGGCTAAGGCGAACAAGGGCTTGGTGAGTGCGCTCGCAGCATAACCCAATAGTGCCAGCCCCTTGCGTCTGCCCCAATAATCGCTCAATACTCCGGAAAAAACCTTTACGATCAGGGCAATGGATTCCGCAAGCCCCTCAATTAACCCCACAGCCAAGGCGCTCATGCCCAACGTCCCGGTCATGAACAGTGGCAACAGGCTGTGTATCATCTCCGACGATACATCCATCAACAGACTGACAAAGCCCAACACCCAGATGGCGCGGGGGATCTGTCTCAGCACGCTGGTTTGACCGGTTTCTGAAAATCTACGCACCGTTATACGCTCCTGTTCCAAACAATCGATCAAAAACCCGGTTTGGGCCCGGCCATCGCCTATAGACTATAATCACCGGGGTTAAGGCTCCCTCTATTTTGGCAGTGATTGACCCCCAACACCCAGGCAGCAGAATCCCGGCCCGAGGGCTGTATAACCCAGTCTTCCGGTCTTGTACCCCGGCCAGACCCGTCACCAGCACGATTGTCATATGCGCGTAAACCTCAAAACCCTGGGCTGCCGACTGAACGAGGCCGAACTGGAAACCTGGGCTCGCCAGTTCCAAAACGAAGGCCACAGCATCGTCAGCGATGCCGAGGACGCCGATCTGCTGGTATTCAATTCCTGCGCCGTCACCCAGGACGCCGTTCGCAAGTCACGCAACCTCTTGCGCAAGGCGGCGAGGGAAAACCCTGAGGCAAAACTTGTCGTGAGCGGCTGCTACGCCACGCTCAACCGTGAGGAAGCCGAAACCCTTGGGGTCGATTTGGTAGTGACCAATGCCGACAAACAGAACCTGGTGGGCATCACCCGACGCGAGCTGGCACTGGACACCATGCCCGCAGCGTCAACCCTACCGGGAGAGTCCGCCCTGTTCCGTATGGGACGACACCGGGCCTTCATCAAGGTCCAGGACGGCTGCCGTTATCGCTGTACCTACTGCATCGTCACTGTGGCGCGGGGCGAGGAGCAGAGCCGAAGCGGCACCGAAATTATAGAAGAAATCAAAGCGCTACACCGGCAAGGCATACAGGAAGCGGTACTGACCGGCGTCCATCTGGGCGGCTATGGCAGCGATAACGGCAGCAATCTCTGCAGCCTGATCCGCCAGATTCTGGAGGAGACCGATATTCCAAGAGTGCGGCTGGGCTCACTGGAGCCTTGGGATATTCCCGACTCATTTGTCGAACTGTTCGAGAGCACCCGCCTGATGCCCCACCTGCATCTGCCGTTGCAAAGCGGTTCCGACGCTACACTCAAGCGCATGGCGCGCCGCTGCCGCACTGCTGAATTTACCGAACTGACCGACCGTCTGCGCCGCCACATCCCCGATATCAACATCACCACCGACCTGATCGTAGGATTTCCCGGCGAAACCGAGACCGAGTGGGCCGATACTCTGGCCTATGTAGAGGGTATGAACTTCGGCAACATCCATATCTTCAGCTTTTCCCCCCGTGCCGGAACCGCCGCCGCCAGCCTGCCTAACCCGATCCCCGGCGACATCAAAAAGGCTCGCAGCCGCAGCTTGCATGCACTGGCTGAGCGACAGAAACTGGCCCTGTGGACACGGCATCTGGGGCGGGTTCATCCCGTTCTGTGGGAAGGCGCGCGTCAACGGGGCGACGGGCACTACATCCTACACGGCTATACCCCCCAGTACCTGAAAGTCGGCATGGTGACCACTGATCCCGCCGCCCTCAGCTACCGGGTGACACCTGCCCATCTGTTGAGCATCGCGCCGGACGGTGACTTCATTATGGCGGAGTCAACAGCGACTTGAAGCCCGTCTCAACGCCAAAATCCCTGCTCAGCGCGCTGGCCTCTATCGCCTGCCTGCTCCTGATCTGGCAAATGGCGGCCGCCAGTGCCGCATCAGCCCTGCTACCGACACCGGCCATTGTCTTTGCTGTCATGGCCCACGACATGGGCTCTGGTGAGTTACCCTACCATCTGGGCGTGACCCTGGCCCGACTGGCTGTCAGTTTCCTCCTGTCGATGGGCATGGGGACCGCCATTGGCATCGCACTGGGTCGCCATCGTGCGCTGGACCGCTTTTTCGACAGCTGGCTGGTGATCTTCCTGAACATTCCGGCGCTGGTCACCATCATTCTGTGCTATATCTGGTTGGGTTTGATCGAAAGTGCCGCCATCGCCGCCGTTGTCATCAATAAACTGCCGAACGTGATCGTCACCATTCGCGAAGGTACCCGCACCCTCGACCGCAACTTGCTGGAAATGGCCGAGGTTTATCGCTTTGGTCGACTGAAAACCCTCCGACACGTCATCTGGCCGCAGCTATTCCCCTTCATACTCGCGGCAGCGCGTACCGGTCTGGCACTGATCTGGAAAATCATTCTGGTGGTCGAATTGCTGGGGCGCAGTAACGGCATGGGCTATCAACTGCATCTCTTTTTCCAAATGTTTGATGTCGCTGGCATTCTGGCGTACTCGATTGCCTTCGTGATCGTCATCCAGTTCATTGAGTGGACGTTACTAAGACCGCTGGACCGTAGGGCGAGGCGTTGGCGCCGATGACCGCATTGCAGATCAACATCATCCGCAAATATTTCCCCGACCATGGCAAGGCTGGCGGCAAAACGGTGATTGAGGCGTTGCACCTCACCGTGCAACATGGCGAGTTCGTCTGTCTGGTCGGGCCATCGGGTTGCGGCAAGACCAGTCTGCTGAACCTGCTGGCAGGGCTGGATACCGACTTTGAGGGCACGATAGACGCCGGCATGCCCAACGGCAAACCCCCTCGGCTGGGCTATGTCTTCCAGAATCCGAGGCTGCTGCCGTGGCGAACGGTAGATCAGAATATCCAACTGGCTTTGCCAGAAGACCACGATCCCGCTTACATCGACCATCTTTTTGCGCGGGTGGGCCTGAGTGAGGCACGTTCGGTCTATCCCGAGCGCCTGTCGGTGGGCATGAGCCGACGGGCGGCCTTGGTGCGGGCGTTTGCCATTCAGCCGGAAATACTGCTGATGGACGAGCCCTTTGTCTCGCTGGACCCACCCACCGGACGGCGCATGCGGGAACTGCTGCTGAGTCTGTGGCTAGAGCAGTCGCAGACGGTCTTGTTCGTCACGCATGACCTGCGCGAAGCGATAGAGCTGGGCGACCGGCTCATCTTCCTGTCGGCCTCACCGTCTCGCGTGATCTGCGATATTGGGATTGACACACCGCAAGCGCTGCGGGATGGGGCGATGATAGAAAATTTCCGGCTAGGGCTGGAGCAGAATTATCCAGCTATCGCCAGCCTGCTCTGACGTTCAGACTGCCGTTTACCCCGCGCTAACGGCCAGACAACGCGCCCAGCAGGTCCTGATAGACCGCAAGATTGCCGTCTATCATCAAATCAGCAGAGAATTCAGTGTCTACCAGCAACCTGCCCGCCTCTCCCATCCTGCGGGCCAGCGTCTCATCCGTCAACAGTCTGGCAATGGCCCCAGCCAGGGCCGCGGCATCCCCGGGCGGCACCAGCAGGCCTGTGACCTGATCCCGTACCGCTTCGGGAATGCCGCCTACGGCTGAGGCAATCACCGGGACGCTGGAACTAGAAGCCTGCAGCAGGGATACGCCCAGCCCTTCCATGAAGGCGGGATGTACGACCATGCTCAGACAAGGCAGAATCCGCGGCAAATCATCCCTGAACCCTGCCAGCCGCACCGCAGTGGTGAGACCTCGTCGGTTAATATCAGCCTGAAGTGCCGAGGCCAGAGGGCCTTTCCCAAAAAATAGCACCTGCAACCCGGGCCATTGCACCAGCAGTTCCGGCATGGCATCAAGCAACACTCGATGCCCCTTACGCTCAATCAACTGTGCGACCACGCCGATCACAGGCGCCCCGGCCTGCAAAGCAAATTCGCGGCAAAACCATTCGCTATCCGCTGCCTGACGATAGGGACTGGCGTCGATGGCATCGCGAACGCAGCGAAGCTTTTCGGGGGGTAGCCCCTCACTCAGCAACACCTGGCTGATACCATCAGAGATGGCAATCACCCTATCGTGCAGCTTGTATTTGAGCGCCACCATCAGCCGACTTTCGGGGTTATCCTGACGGCGGGAATGAACAACCGGCACACCTGCCAGCCGGGCGGCGATGCCACCCATGACATCGGCACCGATCCGGCTATGCAAATGCACGATATCGGGCCTGATCCGGCGGATGACGCGATAAAGCCGCCCGATCAGGCCCACATCAAGATCGCCCGCGATTGGCATGCCATGAATTTCGGCAAAGGGTCCGGCTGCGATGCTGAGCGGGCTACCGGCACGGCAGGCCACCGCATTACTAACGCCCCGCGCCTGCAAGCCTTCGATCAGCAGCAGGATCTGGTGTGCGCCGCCGTAAAGATTGCGACCCCCTTCAACATGCAGGACTTTCACGCGCTTTTCGCTGTAAGTAATGAGTGAATACCGAGAAAGCACATGAGCGGAGCACCGGTCCGGCGTCCGCTCTTGCGTATTTTGGCGAAACCCTGCCGCATCGTCCGGGCAGGTTCAGCGCCGGAATTACTGAACCAGTGCCAGCAGCACACCGGCAGCAACCGCCGAACCAATCACGCCCGCGACATTCGGGCCCATGGCATGCATGAGCAGGAAGTTGTGAGGGTTGGATTCCTGCCCCACCTTGTTAGCGACCCGCGCCGACATTGGTACGGCGGATACCCCGGCAGCACCAATCAGGGGGTTGATTTTGTTGGCGGGCGAAATAGCGTTCATGAGCTTGGCCATCAGCACACCCGACGCCGTACCGAAACTGAAGGCCATGGCGCCCAGAACCAGGATGCCAAGCGTTTCAGGCCTCAGGAACTGGTCGGCACTCA
>JBKCCF010000092.1:0-6363 GCA_046305255.1 Methylococcaceae bacterium
CGTCGAGTATCCTCGCCTGACGATAATGCAACCCGGCTCACTCTCGCAAAATGCCTTCGCCGCAGACCCTAAGCGTTACCGTGCGGTGCGCATTGAAGGTATCGGTACCGATCTCTCGGAGTTGCGCGCAGCGCTGGATGAGTATCTGCCGACTGGTGCAGCCCTGGTCCTGGTCAATACCGTGCAACGGGCGCAGGAGTTATATCGCAATTGGCCATCAGGGGAACGCCTGCTACGCGAAGGTCACTGCGTTGGCAAGCGACTCGCGGACGGCAGCGAAGTACTCCTTTTTCATGCCCGATTTCCGGCTGAGGCGCGACGGCAGCGCGAGGAAGAGGCCCTTGCACGTTTTGGACTAAGCGGACCGCGGAACACGCGACAAATCCTGATCGCCACCCAGGTCGCCGAACAGAGTTTGGATCTTGATTTCGACCTCATCATTACCGACCTGGCGCCGATTGATCTTGTCTTGCAGCACGCCGGCAGGCTGTGGCGGCACGCGCGCCCTTGCAAGCAGCCCCGACCGCTAGCCACGCCTCTGCTGCTTATCGCCGGTCTAGACCAGGAAATGCCTCCTGATTTCGGTCTGCCATTGTGGTGGAAGTCCGTCTACCGGGAGGATGTCTTACTTCGCAGTTGGGCCCTCCTAAAAGAACGCCCGGAACTCAATCTACCGAGCGACATCGACACTTGGGTTAGCGATGTCTATGAAGAGACCAACACCATACCAGAACGCTTGCGTGACCGCCTGGATCGGGCTGTGGCAGAGGCTGAAGGTGAGCGCTGCTCCGAGCGAAAGGAAGCGCAACGCGCGCACATCGGATTCCCCGACGACGGTTCGTGGAATGACCCCAGCCGATTCGTGCTTTACGACGAGGATGCACCAGGTCTGCACCGCAGCCTTATCGCCAGGACCCGTCTTGGCAAGGATGCCATGACGGTCATCCCCATCACGGAAACCCCCGACGATTCATCCATCGCGCCGGACTTTGCCAGTGCACGACACTTGCTCCGTCGCGCAGTGAATTTGTCGCGCCCAGCCGTAGTTCAGCGCCTCAGGCGACTAGAAATTCCCGATGGCTGGAAAAAATCTGCTTTGCTGCGTAATGCCCATCCGCTGCTGCTTGATGCTGAGGGCCGCTGGTGCGATGACGCAACGGTCAGACTCGATGATGAACTCGGTATTTTGTACGAGTCGCACGATGTACGAAACGACAATCAGGCAAAAGCTACACCATGAGAAACGAGGAAAGCTATTTCAATCTGCTCGATCAATCGTGGATACCTGTCCGCATGTTGGACGGCCGCGATCAATTACTGGGTGTACGCGCAACACTACGGCACGCGCGCGAGATTGCCGCTATTGAGGATGCCTCGCCGCTTGTGGTCGCAGCGCTGTATCGGTTACTGCTGGCAGTGTTGTATCGCGCCCTGCAAGGGCCGAATAGCTTCGATGAAGCGCGCACGCTATACCGAGAGGGTTTGCCGATAGAAAAGATAGACTACTATCTTGAACGTTCGTATGGTCGTTTTTGGCTATTTGATCAGGAGCAGCCGTTTGGTCAGATAGCGACTTTCGATCCGAAGAATTGGCGGGCCTGGACCGTACTGGCAGCCGAACACAACGCCGATAACGCCAAGGTGCTGTTTGATCACATCAACGTCAAATCCGCCGGCAGCATTGATGCTGCTTCGGCTGCACGCTGGCTGCTGGCAGCGCAAACATTCTCGGTGAGTGCCGGCAAAAGCGAGTTATCGCATACCGGAACGGCGCCTTCGGCAACCGCCGCGATGGTGTTGCCAATCGGACGCGACCTGCATGACACCCTCATTTACTCACTGGTACCTCAGTCGCGGGATATTGGGGCCGACGATCTGGCGTTGTGGGAGCGAGAACCAGAATCGGTCACTCACCTCGCTGCAGGTATTACACGGCCAGTAGCGGGATATGCCGACAGGTACACGTGGAATTCGCGTGCAGTTCGCCTGCGTGCATCGTCAACAGGACGGGTAGAGGTGTTGGCCTTTGCTTCCGGTGTTGGCTATGCCCCTAATAATGATACTGATCCGATGCTGGGTTACCGCATCGACGATAAGCGCGGACGACTGCCGGTTCAGTTCAGCCAACGGGGATTTTGGCGTGATTTTGATTCCTTATTGCCCGATGGCGGCGATCTGGCGCCGCTCGTCATGGAGCACGCACTGGGCCTTGCACGATATCTGCCGCAACGATCACCTTCATCGGTCATGGTGCTGGGGCAGTCCAATGAAAAGGCCAAGATTGAGTTCTGGCGCATGGAGCGCTTTGTGCTGCCGCGCGCGCTGAGCAGCAGCGGAGCCGTTCGCGTTCATCTGCGCGTCTTGCTAGACAAGGCCGAGGAAGGTCAGCGCGCCCTGTGGGCCAGTACCGCATCCTACGCGCGCGATCTGCTCAGTCGCGGCGAACGCAAACCCGCAACCGCCGATGTAAGCGCTTTCGTGCGTCAGACCCAGGTCATCGAACACTACTGGTCGCTACTGGAGCCGACGTTTCACAGGGTTTTGCAGAACTATGGGTGTGACGAAGATTTCGACACTATACATGCTCGCTGGCTGCATGCGGTAAAGGAAGCGCTGACCCTGGCCTGGGACTCTCTGCGCAATGCAGCGCCGGTCGGCGATGCCTGGAACTTACGTGCGCTGGTCAAGGCGGAGCGTCCCGTGCGTAAAGCGGTGGCAGAACTCTCACGCAAGATCATGCAACTTGAACATAGGGAGGAGGCAGTATGAGCAGATTCATCCATTGGCTGGAAAAGGCCTGCGCCGACAACACAAGGGGGCGTGCAGTGTTGCGGCGTAGTTTAGCGTTCGCGCCGGGCACCCATATTCCATCAATGCCCTACGTCGAGCCGTTTGTCAGTAACGACGATGGCTGGCAACGTGATATGCATTACCTGGTGGCAGGACTCTGGGCTAGCCATTGGCGCGAGGGATCTAGTGGCCCGTTGCTATCAATCGCCTCAGCCTGTGCGGCAGTAGCCGGTTCAGGCGAATCTGCCGGCACTGAACGTCGATTCATTGCTCTGCTTGACGCAGACGAAGAGCAGTTGCCGCAGCGGTTACGACAAATAACGGCACTACTGAAAGACTTCAATCTTGATTTCGCCACGCTGCTGGATGACTTGCTGTACTGGCGCAGTCCGTATCGCACCACCCAATTTCGCTGGGCAAAGGCCTTTTACCGCGCCCATAACGCTGCTGACCAATCTGAATACACAGAAACGGAGACCATCCCATGAAAACTCTGGTCGAACTACATGTACTGCAAAACTTCGCGCCATCCAACCTTAATCGTGATGATACCGGCGCACCCAAAGATGCACTTTTTGGCGGCACCCGACGCGCCAGGGTGTCGAGCCAATGCTGGAAACGGGCAGTGCGCGAATACTTTGTTAGCCGTATCGCGGCGGACGGCATGACTGCCGATGATCTCTCGGTACGAACTAAGCGTGTGCACGATGCGCTGGTTGGCCTCCTGAAGGATAGGGGGCGCGACGAGGCCACAGCCAAGGAAAAAGCAAAGCTGGCCTTGGCTGCCATGGAATTGACTGTGAAAGACGACGGTAAGACTCAATACCTGCTATTTCTCGGTCAGCGTGAGGTCACTTCACTGGCTGCCATTATTGACACATATTGGGAGAGTATCGGCGGGGAAACGGGGTCACCTCCGGAAAATAGAAAACCCGTCAAAGCCAAAAAACTCGCAGCGAGTGCGGCAAACCCGGAACTCAGAAAGGCACTGGACAAAGTGTTCGATGGCGGCAAAGCGCTTGATGTTGCTCTCTTTGGCCGCATGCTGGCAGAGAACCAGTATGCGGCCTGCCAGGTGGCACATGCTAACGTGAGTTCGATTTTTACACGGCGGTTGATGATCTCAAGCCTGAAGACACGGCCGGGGCCGACATGATAGGCACAGTGGAATTCAACTCCGCCTGCTTCTACCGCTACGCGGTCGTCGACTGGCAGAAGCTGAATGAGAACCTCCAGAACGACGCCGAATTGTCGGACAAGGGCTTGCGTGCATTTTTAGAAGGCTTTGTGGTGGCGGAGCCAACCGGCAAGCAAAATACCTTCGCGGCACACAATGCACCGGAATTTGTTGCCGTCACTGTACGCCGCAACGGTGCACCTCGCAGTCTCGCCAACGCATTCGAGACAGCGATCCGCGTGCAACGCGGCGAGTCGTTAACCGCAAAATCGGCTGCAGGGCTGGTCGCCAAGGCCCAAGCGCTGCAGGCGGCATACGGCGGTGACGAATGCACCTTTATGCTTGATCTTACTGGCACTGTAGCTCGTGGCTATGGCACTCACGTGGCATCACTCGCTGCCTTGATCGACGCGGCAGTAGCCGCTGCAAAGGAGTAGCTATGCCGACCCTATTACTGCGTCTAGTCGGACCTATGCAGTCCTGGGGCACTATAAGCCGGTTTGATCACCGTGATACCGGTCGGGAACCCAGTAAGTCCGGCGTACTTGGCCTCACGGCCGCTGCCTTGGGTATCGACCGTGAAAACTGGGACGACCTAAAACCATTAACGCACCTCGCTATGGGGGTGCGGCACGACCGGCCGGGAGTGCCTAAACGTGATTATCAGACCGCGCAGAATATTATTTCGGCTGACGGCAGCAAGAAGCACGTAACAGCGGTGACGACGCGCGACTATATCGCAGATGCAGCTTTTCTGGTCGGCCTGCACGGCGAAGACCGTGCCCTGTTAGCCAGTCTGTACGAGTCCTTACGTGATCCGGTCTGGCCACTGGCACTCGGGCGCAAGGCTTACTTACCTTCCGAACCGCTGTGGATGCCACATGCACTGGTTGATACATCGCTGCGCGAAGCGCTGTCAGCCTGGCCTTGGCTGGGCCGATCGCGACCAGTTAAAGATTTGCCTTTAAGCCTGCTGGCCTCGTTCGAGTCTATGGACGGTAGTGGTCAAATGAAGATGGATCAACCGAAGTCAGCCTTCGCAGAAAGGCAGTTTTGTGCGCGTTTCGTGAGTTCTGAATGGCTGCCATTTCCGGGGGAGGCTGTCGATGCTGCTCACTAGGATTCATCTTGATCCGCGTAACCGCAGGGCCCACCGCGATCTCGCCGATCCCTATCAGATGCACGCCACCTTATGCCGGGCCTTTGCCGGGCAAGACAAAAAATGTCCTCCCGGTAGTTTCCTTTGGCGTCTGGAGACGGAAACCGATGCGCAACACCGGCCACGCTTGCTGGTGCAAAGCGCGGCCATGCCGAACTGGGAGGCCCTAGGCATCGCTGGTTGGCTGGCTGGCTGATGTAAGTATGCCGCTGGATCTAGGGATTCGACTGCGCTTGAATGAGCTTGTGCCGGGCCGGCGTTTTCGGTTTCGCTTACGCGCTAACCCGTGTGTGACCAGGGCTGGTAAAAGGTTCGGGCTGATGCAGTCTGTTGATCAGGAATGCTGGTTGTTGCGTCAGGGCGAACGCTATGGCTTTACCTTGCATCAGTCGGAGAGGGAGGATTTCGTGGGTCAGCCCCTCTCGTCGCCAGATGTAAGCATTACCTAGCAAGGGATGTTGCTCGGCCGGCAGCATGGCGGCAATAAGTTGCACATATATTCGGTCCTCTACGACGGCCAATTAGTGGTGACAGACGGCGCCCGGTTTCGTACTGCACTGCAAACGGGTATTGGCCATGGCAAGGCCTTGGGTCTGGGGCTGTTATCGGTGGCGCCGACGTAATTCAAAACACAATGGTCAACTCATTACCCCCGCTGAAGCCGATTCCAATCAGAGATCGGGTATCAGTCGTATTTGTTGAAAAAGGCGACATTGACGTATTGGATGGTGCATTTGTTGTAGTCGACCAGGCTGGGGTCCGCACACATATTCCCGTAGGATCTGTTGCCTGCATCATGCTGGAACCCGGTACCCGTGTGTCGCACCGGGCGACCGCTCTGGCATCGCGTGTGGGTACCCTGCTGCTCTGGGTTGGGGAAGCCGGAGTTAGGCTCTATGCCTCCGGTCAGCCCGGTGGTGCTCGATCCGACAGACTGCTCTATCAAGCCAAATTGTCACTGGAGGAAACTGCCCGGCTCAAGGTTGTGCGCAAAATGTATGAAATAAGGTTCGGCGAGACCCCACCCGAACGACGCAGTGTGGCACAACTGCGGGGTATCGAAGGCGCACGAGTGCGCAAGACCGTCAATCAGCACCGAAATTTTTCCAGGTGTCAGCGCCGAAAAGTTTCCAGTTGAGAGGGTTAAGTCAGAGTGCCTGAGTGCCCTTTTTGCGCTGTTTAAACCGGTAGGAGTCGTTGCCGGTTTCGAGGATGTCGCAGTGATGGGTGATGCGGT
>JBKCCF010000093.1:0-13312 GCA_046305255.1 Methylococcaceae bacterium
TTGGGGGTGCAGGGGGCGTAGCCCCTTGCCCTATTGGGTTTTGTCCGAAGGACGTCCTTTTCATTAATTATTGTGTAAATAAGAGTGAATAAGAGCCGCCACTTAGATTCAAAGAGGCTGTCACTTAACTCATCTTGTTTATGCAGGCATCCACAGGTTCATCATGAGTCCGACACTTAATGTTCTTGGTGTCGCCTGGGCGGGCTTTTACGCGGCGGTTTGAGAGGCGGATCGATGGTTTCGGGGCGGGCGGATGGGGGGTATCCAGGGCTGATTCAGCGCTGGTTTCGGGGCTTTACGCCATAACAGGCATAGAGCGGCCTGGCGGCTCGGCCCGGTGCTCCTGGGGGGATGTTTTCGCGGCTGCGACGTCTAGGAGGGGGACGTTTTAAGTCGGGAGCGGGCGGTGCTAAAGAAGTCAGCCATGGGGCTGAGGCCGCTGGCCATGCGGTCTCTCGGTTTTTCGTGGATGGGCTGGTCTGCCGGAGAATTGGCCTGCGCGTTCATCGCGACGTTGACCTGGGCCATTTTCCGTTGGGTCAGTTTGAGTCGTTTCTTCCTGAGTCGCTCGGTCGCCTTGTCACGTTCGTGTCTGAGCCAATGGCCGAGGCCAAATATCGCAAACAGCGCCTTGGTGACGGTTCTGATGGCGGCATAGCCCTTGAAACTGCCATCTTCCATCTGCTCACACCGCTTATTGACGGTGATGACGCCGGCGCGGACGAGGTCTGCGATGGCCCGCTCTGCCCGCCGTAGCGATAAATCGGCTTTCTCGGCGAGATAAGACAGGGTGAGTCCCTTGAAGCTGCCATCGGCCTGCGGTATGCCAACTCTCAGGGTCGTGAGATCGGTGTAGTGGGTCAGGCAGCCGAGGATGCGTAGACAACCTTCCCGCCGCTCGCTGCGCTGCTGGCGATCACTGCCGTTGGCAAGGTCCAGCGTGGGGATTGTCTGGCGCGGACTGTAGTAATACGCCTTGATCTTGTCGCCGAGTTTTCGCAACACGCCGGGGCGGTTGGCGTGACTCTCGGGTGCACCAAAGAAAACAGGGCGATCTTTGCTGTGTCCACAACGGTTTCCAGTCGTCGCATCGTGCGACGGGTAGAACTCTATAGCCATTTCTGTCTCCTTTGGACAGTAAAAGGCTTGCGTTTTTATTTTTGACCGGAATACAATGGGGACGCAAAGCGGGTTCAATGCTTTTGTCTCCGATGTGTCTCGTTGCTCGATCCGCCAAGATCGGGCAACGGGATGTATCCCTTCTCTCTTCTAAATTCGCAAACTCATTCATTACGGCGCTTATCCGCGCCAGTACCGGACACGTCCATCATCGACGTGTACGAACCCTTGTTTACGATCCGTGTAAAAACCCACTCCGCCCTGATGTGCGACCTGGGCAAGCTGTCCCAGGTAGTTCACCGGGATGCCGTCCATGTGGATATCCATGGCGTGGAATTGCCCACGCGGATCAAGCAGGTGTAACGATGCCTTGGCACCGCCGCACTTTTCATTAGTGTACCGTGTTCTATAGCCTGAGTGCACCATCGCCGGCTTATCGCCGCCGCCCTCTCGACCTCTTTTTGATGGAGCCCTCCGCGACGGAGACTGGTTCGCCCACGGCGATACGCGACAAGCGCTGTGCCTCCATCAGGGTGACCGGCATCACCATCACCTGATCATCCTGCCGTAGAAGAGCAAGCGGGTGGCCGTCAACATTACGGATTCCGCCAAACTCAACCGCTCCAGAGTTTCCGTTATAAATAACATGATGCTTGATATCGAAGCCTCTTACGCATTTGGCTTCTCTCTCTGCGATATATGTCTCCATCGCCGTGATGTGATCATCGCTTATCCCTGCCCCAAAAACGGCCCGTCGCAATGGGTCAGCTGATTGGGCTCGCCGCTGCTCCACGTCACCAGTTACATCACCCTGCAGTAATACCTCAGATCCACTGGCAATGCGAACCACACCGAGATCGGACAGTCTTTGCAGACGGTTTTGACTTTGGGGCGGCGGTTCTCGTCCAATGCCGCCAATGTCTGGCTTCTTCTGGGTGGTGCCTGTTCCCAGGCTGTCGCCAACCGACCGTGGTCCAGCATTTTGTCGGCCATTTTTAACCTCCGTTAATAAAAGCGCCCGCTGACGCTCCATCGCGGGATCGGCGAACGTTATCGACAATCCGGCATCCACCGCTGCCTGGATCGCCTGGGCCTTGAATGCGACCGAACCGTTTACGGTGATACGGTTTCCGCGCTGCATGGCCAGTCTCAAGGCCTGCCGCACCACCTCATCGCCTGCGCCGCCTTGAACGCGCAGACGCTCCCCGTCGTCTCTCACCGATGCGTTCTGTGCCCGGTAAATAATGGTGCCCTTTTTGGTGATCCCATCAATCACCAGCCTCTGCCCCAGGCCTGCCTCTCCTGCTGCCTGAAGGGTGTCGCCACCGAGTCTCTCCCGACCTTCCCGGGCTCTCAAGGCGAGCAAAGCATCTGCATTGCCCCGCACGGCTTCATGCCTGAGCCAATCAGCCCATGTCCGCTTCTTTAGATGACTGCTGACAGCCGTCCTCCCCTTTCTATGCCGCGCGTTGATCGCGGTAATCTCATCACGCAGTGATTGGCGGGCCTGGGCATACAACAGCTTCTTGATGGCAGGATCATCACCTAAAATCTTGATAGCCGCCCGCCGTGACCGGTTGGCACTCTGCGCTGCCGCGATCCGTTTTACGCGCCAGCTTTTCTCAGTTGATAACATCCTAGAACGCCGCTCTACGACCGACTGCTGTTCAGCCGTGTACCTCGCATACAATGCTGTCGTATCAACCGACAAGGCGATGGGGTCAGCTCGGTAGCTTCGTGCTGCTCCTTGAGCACCGGCCTCATGTTCATGCGTCAGATAGGGACCGAGCCGAGCCTCTAGTTGTGTTCTTGATAAATCGCGGGCGATGGTGCTGGCCTTGACGATGACACCCGTCTGCAGGGATACCATCACAAATCCGTTGCCCCGCGCTTTCAACGCCAGTCCGTTTTCAGCCATGACACCGTGAAGCTCGGCCCAGGTCGCCGCGGCTCGCATAGCTGCCAGCGGCCCATGCCTGATCCAGCTGACGAGACTCTCAATCCCGGAGTGCCGCTCCATATCTGCAGCCCGACATTCCGATAACCCCCGCCTCGCCTGGTGATTGTCGTGTTCAAGCCCATAATCTCGTTCCGCACTACGACAGAGATCGGCAAGGGTCCTATACGTCGAAAAAGGTTCATGGATGGTGTGGCGCTGGGGATGAATCTTGTTGATCGCGATGTGTATGTGAACATTGTCGGTGTCGCGATGAACGGCACTGATTCTCTGGTGCTCGGCATAACCGAGACCTGAACAAAATCGCTCTTCGATTTCGGCCAGTACGCCCGGATCAGGCTTCTCGCCCGCCCGAAAACTCAGCAACAGATGGTAGGTCTTGTCAGCGAGCGAGCGTCTGTTCGTCATCTGAGTCGCAACCACTTCGATGATGGCATCCTCCAGCGCGTCGGCCTGGCAGTTGGTCAATCTGACCACCCCTACCCGCTCGGTCATCGACTGCTCGTCCACGATGTAGCGTGCCAGTTCAGCAAAACTGCTTTTTTTGATGGACTGCATCGCGATGTGTTTTGCTATCAAAACCCGACCTCACGTGTCACCGGCTCAAATCCTCATCGATTCCTGGTGCGCGGCATGACGATGGATCGCATGACCGTCGTCATTTCTGCACGGGTCGCGTCAATTCGGTTGAGCAATTCCGTGATCGTTTGGGTGCTGAATCGCGCAGTCCGCGCATCGTCGGTCAGCCACAGCTTGAGTAGGCCGCCCAGTCGGCCAAGGTCCGCATTAATCCGGACCATTTCTCGCACCTGATCTAAATCGACCACACTGTCGGGTTGGTAGCCCTGGCCGACCTCCCGAAGAAATCCGGCCACGCTCAGGCCTGTTTCCTTGGCATTGATCTCAATGCGCTCTTTCTCTTCTGGCAACACCGGTACCCGGAGGTGGTGCCGCCGACCAGGCTGAGCGTGGTGACTCTCTTTAACTTCCATCATGTCCTCATGTGATTAACCGGCGGTGGCCGGGGGCCTCGCAGAGCAGGATTCCCGTTGAGCGCCCAAGGCGCGAATAAGGGATGTGAAGTGAGTTAACCGAAGGTTAGCTAACTTCACCTATCCTGCCCCTTATTTCAGATGTGTATTACTGCTCATTATTACGCATTTTCAGGTATTAGTGAGCCACCTGGCAGAGAACTCATTAATAATCATAAATACTTCTAAGGTAGGCACTTGATTGCATGATTTCTCACAAAAACACGGGGAATCACATAAAAGCTTATGAAAAATCACATCTCCTTATAAAAACGCCTAAAAAATTGAAGACTCACATAAAAATACACTAAAAATCAGATATTTTCATAAAAGCTCGCAAAAACTCATGAAAACGCACAAAAAAGCATAAATACACACAAAGAATAACATAAGATCACAAAAAGCGATGATAACTTTCTTTTTACTGCATTTATTACATTTTGTTTCTTATATCCCATAGTTTTTAAGCTTTACGCTATAATTCAACGCCATTAGTCATGATGGGTGTACGAGAATTATGTGGTTTAACTCCAAAGGGATGTTTCCATGACGAAAACCTTGGCGGAACGTATCGCGACGCGATATGCAAAGAAAAACATATCGGGCAGGGGCAGTCATGCGGCCAAACTACTTGCCCTGAGAGGTGACATCGAGGGGGCCATCCATTCAGGCTGGCCGATGAGGACGATATGGGATCACCTGTCCATGGAAGGCAAAATTAATTGCAGCTATGACACCTTCAGGCGCTTCATCAGGAAGCAGAGGCCTTTGCCGCCAAAGGTCGCTCGGGACGAATCGGGACGGGAAGAGAGAAACCCGCGCGAAGCCGCACGGCGAAGCAGTGCAGCCCCACCTGCCCGCCCGAAGATGCCTGGCTTTGAGTTTCGACACATGACCGAGGAGGAGCTTATTTAATGGACAGGGTTATGGTGGTGATGGGAGTAACTTGAGTAAGGCATCATATAAGCATCAACTCCTGTGACTAGAGGTGATCATGAAAAGGCGGGGCGGATGGAATGGCGATGGGTCAAATCGCGACATTCTCACCAAATGGTCGCTGTACCCAGAGCATCGAAGGCTGTGTCGCGCGTAACGAGAGGGACACCTTCGATCAGGCTTTGCGCTGCAAGCATGCGGTCGAATGGATCGCGGTGGTCGTTCAGTAATCCACCCGCTCTCAGGGCATGAAGGTAGCTGACTGGCAAATGGCTAAAGCCATCAAGCGTCACCAATTCGTCAAAACGGGCAACGGCATCGCGGCCGATATCCAGTTTCCCCAAGCGATACTTGGTGGCAATTTCCCATGCGCTGACTGCGCTCACCAGGACCTCGTTGGCTTCGTCCTGAATCAGTTCTCGGTAAACGCCCCATGAAATCAGTCCTTACATTCCTGGCCTGAATTTCGCAGACTTTTGTCTCCATCAACACGGAGACTGTAATGACCGAACGTTCGATATATTGGGCCAACCATCTGAAGGCTATTATGCCGAGGGTATTTCTGCAAGGGCGTACGCCGCCCGCGAAGGACCAATCTGCGCAAAGTGGGCGGCTCGATCATGCTGGCCGTGCCGCCCGCCTTCCTCGATCAACTGCACCTGCAAGCCGGTGCAACCGTCGGCCTGGCCGTCGATCAAGGCTGCCTGATAGTCAACCCCAGGCCGCCGCCGCGCTACACGCCCGTGGAGTTGCTTGCTGCCTCGGACTATTCTCAGCCGCAAACGGCTGAGGAACGCGAATGGGTCGATGCGCCCACCATGGGCGGTGAGCTGTTGTGAAACGAGGCGACATCTATCTCGTGTGGCTCGACCCGACCGCCGGGCATGAGCAAAGCGGCAGCCGTCCCGTCTTGGTCGTATCGCCCGCCGAATTCAACGAAGCCACTAAGCTGCCGGTGATCCTGCCAATCACCAACAGCGGCGAGTGCACTCGCCGCCTGGGCTTTGCGGTGCTCGTGACCGGCATCAAGATCACCGGCGTCGTGCGTTGCGATCAGCCGCGCGTGATTGACCTGGCTGCCCGCCACGCTCGCAAGGTGGACACCCTACCAGCGTCGATCATGGAAGAAGTGCTGGCGAAAGTCGCCACGCTCTTCGAGTAAGGTGGCCATATTCCCCACAAGCCGCGCTGCGCGATCAGCGGCTCACGACTCCCGGTACCGCGACGCGGCTCGGCCGATAGAGTCGTGTAATGTCGCCATGCAGCCTGGGGTTGCCTGGATCTAGCACGCGTACGCCGGTGACACGTCCGAAGTTCAGGCTCCTCAAGTCGGTGCTCATGATGGCGAGCGTACGGGGGTTATCGAAGATGTACACGCGATTAGTGAGATCGGACAGCGTGCGCCAGTCGGTCTCGTCACCCGAGAATGGTCCCTGCCCTGGGGTGTCGCCCGGTGCTCCGATCGGGTTCGAGACGTTCCGCACCACCGACATCAACGCCGCCCTCGCCTCCGTAAGATTGCGGGCTTCCATATTGCTGAGGAAGCCGCTGAAGAACGAAGCCCGGACGAAGCGATCGACGCTATTAGCGTTCCCGGGGAGCGGGACGTTGCGCGTAGCCTCTTGGAAGTTGAAGTTGTATTTCCCTAGTTCCTTTTCGGCGACAGTGAGTTCCGTATTGGCCATGACCCGTAGCTGCCGGCTGTGACGGATCACGGCAACCCCGTCTAGGTACTCAATGACCGCGGAGTCTCCAAATCGATCCTCGATACTGAGCGACAGTTTCATGGGGAAGTTGTCCACCACCACCTGCACCGGCTGGATGCCCGCGAGAAGGGCGATGGCCTCCGGAACAGTGGCGGCGTTGTCGAGAATGTAGGGCACCCACAGGCCCATATGGATGCCCTGGCGCGACACGTCGCGTACGCCGTAATTGGTTACCGGGAGCGAGAGGGAATGCGCCGCGAGACCCTTCTCGTTCATGCCGTCAAACACGGTGGTATTTTGGGTACTCACCACGACGCTGCCATAGCGCGATCTCCATGTGGCAGGGTTTTCGGTGACGACGACCTCGTTTCCAAACTTGGCGCCGGACTTGAGCAACCCGCGCGGCATGACGAGCAGTTTGGGATCCGTCGCCCCCTTGGGTTTCGATGCCTTGAACCAGTCCGCGCTCCGGCCTGAGAGCACGGCTATGGAGTTGTCATTCCAGAGGACACGGGTGCAGGCGTTGGCTGAAGACGGCATGGTCAACGGAAGCCACACCAATGTCGCCGCACACAGAACACCCCCCACGATCATTGACTTTGAGCGGTTTGCGATGATGAGCCACGTGGGAAACACAGACCCCAACACAAATACCAGGTAAAAGAAATTTCCGGTCATTATCCCGAGCAAGAACACGATCCCATGCAGCGATAGTGCAACAGCCCGATCCCACTTCTCTTTAGACGTCAATGCCATGCCCATTCTCTCCATTTTTTAATCCCAATATAGTCACTGTTGCCCCGATCAGAGGCCGACCACTCTTCGCTGGGCTATAACTGCCCGGTCCAGTACCTCAGCCGATGGGCGGAGAATTCTGATCCAGGAAAACAGGCCGCCTAAGTGAGCGCCCTTGTTGGTCGAAAAACGAGGGGAAGCTCACTCCCAATACGGTTCTGATCACATCGTCCAATAGCTTGCGATGTTAATTTTCTTTCCTGTTATTTGCTGTAACGCATATGCCACCTCTGCGCGAATTGTTTTGAACCGATCATCACCAAGTATCATGAGTAGCCTTAGGGAAAGGTCTTCGTCAGGAAGATCAGTTGGATCATAAGTGGCTACCGCAGAGCAGATGGCCTGAACCAAATCTACATTTCCGGTAGAGATGTATTTTTCAAGCAACACTGCCAAATCGGAAAGATGCTTCTTGTCGGCTAAAGATCCATGATCTTCATCGTCCGTATCTTCTAAGCTCCTTGTAGCCCAGAAAAGCTGATCCGCCTTGGCTGCTTCAGGCATCTGGCCATATGCGCCCAGCCCTTGGTAAGCGTGGTTATAGACATCTTGTTGAACAGAGTCTCGGAGCAGACGCATTGATTCAATGACCCTTGGGTCACTGGAGTGGAGGCTGTCATGCCCTTCATCCTGAGATATGAGATATTCCCGAGCAGAGACAATGCTTCCTAGGTAAGGATCATCCAATAATGCATTCAGTAACATTGGTGTGGCTTGCGCACATTGGGTAATCCAATAACTATCGGGAACAAGAGACTTGAGAAGCATGGTTCGTTGCTTTAGCGTCATATTTCTCGTATTCACCTGGTTCAGAAGGGCCCCAATGCGTCCACATATCCTCTGATAACCCGCATTCTTTGAACTGGATAAAACAGCCATGCCAAAGAGTCTTTTCTCCAGTTTTTTGGAGGTTAAGTAGGCTGCAAACCGAGGGGTAAATTCATCAAGGCTGACTCCCGGGCCATCACCGTATCCCATTAAGCGGGAAAGGTTGTACCAACCGTTTGGAACCTGGTCAGCTACAAGAAGAAGCGTTGATATTCCATGACTCGTCCTGAGTTGCCTTGGTAAGCCATCGGGACTAATCTCTGGTTTATTAAGCACTTGTCTTGCAAGTTTTCGATCGGTAACTTTCTTGGTCGTTACCGAGGCAGCGTTATGTTTAGCTAGACGTGAAGCTGATTTAGCAATTGATTCCCACTCTGTACTGATTGCTTCTGTTGCAGTCGTTGGAACCGAGTATTTTGGTATTACTGAATCGAATGAGGCCTCTTTATCTCCTGTAAGGAATGAATAGGTAACCAACGAACCAGGAAACTGTTGATTGATTTGGCTAGTCCAGTAATCGACTCTTGGCGTTAGCTCATCCTTATCGTAGTTATAGCCAAAACAATCAATTGGGTGGAGCACAACTCCTGCTCCTGCACACTGGTATCCAGTGGGCGTGAATGCTGCCCACGATCTAAATTGATCCGGGGTGAGTTTGCCAAGACCAATTGGCATTCCATTATTTGATTGCCATTTTTCAGCTATGGCATACAAATATGTGACTAGCTCTTTGAACTTGTCTGGGTTCAAGTGTGGTCTATCAGCGTCGTTGCCATTTATGATTTGTCCAGCATAGGCCTCGTATCCCTCATGCGCGAAAGAGTCGGTATACGTGTGTAGCGACATGCCCAACCAGTAAGGGTCGTTGGCTTGGAGGGCCTTATTCACATTGTGCTTTGCAAATGGCGAGTTACGCTTAACCGTCCCAAAAAAACCGAGCGGAAGCGTTTCTGCGGCGAAGTGAAAAGTCCTACGGCTCTCAGCGTTTGAGGGAAAAATTCCGTAGTTAGGCATCGTCTTAGAATCGTCATCAACGAATTGGACTGACGTTGCAATGGTTATTAGATCAGGTGGAAGAGGCTTTCCCCCGTTAACATCGATAAGGGCCATGGAGACCGCATAATAATGGCCATCTAAGCCATAACCCTGTGAACTCAAGGAGATGGCTAATCCGCACGCTATGCCGACTATTCTTAATAGCTGATTCATTTTAGTTTTTTGGTTGTGGCTACCTTGCAGTACGGGCCTAGGAAGGGAGCCTAGATTTTGTATCTGCTGCAAGTTAACTTTCAAAGGCCGTTTCACCCCTAGTGGAGCGGAGCCGGACAATTTTTACGATCATGCTTCCTTAACGCGGAACCTACTCCGTTCAGAGCTGAGGCATTCCACTCGCTAAGAAACGACTCCAGAGAGCGGCAACGGAATTTCAAGCGCCCCTGCAATCGCCTCTATCACCCCCGGCGATGGATTTGCCTTAGCTCAGTCCTCACATCTAAAGCCGTTAGCGGCTAAATAAAACAGCCGCCCGCCCGCATCACCGGCCGAAACGAAGCCAGCCGGGGCCAACCGACCACAGCGCGCATATCGGTTGCATATATCACAGGAGTTCGACAAAGAGAAGGTAGGAAGCCGGAAGAGTTTGGGCAGCGGCAAGCCCCCAAACAGGCTGGCAATTCCGGGGTATCGGACTAGCCCGATGGCTTAGCTTAAAAGCCTAACAAGTCCACCACGGCTACCTAGGAAGAGTATAAGACTTAGTTACAAATAATTTCAATATCTTGCGGCCTACACAGCCTTAACCACAGGCGCCGGCGCTCATTTCGCATGCGCGGCAAGGCGCGGACGATTTCCATGCTTTCGTTGGCCCAGTCGTTGGCGTCGTTGACGGTGCCGCTATCCTTGTCGGTCTTCACGCATTGGCGCTCGACGACCCAATCCAGGGCCCGGCTTACCGTTGACCACGTAGCCATAGGCTATTAGTTTGCAAAAGTAATACCAATAAATACTATGGAGTGACCACCCCATGAGCGCCGGAACCATTCGCCCCACCACCCTCAAGATTGACCCTGATACGAAGGCCAGAATGCAGCGCCTTGCGGATGTTCGTCATCGCAGCTCGCACTGGTTGATGCTGGAAGCCATTCGGCAGTTCGTAGACCGAGAGGAAAAGCGGGAAGCCTTCCGACAGGACGGAATCAAAGCCTGGAACGACTATCAGGCCACGGGCCTGCACGTCACGATGGAAGAAGCAGATGCCTGGCTTTCCAAGCTGGAATCCGGAATCGACGAGGAACCACCTGAATGCCACGTTTAATATGGTCTCCTCTGGCGCTGGCCGATGTTCAGCGCCTTTATCGATTTCTTGTCGAGAAGAATAAGGGGGCCGCTCAGAGAGCCGTTAAAGCAATTAGGGAGAGTGTGAAGATTCTTTTTAATCCGTTTTGTTGTGCAGAATCAGAAACTTGATGGCCTTTTCAGGCTTGTTGATCATTTTGGATGAGGGTTGGGGAGTAAACTTTGGCGTTTTCACCGCCGACGCGTGCTCATTTGGGAACCTCGAAAAACCCATCTTTTCAGCCAAATAATGAGTCTAACGCACTGATTTATAATGCGTCGATTTCACAATTTTGAGGTTTTTCGAGGTGCCCATTTGCTGGTCATCCATAGCCTGGAATGTAAGATCCATTATTAGTATTACCGCTGGGTACTAGTCTTTTGCTTTTAGATTGAGTAGTCAGCAGATGATGCAGTTGAGCTTCGATCGAAGAAAACTGATCTGACCCAGCCAGGTTGCTGAGCTCCATTGGATCAGTTGTCACATTGTACATTTCATATTGATCGGCAACTGCTTCGACCTTTATGGTTTTTCGCAATGGAACAGTATAGATTCCAGGATTTTCTTTCCTACCAACTTCACGGCTGTATACATCCTTCAAGACTGGATTGGCTGGATTTTCAGAACCACTCCAGAACTGTGTGTTATCAAAATAGCGGGAGTATTTCCAGAGGGAACCATTCAGGAAGGCTATTACTGTCTCAATGTGAGAGGGCTGTCTAACTGGGTTGTATTTAACGCCGATCACATTGTAAGGTGCCGCACCTCGACTTGGATCATCGTCAGTCATGAAGTAGATGGGTTCCTGGGCAGAATCCTGCCCCATAGACCCGTAGATGATTCCTGATATATTTCTGCCGATTGGAAGCCTAGCATCAGTAAAGGATGGCTCTAACTGATCCCTAAGGGTATTGATATCAAGCCCCGCAAGTCCAAGCAATGTAGGCAAGATATCGACATGGCTTGTAGGTATATTGACCTGGGCTGACGTGGGTATCAACGATGGACATGAGAAAATCAGCGGTACTCTTATGGCCTCTTCGTAAGCAGTAAACCACTTTTGATGCAATCCGTGGGCACCCAAAAGATCACCGTGATCGGCAACAAACACAACAATAGTATTATCGAAAAAACGCGATGATTGGAGGCGCGTATAAATCTTGTCAATCTGCTGATCTACTTCTTGGTGTAATTGATAGTACAGTCGCAGATAGTCACTACTCGTCGGTAGTGGTTGGAATATTTTTTTATAAAGCCTTTGGTAGCTTTGTTGGACCCTTGGCTTTCCTGTCAGCTTATCGCCCACCGTCTTTAGAAAATTCTCATCAAAAGGATGAGCTGGAACAAAATCTTCAACGGAGAAGTTGAATTCGCCTTTTGGGCTGGAGGCAATGCGCCCAAATAACCCATACAAGACAATGTCGTGAGGGTTAACCAGGCTACAGACAGAGAGCCATGGCGTGTCGTCACTGCTGGCTTCAAGCTGGTCAATAAGGTCAATAAACTGGCCGGCAATTGCTTCGTCTCTGCCTTTCGCATTTTTGGCGGATGAGGCCGATTTAAGCGGATCTGCTCCGTGAGGTTCTGGACCAATCCATCCTGTAAAACCAAACGCTTCCAACAGGCCAGCAGCAAGATATCTTGCTTCTGCAGCAGGATCCCTGTTGCCCTGTTCGTCATATGAGGGAAGAGAATTATGGGTTCCGGGAACCAGGAGATCGGCATGAGAAACGTGCCACTTCCCCTTGTAGAAGGTTCTATAACCTGCCGTCCTGAAATAGTTTCCTATCGTAGGAACTGTATTTGGATTGAGCCAATGCATATCGCTATCAGCTGCAGACTTCGCTGTGCCATCCGTATTGGACACGCCATGCAGGGATGGATAGTGTCCGGTATAAAACGATGCTCTACTTGGGGCGCAGGCTACTGAAGCAGCGTAGTGCCTATGGAATTCTATGCCTGTTTTCCGCAAGCGTTCCTGTGCAGGTAGGTAGCTTTTCCTGAATTCTTTTAACTCAGCAGATTCGTACATGGTCGGATAACGTTGTTCATCGACCATGATAATCAGTATATTTGGTTTACCTCGTATAGACTGGCCATTTGACGAGGAACCAACTTCATTCGAAACTGAAGAACCCGGTGACGCGAGTGCCCGTAAAGGACCTAACCCAGCGACACCCACTGCAGCTGCTTTAATAAAGCTCCGTCTATCCGTTTTTGGTGTATCTTCACTCATGATGATTAATATTGTTGTTTTAGGGTTGGAGTAGCTTCGATCATCGCTGCAGTTGGTCATCATGTCAATTGCAACGCAAAAAACTCATATCAGTAAAGTATGGCTTTTATTATTCATCTAACTGGATTGCCCACTTCAAGTATCCGAAAAGTCAAACGGTTACCATCGCTAAGCGCGGGAAAATTACCCCCGCATAGCTTGATTGATTACGATTCGTTGAGCATCACTCATGGGCACCTCGATTAAATGCCCATTTTGTCGAGCCGCGCTTAGATAGCAAGGTCAGCACCCATATTTCGGCGATTTCCGAGCCAAATTCGGGTCATTTCTGGTCTGTTTCATCCTGAATTTCGCCTTGATGACCGATTT
>JBKCCF010000094.1:0-11160 GCA_046305255.1 Methylococcaceae bacterium
TGTCAGGGGCTGGGCTTCCCGGTCGGCGCGGAGTGATGTCTGTTCCAGCATTGGGCAACACTCAGTCCTGCCAGTAGCAGAAAGCACAGTAGCACCCAGGCCGGCATGCTCAGACCCAGTAGTCGCCAGTCGACCTTGGCGCAGTCACCGGTGCCATTGACCATGGCTTTCAATGTGTCGGACAGAGGGAAGTATTCAAACATGTAGGCCAGTCCGGGGCCGCAGGCAGGAACTTCATCGGCGGGCAGGTGCTGTATCCAGACATGACGGGCGGAGATGCTGGCGCCGATTAGCGCAACTCCACAGCCGATCAGCGCATAGTTGCGAATCCCGCGAATGCCGGGGTTGTGAATGCTGGCCACGAGGAATACCAGGCCGGTAGCAACCATCAGGATGCGTTGTGAAATACACAAAGGGCAGGGGTTAAGGCCCTGGGCAAACTGGAAATAAAATGCCGTCAGCATGAGTCCGGTGCAAACAAGGAAACCCAGGAAAAAAAAGGTTCGGGCGGAAGTTCTCAGCATGATGTTCAATTACAGGTCCAAGAGGTGGCTGGCAGAAGGCGCCTTTCAGGTCCAGTGCGCAGAGGGTTTATGGGGACTTCTGTCTTTACCAGAGCCCGGCTGTGATGGTCGTGCTGCCGTGGGTAATATCACCGTTCCCGCACTGTGCCGCGGTCTGTTGTTTTTGAGTCTGCCCTGCACTTTTCGCGTAAATGATGCTGGATGGAGGGTCATTTGTCGACGTGTGTCAGGGCGGGGTTTCCGCACAGGTATTGCGCTCAACCCAACGATGGCGGTCGGGCAGGGTTTCCTTTTTCCAAAAGGGTGCCCGATGTTTAAGAGCCTCCATTAGATAGCGGCTGGCATCAAACGCTGCGCCACGATGGGCGGACCAGACTCCAACCAGAACGATGGGCTGGTCGGGATGCAGGCTGCCGACACGGTGAATGATCAGTGCAGCCAGCAACGCCCAGCGCTCGGCCGCCTCATCAATAATGAGTCCGATCTGTCTCTCTGTCATGCCGGGGTAATGCTCAAGGGTCATCGCTCGCACCTGCTCACCTTCGTTGAAGTCGCGCATCGTGCCGACAAACAAGCTGGTCGCGCCATACTGGCCCGAGAGTGACGGGCAGTCTGCCTGAAAATGGGCGGCTTCGGCATAGGGGTCGAATGCCTGATCGGTGACTGAAACACGCGTGATCACGCCTTAGCCCCCCGTTACTGGCGGAAAGAAGGCTACTTCGTCGCCATCTTCGACCCGTGTTGCAGCATCGGCATATTCCATATTGACTGCGCACAGCAGATGTTCTGGTAATGGGCGGCCCTGATCCACCACTTTCCAGATATCTTCGATGGTGCGGATGCCATCGGCGGTTATGGTTTCCTCCACCCGCCCCATTTTTTCACGCAGGCTGGCGAAGTAGCGAACTTTGATCGACATAGGGCCTCCCGACAGTAGATGCTCAGCAACGGATGACAGCGGTGAAATGATCTTCAGGCTTGTGGATGCCCGCCTGAAGCTGATCGGCCGCATGAGGCCCGCTCAGCCAGATCGGATAAGAGGAGTCCTCGGTCATGCGAGGAAAGGCGATGTCCAGCAGTCCTTCTGCAACCAGATGCGAGGCCCCGGTATCACCGGTCGGGATTCGGGCCGACTTGATGAGCAGTAACTGGTGAGCCTGAAGCTGTTGCGTGAGCCATGCAGCCAGACTATCCGAGGTGACATCCCAGGATGCGGGGACGCCGGCCTGCTCCAGCAGGGCTGCGTCGGGCAGCCAGACAGTGCTGAAGCCGGCCGCAATGGATCGCTTCAGGGTCGCAAAATCTGGGGCGGGTCGTAGTCGTGGACACACGCCGCAAAGCATTAGACCGAACTGGATCATGCCGTGGATAGCCATGGCATGTGCGGTGGCATCGTCGAAGCGCCAGCGCCCCTGGGCATCGCGGACAGCATCGGCGAAGGGGCCGCCACCGGGTACGACCACCACCCCTGCGACAGCGAGCGCGTCCAGCCAGCGAGGCAACGCATCGGTACGGGTAAAGCTGCCGCCGAGCTTAACGACCCAGGGAATGGACACCGGTTTTGTCCAGACGGAATTGCTCGATCATGTGCAGCATCGCAGACGCCTTGTCATAGCATTCCTGATATTCCTGTCCGGCGTTGGAGTCGGCTACGATGCCGCCCCCAGCCCAGAATCTCAAGGTGTTGTCCGAGTGCACCAGGGTACGAATGCTGATATTGCTGTCCATCGCACCATCAAAACCGATGTAGCCGATGGCGCCGCAATAGAGTCCGCGCCGGTCCGGTTCCAGTTCTTCGATAATTTCCATGGCACGTATTTTCGGGGCGCCGGTGATGGATCCCCCGGGGAAGCATCCACGCAACAGGTCGAGCGCGGCCTGACCTTCTGCTAGCCGGCCGCGGATGGTGCTGACCAGGTGATGGACGGTGGCGTAACTTTCGATAGCGAACAGGCTGGGGACATGCACCGAGCCCGGTTCGCAGTTCTTGCCGATATCATTGCGAAGCAGGTCGACAATCATGAGGTTCTCGGCGCGATCCTTCAGGCTTTTCAGCAGTGCTGCTGCATGGGCCCGGTCTTCATCAGGGCTGGCCGCACGGGGTCGGGTACCTTTGATAGGCTTGGTTTCAACGTGGCGGTCGGTGACCTTGAGAAAACGTTCGGGGGATGAGCTCAGTACCCGCACCTGCGGGTAATTCCGGTAAGCGCCAAAGGGCGCGGGATTGTAGGCGCGCAACCACTGATAGGCGACCCAGGGATTGCCACGACAGGGGGCTTTGAAGCGCAGGGCCATGTTTACCTGATAGCAATCGCCTTCATGGATGTAGCGCTGGATCCGTTCGAAAGCCTTGCCATAGGCAGGCCGATCAAGGCTCGGGCGGGCTTCATCCAGTACATAGAAGTCGGGCCATTGCCAGCTCAATGTTTGAATCTGGCTGAAGGCTTGCACCAGGTGGGGCCAGCGGGTGTCCAGCGTGGGATTATCGCTGCGGCCAATCAGAAAGCTGCGCCGTTCCTGATGGTCGACCACCACGCTCCAATCGTAAATGCCGATCACCATATCGGGTATGCCTTCGCCGTCGGCGGCCAACTCCGGCAGTTTTTCCAGTCGGCGGGCGAGATCATAGCCGAAATAACCGATGGCACCGCCGCAAAAGGGCAGGCCCGGTATGCCCTGGATCTCTTCGTTGAGGGCGTCGCGAACGAGATGGAAGGGATCGACGGGCGACAGGGTAACGGCGGAGTTCTCGCGGATTTCGGTAATTCCACTCCGCGTGACCAACGTCTTTACCGGATCGGCTGCGATGATGTCGTAACGACCCTGCTGACTGTGCGGGTAGCCGCTGTCCAGAAACACGGCCCAACGTCGATCACTCCAGGGCAGGAACAGGGCTGCGCTGTCTCTGAAGTAGGGCAATTCTTCTACACGTGGCTGCATCACCCGGCTAACTCCTGCCACGCCAGACACGCAACCGCAGCTGCGGGGCCGCAATCGGCTACCCGGAAATCCTGCGGAACAGTCGACATAACAAACAAATGGCCGAAATCGACATAGGGTCTTCTCATGCGGGCAGACAATTCCTCAACCAAAAAGGCCCCAATCCCGGCACCAATCAAGGGTGCCTGATGGCTTAGCAGGCCGCGCGACAACTGTAATTCCAGTGCCTCCCGAATACTGCAGAGCTGCTGTTCACGCAGATAAGAGGCCGCCTGACGCCAGCTTTCGGGGGCTGATTCGCCACTATCGCGGCCAAACAGGCGTGCCAGCCGGGTACTGCTGGCAGCGACCGTTTTCGGGCCGTGGTCGGCGCTGGGCATTTGGTCGGCATATTCGGGAAGTTCACCTGTCAGCCGGTACACATCGGCACTGGTAGCAAAATGCTCGGCCATCAGACTGGTCCACTCTCCCGCCAGCGGCACGCGCTTCGCGAGAACCATGGCGGGCGTTCTGGCGATACCGGTGTACAGCAGCTCATCGTAGCGCATCCGTTCGCCGTCGGTATAGCCACGATTCTGAACCTGATTGTCGCAGATCGGAAGAATATCGGTAGTGGTGCTGCCGATATCAACAAACAGTGCCTCGTGGTGGCGCGCGGCTGCCCACAGGCCGCTGGCAAGCCAGTTTGCAGAGGCTATGAGTCCCGTATCCGCTGCCGTGACCAGGGCGGCATTCACGAAGCCGCTGCGGCCGCGAAAGACAAAGACCCGCTCTGGACCAAGCCGCCGTGCCAGCGTCTCGATCAGGGCTCTGACCCCCTCAGCGCGGTTCCTGAAGTTATCGGCCAGTTCACCGGTCATGGTGACGGCGTGGTAAATCCGGGTATCCATCGTCAAGGCGCACAGGGTGTCCAGTGCCATTTCCAGCTGGTCAACGCCCTGCCACAGGGGGCAGGCTGTCTGGTGTACACCAATTACCGCGCCATATTCGTTGATGTGCACTGCTTTGAGATGGGCGCCACCAATATCCCAGCCGACTATCCCTGGGGGCCTCGGTATTTTTACCATGATACGTCGACCCTCGTGGTGCCGGCGTCAAGCCGGTGTGGAAGTATCCCGGTCTCCAGCAGGTCGAGCGTCATGCGCGCGACATTAAGTCCAAGGCTGCGGCTCAGGCCGGCGTAGGCTGTAGTAAGGCGCGGATTGATTTCCATCACCCGCAGCCCCGTCGGCGTTCGCAATAGATCAACGCCGGCATAGCCCCAGAGTTCGGGCACCGCTGATGCAACCGTATCAAGCAAATTGGCATAGCGTTCGCGATCAGTCGCCGTGAGGTTGACCGCACAGCCCCGCAGGGTATAGCGATCATCTGCCGAGATGATGTGCTGCTGATTGATGCTCAGTAGCACCGCCTTGCCGTTGGCAAACAGGCCTGAGAGGCTCAGCGCTTCGCCTTCGGTTACCGCCTGCAGCACCCACTCACCGTGTCGGCTGGTGTGAGCAAAGTCGTACCAGTCGGAGACGGTCCTAATGATGCGAATGCCCTCGCAACCGGCACCATCATCAGGTTTTACGACCACCGGCAACGTCGGCGGACTGTCGATGCGATCGCCCGGCCAACGGCGGCTGGCGATGACCGGAATCCCAAAAGCGGCCAGTCGTTCGGTCGTCGCGTACTTACTTGCGGTCAGGCTGACAGCGGCGGCGGGGCTGGTCAACAGGTGCTTGCCGGCAGTCTCGATTTGTCGGCAGAGGTGTTCGAGGATGCCGGAGGTTTCGGGGGCGATGGGCCAGACGGCATCGGCGATCTGTAGTTCGACGCTGAATCGAAGATCGGTATTATCGTCTTGATTCAGCAGGATCCAGCGCACGTCATGGGCTCCCACGGGAGGGACTGGCAGTCGGGCATCGCGCAGTACCGTCAATGTCAGGGTCGGCATTGCCGATAGGTCTGACAGCAGGGCAGTCAGCATCAGTTCGCCCTCTGCTGCAAGTGAGGTCGGTAAGTCGCGACCCAACAGGCCGCCACCGGTGATATATTCGAAGATCAGAATTTTCATGGTGCCTGCTTGTGGACATTATCCCCGTTATCGACATCATGGCCGGTCAGGTGGTTCATGCCCGCCATGGTCGCAGGGAGAGCTACCAGCCGTTGAAAAGCCCTTTGTGCCGTAATGCGCAGCCGCAAAATGTGGTCGAGGATCTGCTCCAATTTTATCCCTTCCAGACCCTTTATATTGCCGATCTTGATGCGTTGATGGGGGGCGCTGCCCAGACGGCGCTGCTTGGTGAGCTTGCTGAGGCTTTTCCCTCGCTGCGTTTCTGGGTGGACAAGGGGTTGCCCGACGTCGGGATGTTGCCGGAATTCAAGGCTTGCCCGTTCACACCCGTGATAGGCAGTGAGTCGCTGGATGATCGCACTGTCGATTTGCTCGTGGACAGACGGCGGGACTGCATCCTGTCTCTGGATTACCTGGGTGGAAACGTGTTGGGCCCCGCCTCCTTGCTGGAGCGACCCGAGTTGTGGCCGGATCGGGTCATATTCATGAACCTTTCCCGAGTAGGCTCCGGGGGTGGGCCTGATTTCGCGGGTATGCAGCGCGTGCTGGTCGAGAACCTGGCGGGACGCCGCTGCATCGCGGCGGGAGGCGTCAGGGACATGTCTGACCTCGTGAGGCTTAAACTGATGGGGCTCTCTGCGGTGTTGCTGGCAACGGCCCTGCATGCCGGTGCGGTGGGCGCCGAAGAATTGCAAGCGCTGGCGGCTGACTGATGTCATGAACGGAGCAGGGCGATTTTTGCAGGCCAAAAAAAACGCCGCTCTGTTTCCAGAGCAGCGTCTTTTGGACGATGCGGCTTACTTGTGCGCAGCGAAGGGGTGTTCAACTTCACCCTTCTGCTTTACAACGTCAGCAGCCTTCGGCTCGCCTGCAACAGCGCGCTTGATAGACAGCTTGGTCGCTTCGTAGTTGTAATCCTGGATCTTGGCGTCATCTTCAGCCAACCAGTGAATGAATACGCCAACACAGATGAACAGGTCATCCGCTTCATCAGCGGGGATGGTGCCGTCTTCAACGCAATCAGCAACAGCCATTGCAACACCGCGCTGTGCCGGTCCAAACATCTGGGTGGCCTGCTTGCCATTCTTGATGGTGACCTTGTTGAACATGACGGTAGCAGGCTTGCACAGCAGGTTGGGAGCAACCACTGCCAGCAGACTGGTGAAGCCATCTTTGTTGTTGGTGACGCAGTTGGCGAAAGCGGTCTCTGCCGCGCTGCCACGTGGTCCCATGATCAGGTCAACGTGTGCGATTTCGTTGCCACCGCCACACAGTGCTTCACCGACCAACAGCTTGTTGATTTTTCCCATTGCTAACTCCTCAGTTTCATTGTTAAAGAAAGAAAAAAATTTCTCAAGAATCGACATTATTGATGTCTCCCCGAAAGGACGTTGCGCGAACGTCTTATTGTTATGGCCTTGACTGTTGCTTTAGGCCGGAACTCTTGCAGAGCGGTCAGCCTTGTTTCAAAGCCAGGGCAAGCAGGCATGCCACCGTCAGGTCGGCTGTCGTGCCTGGGTTAATCCCGCGAGATTTGAACTCAGTGTCCGCATCCCACAGAAGTCTCAGGCAGCTAAGTGGCCTATCTGTACCGGAGAGAGCCTCTTCAATCCTGATCATCCTATCAGTCACGTCTCCAGACCACTTACTGCCGAATTTGCGTTCGACATGACTGTCCGGAAATCGCCTGAGCAGGCCTACAAATACCGCCACCGTCGCCCATTCCTCATCGTCCCATTGGGACAACTTCGAATGATACATCGGAATCGCGCAATGGAAAATATCATGGAAGGAAGCAGTGTATTGCCGGGCAACGCTGTCGCGGTGTGCCGCCAGTCGCATTGCCTCCAGCAAAATCACCCCCGGCGCAGCATGAACATCCTGTTCAGGCGCCTCGCCCAGCCCGCCAGGATGGGCGAGGCGGATGGCTTGGTAAACCCATTCGGCATCCGCCAGAGTCGTAGTCTGTAGTATCCGCGTTACAGCTTGATGTAAGGATTCGCCCGGTTGCTGGTGTTGGAAGGCCAGGATCAGCGGTGCGGCCAGCAGCACGATCCCCAGATTGGTATTGCAACCCACTACGTCGAAGGTGGCGGCAATTGCGTTGAATATCCGCTCACCCAGCGGAATGTCAGGATTGCAAAGGTGTGGCGCACTCACCTCGGCGCTCAATTCAAAGTCGTCGACGGTCATATCATGACCTTCCGAATAGATGCTCACGTTTCCAGGCTTGAACGCACGCAACTCCAGATTACAGGCCCGGAGATACGCCCAGCGCGCTATCGCCATGCGGCTATGGAGGTCGGATGTGCTCACGAGTTCAGCGCGGCGCGAACGGCAGCAGGAGGGCAGAGGGAGAGGAAGTCATCAGTCAGCCGGTCGGCAAGCGACAGCTCAGTAACAGCCTGCAAGCCCTTCCAGGCGGGGATGCTGTTCACTTCCAGAACGCTGTAGCGGCCCTGTGCGTCAGCGATAATGTCGACGCCCGCGTAATTCATGTCCAGCACTCTTACGGCATCCTCTGCCAGCCGGCAGAGCCTTATGTCATCGAGTCGCACCGGCTCACAGTGTGCGCCCTGGTGAACATTGTTCAACCAGGTAATACCGCAGCGGCGCATCGCAGCGACAGTTTGACCTGCAATGACGAACACACGAAAGTCGTGGGTACGGTCGCCGGAGTCGACAAACCGTTGCAGGTAGAAAAGGCCGTTGTCAGCTGAAAGCCCGGCCAGATCCTCCCTGTTGTCATACCGCCGCAAACCGGCACCCTGGGAACCGAATAGCGGCTTTGACACCAACTTATGCCCTCGGTCGATCTCCCTTTGCGCCAGCGCATGGGCAGCAGCCGGGTCACTCAGCACCCACGTGGGGGGTGTGGCAATCCCCGCCCGCTGCAGCAGAAAGCTGGTCATGGCCTTGTCTACGGTGCGCTCAATCGCCTGACCGTCGTTGTAAACCGGTATGCCCAGTAGTTTCAGTGCGTGCAGGATATCCAGATAGAAAATCACCTGTTCAAGGCTGCCGCCCGGGACTCCCCGGACAAATACGCCCTCGGGCAGGCCCTCCTCAAAGCCCGGCAGCTGCACGAGCGACCCTTCCGCATCGGTCTTGATGCCGCAGGTCGTCAGGCTGAGAAAGCAGGCGCTGTAGCCGCGGGCGGCCAGCGATTCATGCAGCCGCCTGCCATGCCAGCCGGGATCATCGGTAAAAACGGCAATTCGGCCCATCAGTCGTCAAAGGAGCGATCCAGCAAGGCTTCGTCGAGAGCGCCGGCGTGGAAGCTATGGCCTGATTCCACGGCGGTGACGATGACTTTTGCGGGGCTGAACAGCATGGCATCGACCTTGAAAAAGTCATAACCATAGTCCTTGAAGACTTCGGCGAAGGGTTTGCCGTAATCGCGTGAGGTTGAGCTCGGCAGTTCAGTCGCCAGCGCTTTTGCCGCCTCGTCGCTGCCCTTTACGAACAGGTGGACGGTACCGCCGAACAGGATGGCGTCGTTGGTGCGCCCCATGGCCTTCACGAAGTTGGGGTGCGGAGGCGGAACCGGGGCCGAGGCCATGCCGTCGATGATGTTACCCAGCGGGAAATGCAGAGAATGCGCCTTATGCAGCGCTACTTCCAATACCCGGCTGACAACCTGCATACCACCGGCAAGGCTGGAGGTGGGGGTGAGAATGACATGCACGCTGTCGGTCTCAACCTTGCAGGCACGGGCGATTTTGTCGATCACCTCGACAGGTGGCACCTTGTCCACTTCCATGACGATGACAGTCTCACCGCAAACGTCCCGATAACCGAGTTCCTCGTACAGGTCTTCAACCGGTTTCTCAACGCCATCCTTGATTTTGGTGGCCATGGCGCGGGCGGGACCCGAGCCCAGCGCGAAGAAGGCTGTCTTGCCCTCGCCATGAGACAGGCTCCAGCCCGCGTATTGACTGCCCAAACAGGAAAATACCGGGTTGGTGCTGTGAACATTCACCATGGTCGGCCAGCGGCGAAAGGGTGAATTCTGGGTCAGGGTGACGTTACCGAGACCGCCCATGCAGACCTCGGCAATCAGCCGCCCTGCTTCCAGGCCGCCTACCGCCTGAATGCCGGCATCAATGATGGTGCAGTGATTGGGGAGCCGGTCGATCTTGAGCCGCAGCCGGTCGGCATGGGCAATCATGTACTTGACAATGGGGAGGGCGTGAGCGTTAACGCTGACGTGCGATTGCATGGATTAGGTCTCCGGGCGAGTTACTGAGAAAAGTAGGGTTAATTCGGATAATGGCCGCCAGCCGTCGCCCCAAGGCGCTGGATCAGTTCGTTGCTGCGCTGCTGAATCAGTTGCTCAACCGAAGCGGGCGAGGCGGCCTCGGCCGTAACCGTGCAGAGTGCGTCAGTGCGCTGGATCAGGCTGCCGGAGACGGGGCGATCAGCGCACCAGTCGGGCCAGGCAAATGCGTCGGGAATCTTGATGTCGTTCGGGGCAAAAATGACCCGCAAACCGCGCACTGGATGCTGTTTTGGCCTGGACGCCGCCAGCTGACCCTGGCATGCCCTGATGTGGGCAGCCAGCAAACCGTCCGGGTAATCGGCATCGTACAGCGCCATGGTCGCGCTCGGTCGGCAATTTAACTCCAGGACGCGACATGTCTCGTCATCCAGCATGAAATCAAGGCTATTCAATCCCTTAAGCATCAGTTGTGGAACAAGACGCGTCACATAGACCCGGAGCTGCTCGCACTGGGCCGACGACAGGGGCGCCCGATTGATCCCACCACAGAAAAGAAAGGGCTGCCCAGACCGGGGCGCCGTCCATTGGGTGTTGAAGCCAACGATCTGGGCTGAATGGCCATCAGCTAAAAAAAGGACAGACAGCGCTTCACCCATGAGCCGTCGCTGATAGTACTCATCCGCCTCCGCAGGCGCATGGGCGCAAAAGCGTACACGCTTGCCCCCCTCGCTGCAACCCGCCTTGATCAGCCAGTTTTGTGGGTCTGCCGGCCATTGCTGGCGACGTTCCGGATAGGGAATGGCGAGTTGGTCAAGCGTAGAAAAAAACGCGTCGGGTGATCGGCAAAGCCTGAGTGTGACCGGCTGATTGCCCAGTAGCGTGCGACCCTCAGCCAGCCGTTCCAACAGATCCGGCTGGGTATCCAGGCCACTGCCATAGATCAAGGGATAATGCGCTGCCGGAGCAAGACGGTTTGCGGCAGCCAGCAGCGCTTCGCCGTCGAAACCGTAGCCCAGACCGGCTATCGGCGCAGTCGCTTCGGCGGCTGCTCGGGTATCGGCATCGGCATAACGATCCAGCGTCACCGCTCGCGCACCCATGCGCGCTGCGGACTGCGTCAACATGCGGGCCGAACAGCTCACCAGCAACAGTTGGGCGGGGATGGCCTCTGTCCCTGACGGTGCAGACTCAGACAATCGCCAGTCGCTCACTGCCGATATCGGCCCCGTGGTCGCGGGCGGTGCCGACGATAAAGCGCAGATGGCTTGAGCCGGCAAAATGGTCTTGCGCCTCCACGACCCAGGCATGGGCTTTGGTCGGGCTGTCCGTCAGGCAAAAACCGGTCGGCCCCCACGAGCTCTGGCCGATACCAACGGCGCCCCGCGCAGCCAGAAAATCCAGTGCCGCACTGACAG
>JBKCCF010000095.1:0-22126 GCA_046305255.1 Methylococcaceae bacterium
GGCCCAGGGATTTGCAGAACTCCAGCGCATCAGGCACGTTGGGTTCCTGATTGTATCCATAGTAGATCCGGACCCTGTAAATCTCCCCGCCGAAATGCCTGATTTTAATGCGATGCTCCAGTGGCACCCAGGGTTCGTCACGGGTAATCACCGTCAGCACGACGACACGCTCATGCAACACCCTGTTGACGGCAAGATTATGAAGCAGAGACAGCGGCGCCCCGAAGCGGCTGGCAGTCAGGTAAATTCCGGTGCCGGCAACCCGGGGCGGCGGCTGGTGACCCACGCTGGAAACCAATTCTTCCAGCGGAGTCGCTTTGTCATGCAGACGCTTGCTCAATAATTCCCTGCCCCGTTTCCAGGTTGATAGCAGCAGAAATACCAGTCCCGCCACCGCAAGGGAGACCCAGCCACCCTGGGTCAATTTGCTGCTGTTTGCCGCGAGAAAGCCCAGATCAATCAACAGGAATACACCGAACACAACGCCAGCCAAGGCCGCGCTGGGCCGCCAGATTCTGCCGAGTAAGCCAAAGGCCAGCAGAGTGGTGACGACCATGGTACCCGTTACCGCGATCCCATAGGCAGCCGCCAACCGTCCAGAAGTCCCAAATCCCAGCACAAGCGCAGCAATACTGAGAGCCAGCAACCAGTTCACGGAGGGAATGTAAATCTGGCCAAACCGGCCTGAGGAGGTGTGGCGGATACTCAATCGAGGCAAATAACCCAGCTGAACAGCCTGCCAGGCCAGTGAAAACGCCCCGGAAATCACCGCCTGTGAGGCAATAATCGCAGCCAGCGTTGCCAGTCCAAGCAAAGGCACCAAGCTCCAGGAGGGCCCCAGAAGAAAAAACGGGTTCGTAGCTGCCGAAGGCTCACGCATCAGCAAGGCGCCCTGCCCCAGATAATTGAGCGTAAGGGTCGGGAACACGAAACCAAACCAGCCCATGCGTATGGGTTGCACACCAAAGTGGCCCATATCAGCATACAAGGCTTCAGCGCCGGTCACCGCGAGGACCACGGCCCCTAGTACCGTCAGCGATTGAGCCTTGGCCTCCATCAGAAAATGCAGCGCATACCCCGGATGCAATGCCTGCAGGATGGCTGGCGTTTGCAGGATACTCAACAGGCCCAGTGCACCCAATACGAGTAACCATAAGATCATGATCGGACTAAACAAACTGCCGATGAAAGCACTACCACGGCGTTGCAACAAAAAAAGCGCCAGCAATATGGCCAGTGTAATGGGCACAACCAGCGGTTTAAGCCCGGGCGCAACAACCTTGAGACCTTCCATTGCGCTCATCACAGAAATCGCCGGCGCAATCATTGCGTCACCGAAAAAAAGTGCGGTGCCCATCAGTCCGGTCAGAATGATGGGGCGTCGCCAGCGGGACTGTTCCCCCGCCCGACGCAAAACCATCGACATCAGAGCCATGATGCCACCTTCGCCTTTGTTGTCGGCCCGCATCACCAGTAGGGCATATTTCAACCCGACAATCAGCACCAGCGACCAGAACACCAGTGACAGGATTCCCAGGATATTCTGATGAGTGGGGCTGAGCGCAAGACCACCACTGAAGGCTACCCGCAGCGCATAGAGTGGACTGGTGCCGATATCACCAAATACGACACCAATAGCACCAATCACAAGCGCCGTCTGAGGCCTTTCCCGAGGATCAATCACCATTCTGCTTTGCATCGTACGTTCCTGAACTCGCCATGGCTGATAGGGCGCGGATTATACCTATAAGCCTGCTGCGAGGCCCGATCCAGCGTGATACGCTTAAGCCCGTGTTAACTCGTCATACCCCTTGAGGCACCATGAATCAGGAACGCAGTTTCCGGCCTTTGGCTATCGCATTACTGACGGTATCAGATACGCGCACCGAGTTGACAGATACTTCCGGGCGATTGCTGGCCGATGCCTGCCGCAGTGCCGGTCATGTCGTAGCGGATCAGCGTATCGTACCGGATGACAAATATCTGATCAGGGCTGTGGTCTCGAGCTGGATTGCCGAGCCTGACATACAGGTAGTGATCAGCACCGGCGGAACCGGCATCACGGGACGAGACGGGACACCGGAAGCTCTGGCCGTGCTGTTCGACAAGACCCTGGATGGATTCGGGGAGGTATTCCGGGCACTGTCGCTACAGGAAATAGGCACCTCGACCATTCAGTCGCGCGCTATCGCCGGCGTAGCAAACGGTACCTATTTGTTCTGTCTGCCAGGGTCGTCAGGGGCCTGTCGACTGGGATTTGAACAGCTCATTCGTCCACAACTCGACTACCGAACACGCCCGTGTAATCTGGCCGAACTCCTGCCCAGGCTGTTGGAAGCCTAGCCTCCCCACTCCCCAGTAAGCGCCGATGATCTCCCGTTGTGGCATGAGCCCTATCCCCACTCGGCGGCTGTCTCCGGCAGCAGGGGACGCTTGCCTGAGTTTGAAGAGGATGCCATCTCGCGATCAATGTGACGACCCAACCTCCCATGAATCTTAAGCCACTGCTCCCTGGTATGCTTGCGCTGGCCCTCAGCGCCATAACCGCTTCAGCCGCTGGGCAAACCGGTTCGCTCTCACATTCCAGTCCGCCACACAGGCAGTTCCACCCCTTCGTCGTAGTGATTGACGCCGGCCATGGCGGCAAGGATACCGGCGCCATCGGGGCGAGTGGCACGCTTGAGAAGGACGTCGTGCTGGCCATAGCGAAGCGACTGGCGGACTTGATTCGCAACGAACCTGGCCTACAGCCCGTTCTGGTGCGAAAGGGCGACCAGTTCGTGGACCTGCGACAACGGGCCGCTATCGCCCGCAGAGCGCATGCGGATCTTTTTGTTTCCTTACATGCTGACGCTTATCAGACCGATGATGCCCGTGGCGCCTCGGTTTACACCTTGTCTGAAGACGGCGCATCCAGCGAGGTGGCTAACTATCTCGCTCACCGTGAAAACGCGGCAGAAATAGGGGGGGTGCGGCTGGATCAACACAATTTGACACTGGCTTCGGTATTGGTCGATCTGTCCAAAAATGCCAATCAGGAAGCTAGCGACAGGGCAGCAGCGAGCGTCTTGAACGCCTTGCAGCAGGATTTTCCCGTTCACAATGCGGCGGTACAAAAAGCGGGATTTGCCGTTCTAAAGTCCCTTGATGTGCCGTCCCTGCTGATTGAGACGGCGTTCATTTCCAACCCTTTGGAGGAAACCAATCTCGGCAGCACCCGCCATCAGGAAAAGCTGGCGCGGGCCGTTCTGAGAGGCATCCGCAGCTACGCTCTGGAAACCCATCCCGGGCTTACCGAGAAATACCGGCTAGCCCAGTCTGAAAAAACATTAAAGTAGCTTGACTCGCAGGACTTAGCCGAGACGCTGACTGGCCAGCCTGCTCACACCAAGTTCGTACGTCTCCCCCTCAACCGCGATCACACAATCGACTTTAGAGCCAAGTTCGGTTGCCAGCGCCCTGGCGACCTGAAGTTTTCGGTCAATATCCTGATCAGCATGCTCAGGGTCGTGATGGAACAGGTAAAGTCTACCCACATCGGCCGCATGCGCTAATCGAACCACCTGTCCGATACTGGAGTGCCCCCAATTGACCTTGCTGGGATATTCATCATCAAAATAAGTGGTGTCATGAATCAGTACATCCACCCCTTTGAGATACTGGACCATGTCCTGAATATAGGGGTCATCCTCAGCCAGGTCGCCTAATTCGTTATCCGTCACATAGGCCACCGTCCTACCGGCGTGTTCTACCTTGTATGCCAGACAGTGGCCGGGATGACGCAGACGTTTACTGATGATGCGGACCCCATCGAATCGGTGTTCACCCTCTGCAACGTCATTAAACTCGACGTCGGCCCGAAATTCTTCGACCGTAATCGGGAAGAAAACACCATTCATCTGCGCATCGATCAAATTCCGAAGTGTGCTTTCCCCTTGGGCCGGTCCATACAGCCTTATACGGTTACCGGGGATATAGAATGGCGTGAAAAAAGGCAGGCAGTTGAAATGATCCCAATGCGGATGGGAGATAAAAATACTGCCGCTGAATTTGCCCCCGGTAGTGGCCATAATCTCGCGGGAAAAATTACGCAAACCGGTGCCAGCATCGAATATAAAGTGTCTATCCCTGCCAATTTGTATGCTAACGCACGAAGTGTTGCCGCCGTACTTCAAGGTGCGTTCACCAGGCACCGGCAGAGTTCCTCGTGTTCCCCAAAAGCTTACCCTGAACCGATCAAGCGTCTGCTCAGTATCGAGAAGGTCATTGAGTGTATAGGGTTTGAGCATAACCGCATCAGCACCATGGGCATAAGCCTTGTTTCTTCCGGCCTCTGATCCGTCAGTAGTGAGCAGGACGACTTTAGTAGCCTCCATTTCGGGGTTATTCCGAACATCAGCCATTGCCTGAAAACCGGCCTCGTCAGGCAGATCGCCATCAATGAACAGGCAGTCTGGCCGGCTGTCTTTTATTTGACCGAACAACGAGGCGCCCGGCAACGGAGAGGTAATATCACTGTCAGGCATACCCTCGGCAAGATTGAGCGCCTCGCGTTGTGGGGCATACCCCTCCAGTAACATCATTTTTTTCACGGCTTTTGCTGTCGCCATCGATTTTGGAGAATATGTAGGTTGATAAAGGTGATTTCTAACGCTCACCCTGACTGAGCATTAGGTTCCGATGCGGGGATAACGGCCTTAGAGCATTACACCAGACGATATAATAAGCCCGAACCGTGGCATGAAGTGAGATAAGGACGCATGGCAATAAACTCCCGCAAAAACGCTGAAAAAACCGCTCTTGTTTATTCGACCGAGCATGGTCGCATGTGCCCTGGCTGCCGAAATCCGGTTGCAAAATGCGTCTGCACATCGAAAAAACCGGCATCAAAACCTGACGGCATAGTCCGTGTACGCCTGGAAACCAAGGGGCGTAAGGGCAAGGGCGTGACAGTCATAGAAGGTGCTCCAGTCGCTGGTGCGGAGCTGGATGCCTTGGGGAAGGCACTCAAGCAACGCTGTGGTTCTGGCGGCACAGTCAAGGACGGTAACATAGAGATACAGGGCGACCACCGGACTATAATTATGGCAGAGCTAACCCGGCTTGGCTGGAAAGTCAAGAAGGCCGGATAACCCGTAATGACCGCAATAACGCTGGCAAGAACGGATGTGGGCCCCAGCTCACTGTGGCTCATCAGGTAATTCACACACCCCGCCGACCAATTCCAGAATATCCTCATAGGTTTTCATATCGGTAACCAAGGGGTTGTTAATGGAGTAGATCGGCTGTGGCTGAATCTGTCCCTTGAGATGAAATTCTCCCATCTGTTCGAAATCCCAGGGCTCAGAGCAGGCCTCCCTGACTGGATCACTGAGTGCGATACATCGGTTGATGTTACGTGTGAGACCTTCGAGTCGGGCAGCCACATTGACGATATCGCCCAACACCGTGTAGTCCATCTTGGTGAAGGAACCAAAATTACCTTCAATCACCTGTCCCTTGCTAAGCCCAAAACCACAATACAGGAACTTCAGAAGACGACATTGCCCCGCGTTGTGTCGCAGGGAACTGATGGCCTCCAGCGTGTTGATGCAAGCCCTTATCGCGCTATCGGCAGCATCGGCCGGGAAGTGCGCCATCACACAATCGCCCACATATTTACTAACCTGTCCTCCCTGCTCAACGACACAGCGTGAACAGATCTCAAGGAAACAGTTGACCAGTTCCGCCACCTCTTCCACCGGGTAAACGCCCGATAGGTAAGAAAATGCCACGATGTCTCCGAACAGAATGATCTGCTCGGTTTTTTTGACCGGAACGGTTAAGGGATTGACCCCTTCCGTTAGAAACTGCAGGACAGCCGGCTGGGTATAACGCTCAATAATCCGATGAGATTCGGTGATATTTTCAAGCATGATCCTGATGGCCTGCAGGATAAGGTCATTGGTATCATCCAGCCGGATGGTTTTCATGGACCACTTGGAAAAGAGTCGACTCTCAACATCATTTTCAGCCTTGAGAATCAGCACGTCCTGATGACGGACGTCTCTTCGTATCCGGTTCAAAACACCTGTTACATCCTCCTCTTCACCCTCAAGAATCTGGAAAAAAAACTCGTGGGCCGACAATAGTATGCCGGTTACCCCGGCCTTTGCATTGTTAACAACCGACCGCCGACCGATCTCATCGACCTCATCATCAGACAATTTTCGGGTCGTGGTACTGATGTACATTATCCGCTTCATGACAGGGCTCTCCTAATTAGCTGACCCGCATCGGTTTACCCAATCCGGTCAGGTTTCGCAGTCGGTGCCAAGGATAAATCCTGCCTCTCCGCGATTGTTTTTATAGTTATCATCCGGAGCATGAGGGCTTGCGCCCCCAATCTCCCGTATTGAACCACAAACTATTTTAAGCCATACGTTTTTTCTTGCCTGTTCTCTCACTAATCTGTTGCTGAATGGCTTTGGCCAAGGTGCTTGAGCCCAGTGACAAGGCCTGAAAGTCGTCACGACTGAGCGCAGTAAGTTCGCAGGCCCCAAGACATCTCACCGTAGCGTTACGCTTTACGTTCTGAACCAGGGCTATCTCACCAAAAAAGTCACCAGCCCCCAGTTCGCCAACCTTTTTACCACCCTTCAAGACCTCCAGGCGTCCACTCTGGATGATATAGGCGCTATCGCCATCTTCACCTTCGCGAATCACCTCATCACCCGCCTCCATGTGGATTTTCTGGAGTTTCTGGGTCGCGTCAGGCGCCAATACAGCTATGTCCGCCCGAAATGGTACGTCCAGAGTCCAGTCGATGAGTATTCTGAGGTTCCGTTCAAGACCCGGCATGGTGGCCAGATTGGCCATGCGGGAAAAAAACCAGGCGGGCAAACCACCAAACAGCAGGCCACCCAACCGGCAGATAGAGCGCCTCCCCATATTGAAACTCATCAGCCAACGCCGCTTAAAAGCAAATGGCTGAATATCGAACTCCTGTGACGCTGCCCATGCATTCTGACCAGCTGCCCGGCCCAAATCCATCCAGTCAGACGTCGTAAGATAGCGCGAGAGACCCGCGCCGGATGCGTTGCGGGCCGTCACCCACAGCTTGGGATCACCCGCAAATCGCAGATACTCATCCGTCGGTAGCGGCCAGCCATGAGATTGGCCATCAATGTTCACCTGGGGCAGAGTGAAGGATGCGTTAACCACAAAACCCACCGTCTGCCGCTGACCGTCGCTGAAAACCAGGCTGTCGGGAGTTACTGCGGCGACTTCGCGATCGCTGAACAATCCGACACCGGCCTTGCTCAGTTCAGCATTACGCTTTGCCCTGATCTCTGATTCAAAGTCACTGAAGGGTACCTTGCTATCTTCGTAGAGATAAACCTTCCAGCCTTCATCGCGCAGAACAGCGTATGAGGATTTTGCAGTTTCCAGCATTTCGCAGATTTCAACCGCCGTCGAACAGGCCCGTTGACCGGAGCCGATGACCGCAAAGGTGAGCAAACGATCTCTTATCTCACGATTGGGCTCAAGTTCAGCCTCCTCAATTCGATCCATGATCCGTTTCCGGATATGAAGGGCATCACCTACGGAGTTGATAGGGCTGGCATGGGCCATAAGACCCGGGAGTCCAGACAGTCGTGGCACCGGAAAGAGAGCCAATATAATCTGGTCATAAGGGATCTCAATCAGCCTGTCTTCACTGCGGCGAACAGTTAATTGCTGTTTGCCGGTATCTATTGAAGAGACCTCTCCCAGTATCACCCGGGTTTGTGGCAGTACCCGCCTTATCGGATTGACGGCATTACCCGGCTGCATGGTGCCGCCAATCACCTCTGGCAGAAGGGGGTAGAACAGTATGTTGGGCTGGTCATGGATCAGGGTGAGCGTAACCCTGGTGTACTGCCCTATCAGGCGTTCGACCTTCATGGCGGCATGTATGGCCGCAACCGTACCACCGATAATGACTATATTGGCGGCCTTGTCTTGTGCTTCAGGCATGGCGAAACGTCCCGCACCGTTGAATAAAAAGGAAAGCATGACACCATAAAAGAGCGCATGCGCCATCCAGCTCTCCGGCAGCAATGCCGCAAAAAGCAAAAAAGCAGACAGGAAAAACAGCGACAGCGGCCTCAACAATATCCCGGCGATGATGAGGATGCCGGAGCTGAACTCCACCAGCGTCATTAGCAGGGTGAAGGTGTCAGGCTCGAAGCCAAACAGCCTGACATCGTGCAGGGTGAGAATCGCGATGGCGAGATTGGGCTGAAATACCTTGAAAGCAACCGCAAGATAGAAAATATTGAAGCCTGTCAGCACCCTCATTATGGCTTGGGCCCGCTGCCGGGGCACAGCAGCCAGCTGTGCCTGAGTTTCCAGCAGGCCAGGATGGGCCGGAAGCGGAAGAAAAAGACTACCGGGGCCCTGGCACAAGAGGTAAATTGCCACCCCGATCAAAGCGCCGGCATAGGCGTAGATAGACGACTGAAAAAGCAGGGTTCCGATCAGGGTCAGCAACAACAGGCCCACCGCGCAGACCCGCACATACATGCCGAGCAAAAAACCTATCCCCAGCACCAACTCCAGCCAGCGCAACCCCGTCGAGTCGGGTTGCAATAAACCCAGCTCAAGGTCGGGTGCAAATAATGTGGGGGACGCCAGTCGTTCCACACCGTACCGGGGCTCAAGACCAAAAGCCGATGAGATCAGTATCCAGGCGAGACAGAACCGCAGTACAGGGGCAACCAGATATCCATATGACCCGAGTCGGGCCTGCAAATCCGGAAAAAGCTCACGCGCCCCGGTGAACCCGAGCCTGATCCAGCCCACAATAAAGACCAGAAAAGCCGAGATCATGGTCACGTTCTTGGCCGTGAACTCGGAAAACAGGTCAGGGAGCGGCCTGGCATTCCAATCTGCAATCTGCTCGGGGGTCAATATCCAGCGCTCGTGTGCGAACGCGGGATCGGACGTGAAACAGATCAGTAGCATGCCGATCCAGAAGGCATTCACGCCAGACGGGCCCAACCTGAGCATATGAAGAGTTTCACCGCTCGCGCGGTCAAGGGTTTTGGATAGATAGGGTTTCACAAACAAACCTCGGCCCACCGTCACGGATATTTTTAGTGGGACTGCAAAACGGCAGTCACTTTTTCGGGTCTGTTCCTGCCTGCCATTCATATGGCCCACGATTGAGGGCTAGCCGGCAGGTCAAGTCTATAAGTTTCACCCCATTCGGCCATCACTGGGCCGAATGGGGTGGCAATACAGATCAATTGGTCGGGAATACCCGGGTAGGAACGAAGTACGCGGCCGGAAATTTCGGATCCTGTACGACGGGCGCTGCAGCTTGCACCACAGGGGCCGCGACTGCAGGACCTACACTGGTCTTAATCAACTCAGGGTTGCTATAGACAACCGTGGGCTGAAACTGGTGGGCGGGGTATTTTTCGTCGCTGGCGCTAGCCACACCAGACGAAACCATACCAGCCAGCATTAAAGCAGCGATAGCAGAAATCTTGCGTTCGGTTTTCATCATTCACCTCCAATCAATATAGTTATAGTAGATCTCGGCCCCGGTGACTTGCGAGGCTAATTCTCAGCGGTGCCTTACCACGCGTCAGGTTGCAATGGCCTTGCAACTGCAAATGGCCGGAACGCAGTAGGTCTGGCCTCAACAACGGCGGTACTTTATCCGAAAATGAACCCTTGCGGAATTTTCATTGTACCCAGCCCTGCTTGCCGTCGCCCGCAGTATCACCGTCAAAAGAGGCCACTGATCCGGCCTTGCCCGTCCACATCAATGACTTCTGCGGCAGGGATTTTTGGCAGGCCAGGCATAGTCATGATGTCGCCCGCGATCGCCACTATAAAACCTGCCCCATTGGCCAACCGGAGTTCACGGATGTGAAGGTTATGTCCCACAGGCGCGCCTTTCACCCCTGGATCTGTCGAAAACGACATTTGCGTCTTCGCCATGCACACCGGGTATGTGGGGTACTCCAATGACCAATGCTCAAGCTGCTGCCGCAATCTGGGTTCCGCACTTATGCTCGCTGCACCGTATACCTTTGTGGCAATAGTCTCGATTTTGTTCCAGAGCGGCATGTCTTCGTCATAAACAAAATGATGCTTCCCAGGATGGCTATCGACCAGATCAGCCACCACCCGCGCCAGCGCTTCAGCACCCGCAGCGCCTTCCGCCCAATGTCTGGCCACTACCACGTCCACGCCCAGCTCCGCACATTTTTGCCGCAGTAGTGAAAGTTCAGCATCGGTGTCAAATGTGAAGTGATTGATGGACACCACACACGGCAGATGGAAATGCTCACGAATGTTGCTGACATGTTTTTCGAGATTGGCAAACCCCGCTGCCAATGCCGTAAGGTTTTCCTGATTGAGGGCCTCCTTCTTCACACCCCCGTGGAATTTCAAGGCGCGTATCGTAGCCACCAGAACCACGGCGGCCGGGTTGAGCCCTGCCATCCGGCATTTGATGTCGATGAATTTCTCGGCCCCGAGATCAGCACCAAACCCAGCCTCGGTCACCACATAATCAGCCAGTTTCAGTGCCGAACGGGTTGCCATGACGGTATTGCAGCCATGAGCGATATTGGCAAATGGACCGCCATGAATGATCGCGATATTGTTTTCCAGCGTCTGCACCAGGTTGGGTTTGATCGCATCTTTGAGTAAGGCGGCCATAGCCCCCTCAGCTTTCAGATCGCGGGCATAAATGGGTGTTTTACCGTCAGAGGTATAACCGATAATGATGCGACCCAACCGCGCCTTGAGATCGTCCAGACCACTGGCCAGACAAAGAATAGCCATCACCTCGGAGGCGACCACGATGTCGAAGCCGTCTTCCCGCAGATACCCGTTAGGGCTACCGCCCAGGCCCACGACAATTTTGCGCAGGGCGCGGTCGTTCATATCGACCACCCGCTTCCATTGAATCCGGCGGGGATCAATACCCAGCTCATTACCGTGGCTGATGTGATTGTCGATCAGGGCAGACAAAAGGTTATGCGCGACACCAATGGCATGGAAATCACCGGTAAAGTGCAGATTGATATCCTCCATCGGAACGACCTGGGCATAACCGCCGCCGGCCGCACCCCCCTTCATACCAAAGCATGGCCCTAACGAAGGTTCACGCAGGCACATGAGGGTTTTTTTGCCGATGCGATTCATGGCGTCGCCAAGGCCTACCGTGGTGGTGGTCTTGCCCTCCCCTGCTGGCGTCGGGCTGATGGCCGTCACCAGAATCAGCTTGCCGTCGGGACGTGCGTTCAGGGACTGAATATAGTCCAGCGACAACTTTGCCTTGTAGTGACCGTAAGGATCGAGTGACGCTGCCGGAATCCCCAACCGGTCTCGGGCGAGGTCAATGATGGGCAACATACGGGCCTGACGGGCGATTTCGATATCGGACATGCGTATTCCTGATTAAAAATTCCAAAGATTCGGGCATGCGGCCCACGACTAAAACCGGCCCGCAGCATGGCGTTGAATTCTAGCAAGTGCGCTATCGGCAAAGTGTGCTGTCAACGGCCGCAGCATTTCTTGAATTTTTGGCCGCTACCACAGTAACAGGGCGCATTCTTCAGCCACACCCCCTTGTGGGCAATCTTGCCATGGTAGGCAAAACGGCCGTCAAGATAGTACCAGCGCCCATCATGGCGGCCGAACCGGCTCACCTCATGAAACAGGTAGGTTTCCTCGCCCAACTCATATCTGGCCTTGAATTCGACCACTCCCCGCTCATCCTCCTCGCCGCCCGCCAGCGTGGCGACGATCTCAAGCCCCGACCAAACTCTCTGATCCTGTTCAAAATCAAGCTGGTGAGGACGGGTGGTGAGATCCCAACTCTCACTTAAATACCGGCCGTCTCGCAAACGGAAAGCAGAAAAACGCGAGCGCATCAGGGCTTCAGCTGTCGGAGGCAAGGCCGTCGCCATGAGGTAGGGCTGACAGCATTGATCAAACGGCCGCTGTGAATAACAGGGGCAGGACGCGGTAGCGTTCATTGAAAATCCAGGGTTGGGGCAGAAGCGGCGCACCTGATTTTATCATCGCAGCGGCAAACCCAGCCTGCCCGAGCGATCGGCAGAACCAGCGCTTACAATATCGTCATGACGCCCGATACCTTCCACCTCCAGATTCTCGACTGGTTTGACCGCCATGGTCGCAAAAACCTGCCGTGGCAGATCAACCGCACACCCTACCGAGTCTGGGTTTCGGAGATCATGCTACAGCAAACCCAGGTCGCCACCGTTATTCCCTACTTTCTGAAATTCATGCGGCAATTCCCTGATGTGTCGTCACTGGCCGACGCGCCACTGGATGAGGTAATTGCCCACTGGGCGGGACTCGGCTACTACGCCCGGGCGCGCAACCTGCACCGCACCGCCATCACTCTGCGCGACACTCATGGGGGCGAGTTTCCTGCCGACCCCCATGCCATAGCATCACTGCCCGGAATAGGCCGGTCGACCGCCGGCGCCATACTGAGCCTTGGCCTGAACATTCCGGCACCGATTCTGGACGGTAACGTCAAAAGGGTACTCTGCCGCTATGCGGGGCTATCCGGCTGGCCGGGCACGCCCAGCGTAAGCCGGAGCCTCTGGAGCCTCAGCGAAACGTTGACACCAACTCTGAGGGCAGCCGACTACAATCAGGCCATGATGGATCTGGGTGCCCTGGTCTGCCTGAAACGGCGACCCGACTGTAAGGTGTGCCCGCTGTATGAAGGCTGCGTTGCCCGCCAACTGAACCAGATTGACGTAATTCCTGCGGCTAAACCCCGCCGGGACATGCCGGTCAAGTGTTGCTACATGCTGGTTTTGAATGACCCTCAGGACCGCATCTGGCTGGACAGCAGACCCCCCTCCGGCATCTGGGGTGGTCTCAAAAGTCTGCCGGAATTCGAATCTCTTGCCAGCATCTCTGACTGGTGTGTCCGCCAGCACCTGGGCAAGCCCACCTTGCAGGTACTGCCTGCTCGCCGCCATACCTTTTCCCACTTTCACCTTGATTACATCCCGGTCAGGGTCAGAACTACGCGGTGCGATGGGCTGGCCGAAACAGCAAGCTCGGGCTGGTACAGCCTGGCACAGGCCGGCGGCCTACCGGCACCGATAGATCGTCTGCTACGGGAGTTGGCTCATCCTCTTACCGGTTGAGGATCCGCGTCCTCACTACAGCCCGACGGTGCGACATGGCAAAATGGCGGCCTTTACACTCACCAACCGATGGAAGAACCCAGCATGACCCGCACCGTAATATGCGCCCGGACCGGAAAAGAAGCCGAAGGACTGGACACCCCCCCCTTTCCAGGCCCTGCCGGACAGAAAATTTATGAACAGGTTTCCCGCGAGTCCTGGCAGGAGTGGCTGAAGTTGCAGACCATGCTGATCAATGAGCACCGGCTGACACCATTCGAACCAAAGTCACGGGAATATCTCTCGCAAGAGCGGGACAAATTCCTGTTCGGGGGCGCCAGCGTTATGCCGGAAGGCTATCGGCCCCCGACGCCCTGACAGCCCTATTCCTCCTCGCCTATATCTTCAGCCGAACTGCTGCCGGTGTCGCCTCCATAAGGGGAAACACGGGCCGGCGAAGACTTCTGCGGCACGTAGGGTTGGTCGGGCGTGTATAGCGTGTCGCCGCCCTCTTCCTCCTGCGGTTCTGACTGCTCCATGGGTTCGGCACGAACACCCGCCCGTCTGACAGGGGGGGTATCGGCGCCATCCGCCGACTCCGGAGTATCGGAAACGGGGCTTGCCGACAGGTCACCCGTATCATAGGTACTTACCGGCTGGGAACGCGGCGACACACTACGACGCGCAGGTACAACCGCTGGCTCATCCGCATCCTTTGGCTTGGCGACCGGCGCCAGGCCCTCGTCACTGGCCGCCGCCGATTCCCAACCGGTACCCCGTCCACCGATAACGAAGGGCAATCCGGTAGGCTTCTCAGTCGCCCTTCTCACCTTGTTCATATTCACGGACACCTCTCCATTGGCCCGCGCCTTATCGATCAAAACATTGGCCAGCCGCAGCAGATAGCTTGACCGTTTGCGATCCTCCCGCTCCAGTTCAGCCTTGCTGACGTCATCATCGACATCATGCGGTTGTATACCGACATCCTCGTCCAGCGGTTGACTCAACTCCATGTAGAGTGTGTCGCCCTTCCAGCCCAGTTTGACCGGCTGGTTGACCAGATACACCGGCGATCCTACCGGCACCAGTGGAAACAGTTTCTCGATATCCTCGTTGTAGAGACGCATACAGCCATGGGTCACGCGCATACCGATTCCATCAGACTTCGGCGCATCGGTGCCGTGAATCAGATAACCGGCAACCCCCAACCGCATGGCGTATTTGCCCAACGGATTATTGGGACCGGGCGGCACAACATCGGGCAGTGGATCACCCTTGGCGGCATGTTCCTTTTTGATGGATGCTGGCGGCCTCCAGGAGGGGTCTTTCTGCTTGTGAACCACGCTGGTTTTACCCACCGGTGTGCGCCAGTCCATGCGCCCCATGCTGACCGGATAGGTGATCACCTCACTGGATTGCACCAACGGCTCACCGATCAGGGCCACCTGCTCTGGTTTGGGAGTGACGGGTTTGGTCACAACCGGCTTGACGACAGTACCCTTGGCGCCCGAGGCTGCTTTGGACGCGGGCTTGCCACCACCTTTGGCATCAGTCTTGGTCGCAGCCTTGACACCCGCCCTGGTAGTGACGACCGGGGCAGGTTTCCTGACCGGCACCGGCGCCATCTTGACCGGGAAGTAGTACAGGCGCATTTCCGGGATGTTCACCACAACACCGGCGCGAGGCGCATCAGGCAGGATGTACTCCTGCGGTATCACGACATCGGTGCCTTCCCTGGGCAGCCAGCGATCCACTGTCGGATTGGCCATCATCATTTCATCCTGACCCACGCTGTAACGACGGGCAATATCAATCAGGGTATCCTCCTGATGGGCCTTGGTGTGCCGGATTCTGCCAATCAGATCATCACCTGCCGCAGGCAGGGGAAATTCCTCGGCGCCCACCGACCCGATCCCCAAACCCAGCAGGAGACCCGCAGCCAGGCTTGTGCGCTTAGATTTATGCAACATATCCCTTACCTGAACATCATTTCGATTGGGAGGATTCTCCCCCGAACATCGCTATCAACACCGGCACGAATGCGGCAATTTCAAGGCTCATGATGGAAAAATCCAGATCGAAGCGTTGTGCCGGATCGTCGGTTTCAACATCGGCTGCAGCCTCCTGCACCAGATCAAGAAAGCGCAGGCGCTTGATTGACAGCGCTTCATCCAGCACCAGGCTCAAACGGTCATTCCAACTGATGGAGAGCTTGATGACCTCCTTCCCAGCCTCCAGATGATTCTGTATCTCGGGGGCTTCAAGGTCGTGGCGACGGCAGCGGACAATGCCGCCGTCCTCCTCGGGCGAGCGTAGTTCACATTCACTTTCCAGCGTTACATCGGGGGGTAATTCCCCACTGGCCAGCCAGTGCGTCATGATGGCACCGGGACGCTCACAGGTAACCAGTGGCTTGACCGGCAGGCTACCCACCGCCTGACGCAGCAGGGCCACAAAATCCTCGGTCTTGCGTGCGCTGGCGCTGTCGACTACCAGCCAGCCGCCACGCACGTCGATATAGCCATAGGTGCGGCGGGTATGACTGAAAGCCCGAGGCAGCATGTCCTGCATCACTTCGTCGCGAATGCCCTCGCGCTCCTTGCGGCGGACCGAGCGCGCCTCGGTCGCCTCGATCTGCTCAATCCGTTCGGCAACAACGTCATTGACGGCGGACGCCGGCAGGATTTTCTCCTCCTTTTGCAGACAGAGCATAATAAAACCCCCGGACTGATGCACCAGAGGAAAATGCTCCTTGCCCAAAGGCGGAAACCAGCCGGCACTCACCGGCTCCAGACTGCCGCAGGGACTGAAACGCCGCTGTTCAAGCAACGCCTCGAGTTCAGCTCCGCTGAGCGTGAATGCTTCGGTAAAACGCAGCAGTGCCAGATTCTTGAACCACATAATTTGCTAAAACCCTAAAAAAACCGACGATTATGGGCATTACGGCCCGTATTGTCATTACATCGGCAACGCCTGCGAGAGCCTTGAAACGGCGTTGGCCGCTGAGCCAAAGACCCCGGACCCAGCATCACCTGTCAGCCACTTCATGTGTGAAAATACCAACACCCACCTGCTGCAACAAGCAATCGACATGAAGAAGCCTGTTTCCATTTTGACACTGCTCGCTCTGGCCCTCGGCGCCAGCCTGCACGCCGAAACCATCTACGTCACGCTGGAGAAAGACAACGGCCTCGCCGTGGTCAACGGTCCCGACGGCAAACTGCTCAAAACGATCCGCATCGGCAAACGCCCGCGCGGGATCGCCCTGAGCAAGGATCAACAATTTCTCTATATCGCTGTCAGCGACGAAAACACCATCAAAATCATGGATACCCATGACCTCAAGGTGATCGGAAAACTGCCCTCGGGTGATGACCCGGAAACCTTTGCACTGGATCCGGACGGTAAATTTCTGTTTGTGTCGAATGAAGACGACAACCAGATCACGGTCATTGATATTGCAGCCAAAAAAGTCGTCAAAACCATCCCGGTCGGCGTGGAACCGGAAGGCATTGCCAGCAGCCCGGACGGACGCTGGGTGGTCAGTACCAGTGAAACCACCAATATGGCCCACTGGATAGACCGCAAAACGCTGACCATCGCCGATAACACACTGGTGGACCCTCGCCCGCGTGCGTGTCAGTTCACCGATGATAGTCGTCAACTCTGGGTCAGCTCGGAAATTGCCGGAACCCTCACTGTCATCGACGCCGCAACACGGCAACCCATCAAAACCATTGGCTTCAAAATCCCTGGCGTGACCCAGGAAAAGATCCAGCCCGTCGGCATTCGCATTGACACGAACCGGCGGTATGCCTATGTCGCGCTAGGCCCTTCCAACCGGGTCGCGGTGGTCGATGCACAAACATTTGATGTTGTTGATTATCTGCTGGTCGGCCAGCGGGTCTGGAATCTCGCCTTTTCGCCCGATCAGAAACACCTCTACACCACCAATGGTGCCAGCAATGACATTTCCATCATCGACCTTACGAGCCACAAGGTCAGCAAATCCGTAGCTGTCGGCCAATACCCCTGGGGAGTGACCGTAACACCATGAATACCCACTACAACGATACCCGCGCGCTGGAGGTCACCGGCCTTTCCTATGCCTACGGCCGGAAAAAGGCGCTGGCCGACGTCAGTTTCTCGGTGCAAGCGGGCCATTGCAGCATCCTGCTGGGTCCCAATGGGGCCGGTAAATCCACCCTCTTCTCTCTGATTACCCACCTCTACGATAGCCGCGATGGCATCATTCGCATTGCCGGCCATGATCTCAGGCGAGACCCCTGTCAGGCACTGGCGTCGCTGGGCGTGGTATTCCAGCAACCTACGCTTGATCTTGATCTCACCGTCCTGCAAAACCTCCGCTATCACGCCGCGCTGCATGGCCTCAGCCGACGCGAGACAAGCCTTCGGATAGAGGCAGAACTGGAACGCCAGGGCATGCCTGAACGTGCCAACGAAAAAGTGCGGCAACTCAATGGCGGTCATCGACGCCGGGTCGAGATTGCCCGCGCTCTCCTGCACCGGCCGCGCCTGCTACTGCTGGATGAACCCACCGTGGGGCTTGATGTTCCCAGCCGCAGTGCAATTGTCGATCACGTTCATGGTCTGGCCGCATCCGGCAAGCTGGCCGTGTTATGGGCCACCCATCTGATTGATGAAATTGGTGACAGCGACCAGCTGATCGTACTGCACAACGGGACTGTTCGGGCCAACGGCAGTGTCGCGGAGGTATTAGAGATGACCAGCAGCACAACCATAGCCGCCGCCTTTGACAGCCTCACACCCAAAAACAGGGTGGCAGCATGAAGCTGATGCACAGCATTCGCGCCCTCAGGGGCATCATCGGCCGCGAATTACTGCGCTTTGTCCATCAGCGTGAGCGCTTCGTATCGGCCCTGGTCAGGCCCTTGATGTGGCTGTTCATCTTTGCTGCGGGTTTCCGCTCCACCCTCGGGGTCGCCATCATCCCACCCTACGAAACCTACATACTCTATGAGGTTTACATCACACCCGGCCTGCTGGGCATGGTGCAACTGTTCAATGGTATGCAGAGTTCGCTGTCGATGGTTTATGACCGTGAAATGGGCAGCATGAAAACCCTGCTGGTCAGCCCGTTGCCGCGGCCTTACCTGCTCATCTGCAAACTGCTGGCGGGGGTACTGGTATCCGTGGTGCAGGCCTACGTCTTTCTAGGCATTGCCTACCTCTACGGAATAGAACCGCCAGCGCTGGGCTATCTGGCCGTCTTGCCCGCACTGGTGCTGTCGGGGCTGATGCTCGGGGCTCTCGGCTTGTTGCTCTCCTCCTTCGTCAAGCAACTGGAGAATTTCGCCGGGGTCATGAACTTCGTCATTTTCCCTATGTTCTTTCTCTCAACGGCGCTCTATCCGCTTTGGAAAATCCAGGAATCCAGCGTGCTGCTGCATACACTGGCGCAGTTCAACCCCTTCACCCATGCGGTAGAACTGATTCGCTTCGCACTTTATGGTCAGTTCAACCTGGAGGCATGTCTTTACACCACGGCGGCCCTGGCGCTTTTCCTGATACTCGCAATCATTGGCTACAACCCATCCAGAGGCTTCACCCACCGCAAAGGCTAGGATGGCCTGCCGCGCGGGATGGGCGAGTACTGGCGCGGACAGACCATTCAGCTTCCAGTCGAACCGGGTACATAGCTCTTCATCCGCCAATTCAGGGCTCAGTGACAGAGACCCACGCCCAGTCCAAACCCTGCCGAAGCCGCCCTCACTCAGCGAGGTCGATTTAGTCAATCAGGACTATCGGCTACAATCAGCACCATTAGCATGATGCAACACTCAGGTGGATACCCTATGACGAGCGAACTCAAGACCCTACTCGTAACCGGCGGCGCGGGCTTTATCGGTGGCAATTTCGTGTTGCGGCAGGTGCTGCGGGGCGATACCGAAGTGATCAACCTGGATGCGCTGACCTATGCCGGCAACCTTGATACGCTGGACAGCATTGAAGACCATCCAGCCCACAGCTTCGTACTGGGTTCGATTGGCGATGCATCGCTGGTCGAGTATCTGCTGGATCGCCACCAGCCCTCTGCCATCATCAACTTTGCCGCCGAGAGCCACGTCGATCGCTCGATCGATTCGCCGGAAGCCTTCATCCAGACCAACGTCATGGGTACCTTCCAACTGCTGGAAGCGACCCGTAAATACTGGCGCGGGCTGTCGGGCGAGGCGCACGACAGTTTCCGCTTCCTGCATGTCTCCACCGATGAGGTCTACGGCAGTCTTGGGCCTACCGGCATGTTCACCGAGACCACCCCCTACCAGCCCAACTCACCCTACTCTGCCTCCAAAGCCGCGTCGGATCACCTGGTTCGGGCCTATTTCCACACCTACGGCCTGCCGGTGCTGACCACCAACTGCTCCAACAATTACGGTCCGTTCCAGTTTCCGGAGAAACTGATCCCGCTGATGATCATGAACGGTCTGCAGGGCAAACCATTACCGGTGTACGGCGCCGGAACCAATATCCGCGACTGGCTGTACGTAGAAGACCACTGCCGGGCCATTGAGCGGGTGCTGGCCGAGGGTACCCCGGGCGAGGTCTACAACATTGGTGGCAACAACGAAAAGACCAACCTCGACGTCGTCCATACCCTTTGCGATCTGCTGGACGAACGTCGTCCCGATTCACCGCACGTCCCGCACCGAAACCTCATCAAATTCGTCACCGACCGGCCTGGTCATGATCAGCGCTATGCGATAGATGCCAGCAAAATCAAAGCCGAACTCGGCTGGGAGCCCCAGGAAACCTTTGAGACGGGCCTGCGCAAAACCGTCAACTGGTATCTCGACCACCATGACTGGTGCCAGCGGGTGATGGATGGCAGTTATCGCGGTGAGCGTCTCGGCACCGGCGACTGATCCACACGGGCAGGAGCTGAAGCCAGACCTCCGTTCCGGCTCCGGCTCCGGCTCCGGCTTCGCGGCACAGACCCGCGTTCTGCAGTACACCCCTTATCTGTTTGAGGACCCAACGCGTATGAGCGCAGTATCCACCAAGGGCATCATCCTGGCTGGCGGTTCCGGCACCCGCCTGCATCCATTGACCCACGTAGTCAGCAAACAACTGCTGCCGGTCTATGACAAACCCATGATCTACTACCCGCTGTCGGTGCTGATGCTGGCCGGCATCCGTGATGTGCTGATCATCACCACCCCCATGGATGCACCCATGTTTCAGCATCTGCTGGGCGATGGCAGTCAGTGGGGCATCAGCATTCAGTATCGGGAGCAGCCCAATCCGGAGGGACTGGCTCAAGCCTTCATCATCGGTCGTGACTTTGTGGGGCACGATCCCTCCTGCCTGATCCTTGGCGATAACATCTTTTATGGTCACGGTCTGTCAGAGGACCTGCAGCGGGCGGCGGCCCGGACCGAGGGTGCCACGGTATTCGGCTACTGGGTGAAAGATCCCGAACGCTACGGCGTCGCCGAATTCGACGCCAGCGGGCGCGTAGTTGGTCTGGTCGAGAAACCGAAAGCACCGAGATCCAATTATGCGGTCACCGGCCTCTATTTCTACGACAACCAGGTACTGGACATGGCCGCCGATCTCAAGCCCGGCGCCCGAGGTGAACTGGAGATTACCGACATCAACACGCTCTACCTGGCGCAACAGCAGTTGCATGTTGAGAAACTGGGCCGTGGTGTTGCCTGGCTTGATACCGGCACCCACGATTCGCTATTGCAGGCAGGTAATTTCATCCAGACCATTGAGGAACGTCAGGGACTCAAAATCTGCTGCCCCGAGGAAATCGCCTGGGGTCAGGGCTGGATCAGCTCTGAACAACTGGCAGCCCAGGCCGAGCCACTGCGGAAAAGCAATTACGGCGAATATCTACTGAACCTGCTGAAAATGGGCCATCCCGCATGATCATCGACACCACCCCGCTCGAAGGCGTACTACTGATCACCCCCGATGTCTTCGGCGACGAGCGGGGCTATTTCCAGGAAAGCTGGAACCGTCGGCGTTATGCAGAGGCGGGACTGGATCGGGAATTTGTTCAGGACAACCTGTCGCTGTCGCGCAAGGGCATCCTGCGCGGCCTGCATTTCCAGAACCCCGGCCCCCAGGGCAAACTGGTTTCCGTGGTGCGCGGTGAAGTCTTCGATGTCGCGGTCGATGTGCGAGCGGGTTCTGCCACCTTCGGCCAGTGGTTTGGCGTAACGCTATCCGAGCACAATCATCAGCAGCTGTTTGTACCCGAGGGCTTTGCCCATGGTTTTTGCGTCACCAGCGATGTGGCGCTTTTCTCCTACAAATGCACAGCCTTCTACAACCCCAAAACCGAATTCAGTTTGTGCTGGGATGACCCCGATATCGGCATAGACTGGCCCATCACAAACCCGGAACTTTCGGCCAAGGATCAGGCTGGCAGACGGCTTAAGGATTTTCTGGTTGAAGAACTGACGGTGCGCCCCGCATGAGAATTCTCCTGATCGGTCATGAAGGTCAGGTGGCCTACGAACTGAAACGCAGCCTCGCCTGTCTCGGCGAAACCATCGCCCTTGGCCGCGCCAGTAACCCGCCGCTCGACCTTGCTAACCCGGCCACTCTTCGCGCGGCCGTCCGCTCGGTGCGCCCCCACCTGATAGTCAACGCAGCCGCCTACACCGCCGTAGACAAGGCAGAGCAGGAGCCGGAACTGGCGCATCAGGTCAACGGCGAAGCGTGTGGCCTGCTGGCGGAAGAGGCGCTGGCAGTCGGTGCCGGACTGCTTCACTACTCCACCGACTATGTCTTCCCCGGCGATGCAGGCACCCCCTACCGTGAGGATGATGTCACCGGCCCGCTGGGAAGCTATGGCCTGAGCAAACTTTCGGGCGAACAGGCCATTCGACAGTCGGGTGTCCAGCACCTTATTCTCCGCACCGCCTGGGTATACGGGCGCCGTGGCCAAAATTTCCTGCTCACCATGT
>JBKCCF010000096.1:0-26043 GCA_046305255.1 Methylococcaceae bacterium
GGGCGTCGATGTGGGCGCTCGATCCTCCCAGGCCGTCCATATCGGCGTGAGACCGGCGGGCATCGGCGGCAGTCGCCCCAGTTTGGGGAAGCCATGGGCGGGGCTGTGAAAATCCGACCCGCAGGAGGCCAGCAAGTCGAAGCGGCGGGCATATTCGGCACTGGACTGGATATCACCAGGAGAAGCGGTTCCTGACAGCACTTCAAGGCCCGCTCCCCCCACCTGCTTGAATTCTCCCAACAGGCGGCGCAGCCAACTACCCGTCAACTTGTAGCGCTGGGGATGAGCCAGCACGGCGACCCCGCCCGCCCCCTGTATCCAGCCGATGGCCTGCGTCATATCAGCCCATTGGGTGGAAACATAGCCGGGCTTGCCGGGAGTGATGTAGCGGTTGAACACATCGCGCACATCCGCCGCCAGCCCTAATCGCGCCAGATGGATGGCAAAGTGCGTACGGGTGACCATTCCACCATTCGCCAGAATGGACGCCGCCTCGAACACGCCGGGTATGCCGGCCCGTTCCAATCTGGCGCCCATTTCACGGGCACGCGCGTCACGCAATTGCTGCAGGCCAAGCAAGCCATCCTGTAGCGCAGGGCAGTTAGGATCCAGATTCAAACCGATCAGGTGCAGAGTCTTTTTTTCCCACGTTACCGAAATCTCGACCCCGCGAATCAGGCGTATGCCAACCTCATCTGCGGCCAGATCCGCCTGGTCGAGGCCTGCCGTCGAATCGTGATCGGTAAGTGCCAACACCTCAATACCAGCTGCTGCGGCATGCCTTACCAGCTCGGCGGGTTCATAGGCGCCATCGGAAGCGGTGGAGTGGGTATGTAGATCGTATGACGGCACGGTTTCGGCAATTTAAGGTCGGATTAATCATGGACTAAAGAGGGGGCGAACATAACCTCAGCCTCACGCCTGCCCTCCCCAGCACTCAGCACAGTCGACGACCCGGCTCATCTTCAGTTAACTGCAACAGACCGCGCCCCGGCTATAGCCAGCGTCGGTACACCATACAGCTTGGAGTATAGCCCGCGCCGTGAGATCAGGGTTTCATGGTCGCCATCTTCAACTATTTTCCCGTCCTCAAACACCAGTATGCGGTCGGCATGGGTAATGGCGCTGAGCCTATGGGCGACGATCAGCGTCGTACGGCCTTCGAGGAAGGCGTCCAGTGCGCGATAGAGTTGGGCTTCGGTGACATTGTCAACCGCCGAGGTGGCTTCGTCGAGAATGACAACCTTGGGATCGGCCAGCACCATCCTGGCTATCGCCAGCCGCTGTCGCTGCCCCCCGGACAATCTCATCCCCTGACGCCCCACCACCGCATTGAGCCCGTCGGGACAGCCTTCAATGACATCCCGCATTTGGGCAACTTCGAGTGCAGCCCAGAGCGCGGCGTCATTTGCTGGCCGTCCCATCGTGAGGTTGGCCCGGATTGTGTCATTGAAGAGTATCGGATGTTGTAACACGGTGACGACATGTTCCCGCACCACATCCATGCCGATCCGGTTCATCGGTACACCATCGAAGTAGATCATGCCGCTGCTGGGCGGGTAAAGACCGATCAGCACCTGCATCAGGGTGGATTTGCCTCCTCCGCTGGCGCCCACCAGTGCTATTTTTTCGCCCGGCTGGATCTCAAGACTAATGCCTTGCAGGATCTCACCGCCCTGACCATACCTGAAGTGCAGGTCCTCTACATAAACCCCCACCGTATCCTTGCCTGTGAAAGGGTTTTCGCAATGGGGGTATTGAGGCTCCAACTGGCGCTGACAGAACCTGTTGATGCGCTCCAGCGCGGCTTTTGCGCCGAAATAGGCATACTGCATCCCCAAAACCTCCTGCACCGGAGCCATCATGAACCAGAGATAACCCGCCACTGCCATCATTTCGCCTACGCTGAGGTCGGAATACACGACCATCAGTAATGCCACCCCCCGAAACACATCGAATCCGGTCAGGAACACCAGAAAACTCATGCGGCTGGCAGCATCACTCTTCCAGGCGTAGGCGGCGGAATGTTGCCTCACGGCTCGGGCATCGGCGACCAGACGCTCGAAGTAATGCCGCTCGCGGTTGCTGGCGCGTATTTGATGGATAGCATCCAGGGTTTCGGTCAACGCTGACTGAAAAGCGCCGATCGCGGCATTTTCGTCCCGTTTCAGTGCTTTGACCCGCTTGCCCAATACCCGGGTGAAAAAGATCACGACGGGATTAAGCAGGATGATGAACAAGGCGAGCTTCCAGTGCATCCAGAAAAGTACCGCTGCCGTTCCTGCCAGGGTCAGCATCGCGACCAGGCTGCGGGCAACCGTGCTTCCGACAAAGGCATCCAGCGTGTCCAGGTCAGTGACCATATGCGTCACTACCGCACCGCTGCCAAGGCTCTCATACTCGGCCATGGAAATACGTTCAAGGCGGCCTATCAGACGGCAACGGATACGGTAGATGATGTCCTTGGAAATCAGACTGAACTGACGGGTCTGTATCACATTGAAAAAGGCCCCCAGCACTCTCAGCAATACCGTTGAAAACAAGACGGCACAGATGTAGCCACCCGCTGTCTGCCACTCATCAGGCAGAAGGCGATTCAAGGTCGCAACGGCCATGCCCGGCTTCTCAAGCAAAACCTCATCCACCAGCACGGGCATCAGCAATGGGACCGGCACGGCGACGACCGCTGCCAGAATGGCAACCAGATGGGCCACCAGCAATACCCGTTTGCGAGCGAAAACCACGGTCTTGATGTACGCCCAGTCGATGCGGCCCGGAATGGCTGTTTCGGTCTGCTGAATCATTTTGAAGTTGCCTTGATATTACGCAGATCAGATCAACTGTGGCTCTCTTGCAGGCCAGTTCACCTTGCGAGCGAGCCACGATTTATCCGCGTTTGATTCTGGTATGATGGTACGTTTTTTTTGAATCCACCCGCAGCTAAAAGCGGAGGGGTAGTCAGGTTAACCGGATCACAGTAATGACGGTAACCGATTCGCTTGTCATAACGGGACAACCGCACAAGGCGGCAAACCCGGCAAAAGTCGACAGCTATCCCTATTCCTAACAATAAATTATAACCCTTGGCACGCTAATGACACTCTCGGAACCCTCCACACGCCAGCACACCAAGAACAGTTATACCCGGGAGGAACTGCTTCAGTGCGGTCGGGGTGATCTGTTTGGGCCTGGCAATGCTGAACTGCCCCTACCCCCAATGCTCATGTTTGATCGCATCACGCATATTTCATCGGAAGGGGGCTTATTCGATAGGGGCCAGATTGTCGCTGAACTGGACGTCACACCCGCTCTCTGGTTTTTTGATTGCCATTTCCAAAACGACCCGGTGATGCCTGGCTGTCTTGGCCTGGACGCCATGTGGCAAATGGTCGGTTTTTATCTCGGCTGGATGGGCGGCCCCGGACGTGGGCGGGCCTTGGGCGTCGGCGAAGTCAAGTTCCGTGGGCAAGTCTTGCCTAATAACAAACTAGTAACCTATCGTATCAACCTAAAGCGGGTGATGATGAGAAAATTGGTCATGGGGATTGCCGACGCCGAAATGGCGTGCGATGGCCGCGTGATTTATGAGGCAAACGACCTTAGAGTCGGCCTTTTCACCTCGACAGACGACTTCTGAGGGGCTGCAATCATGAGACGAGTAGTAGTAACCGGTCTGGGCATCATTTCCAGCATTGGCAACAACAAGAATGAGGTGGCTGCGTCATTGCACAGCGGCAGATCCGGAATCGTATTCAGTGAGGAATATGCCGAACTGGGCTTCCGCAGCCACGTCCACGGCCCCCTGAAAATCAATCCGGATGACGTGATCGACAGGAAGATACGCCGCTTCATGGGCGAAGGTGCCGCCTATAACTACCTGGCAATGGAAGAAGCCATTGCTGACGCCGGCCTGGAACCGTCGGAGGTATCCAATCCTCGTTCAGGCCTCATCATGGGCTCTGGTGGTCCATCAACATCAAATCTGATCAACGCCTGGGATACCTTCCGCGAAAAGGGCATCAAAAAAGTTGGCCCCTACATGGTGCCGCGGACCATGTCCAATACCAACTCGGCATGTCTGGCTACTCCCTTCAAAATAAAAGGGGTCAACTATTCAATCAGTTCCGCCTGCGCGACCAGCGCCCACTGCATCGGAAACGCCGCAGAGCTGATCCAGCTCGGAAAGCAGGACATCATTTTTGCAGGCGGCGGCGAAGAGCTGCACTGGACGCTAACAGTCCTGTTTGACGCGATGGGCGCCTTATCCTCCCTATATAACTCGACTCCCGCGATTGCTTCCAGGGCCTACGATTCCGACCGTGATGGCTTCGTTATCTCAGGTGGCGGTGGTGTACTGGTTCTTGAAGAGCTTGAACATGCAAAGGCCAGAGGGGCGAGGATTTATGCGGAACTCACCGGCTACGGCGCTACATCAGACGGCTATGACATGGTTCAACCCTCGGGCGAGGGCGCGGTACGCTGCATGCAGCAGGCCATGCAGGACACGAAGGAGCCCATTGATTACATCAATGCCCATGGTACAAGCACGCCAATCGGTGATATCAGGGAACTGCAAGCCGTCAAGGAAGTGTTCGGTTCAAACATCCCCAAAATCAGTTCCACAAAATCACTGTCAGGACACTCTCTTGGTGCTGCAGGGGTTCACGAGGCCATCTACACCCTACTCATGATGGAGGGTCGGTTTATTACTGCGTCTGCCAATATCCAAAATATCGACCCCGGCGCTGAGGGCGTGCCGATCGTGCGCGAACGCATCGACAATGCCCTGATCAATACTGCAATGTCCAACAGCTTTGGGTTCGGCGGCACCAACGCCAGCCTCGTATTTCGGCGACATGACGGATAGCGCCACGCGTGAGCTGGGCGAAAAGCAGCGCCACGAATTCAATAAGCTACAGAAACGCCTCCGGCGACTGACCGGCCAAGCCATCGCCGACTTCGACATGATAGAAGCTGGCGATAAGGTCATGGTCTGTCTTTCCGGAGGCAAGGACTCTTACACCCTGCTCGATATTCTGCTTAGCCTTAAGTTGAATGCGCCCATCCAGTTCGACATCATCGCAGTCAATCTGGACCAGAAACAGCCCGGCTTTCCCGAGCACGTCCTGCCCGATTACCTGCGAAGCCGACAGATTCCGTTCCACATCATCGAGCAAGACACCTATAGTATTGTCAAGCGCGTGGTACCAGAGGGGAAAACCACCTGCGGGCTATGCTCAAGACTGCGTAGAGGGGTGCTATACCGCTACGCCGCCGAGAATGGCATCACCAAGATCGCGCTTGGCCACCACAGGGATGACATTATCGAGACCTTTTTCCTTAATCTTTTCTACGGGGGCAGCCTCAAGGCTATGCCCCCAAAACTGCTCAGTGACAGCCGCGAGCACATCGTGATAAGACCGCTCGCCTACTGCAAGGAAGAGGATATCGACGCTTACGCCCGCACCAGGGCTTTCCCCCTTATTCCCTGTAATCTCTGTGGCTCGCAGCAAAATCTGCAAAGAAGAGCAATGAAAAACATGCTGAGGGACTGGGAAAAGCAACACCCCGGCCGGGTCGAGACCATCTTCACTGCCATTCAAAACGTGGCACCTTCGCAACTGGCAGACCGCACGATCTTCGACTTTAGCACCCTGGAGCGTATACGAGGCACCCAACCCGAAGAGCTTCAGACCAATGATGCTGACATCTTATTAATTTGATATTTAAGAATATTTATTCCATGCTTGGCAGCCCTCCAACTCATCGGGGGCAATTGGCGCCTATGGGATGTAAGCGAAGGTGAGACAAAAGGTCGCACGGCCCTCTTGCTTTTTGGCTCAAGGTTATTTATAAATTGCCCGTGCTTAACGGCACCATTAACTATAACTCTCAGTTGTTCAATGAGGAGGTTCCTTATGAAAAAGTTGCTCTGCGTTGTTAGCGTTCTGCTGATGTCTCTGGTTGTTGTCGGTTGCGGTAACTCTCCTGATGGCGATGGTCAGAAGTTGGAAGCCCCTTCAGCTCCTTCTCTGTAAGAGTCGAAGCTAGACCCGTCTCGCATCCCTAGGATAAAAATATAACCGGGCCTTGCCCGGATCACAAAAGCACTAGGATAAGGCGGGTTGATCAAATTAATTCCGGGGCTAGTCCCCGGTTTTTTTTCAGCTAAATAGCCCAAGCCTGCGGCGATTTGACGCTGGCGTTCAAGCGTTACAAGCACGTAATCTAGGCTTGGCTTATCTTGACAGGGCGCTGGCACACTGTATTATTAACAGAGCGCCTGACGCTATAAGAAGCCATTATTTAGCAAACAAAATTTACAAAGGTATAAGAACATGGGAATGATCCTTGAGTTGGTTGAAAAGATGAGATCGCCTGTTGGTATTGTTGTCACCTTAGGTATCATCGTAGCCGCAGTATTCTTCGTACGCTGGGTATTCAACGACGAAGAGAAGAACTAAGTTCCGCCTTCGTAGCGACGAGTCCGGACACGCCCAATAAATTGTAAATTCGGGCTTGTCGCATACCTTGATCCTCTTCATGCCATCGTCTGGTTTCAGACGTAAGCCCACCCCGAATTCAGTCCTGTTTTCAGATCTCAAGTACTACCGAAGTACCTGAAGGGAGATATTAGTGGACATCCTCATCACTGGCGGAACCGGCTTTATCGGTCGTCGCTTGTGCAGCGTACTCAAATCCGGCGGACATAAACTAACCGTTCTAAGTCGTAACCGTACAGTAGCCCTGAACCGCTGTGGTGAAGACGTGTCGGTGATGGAGCGTTTGACTGAATGGACTCCTGACAAGTCTTTTGATGCCGTCATCAATCTGGCAGGTGAGCCGATCATGGCTCGTCGCTGGAGCAGCACGCGCAAGAAAGTGCTATGGGACAGCCGGGTGACCCTTACAGACCAATTGGTTCACGCGATGGCTATGGCAAAAAAAAAGCCGACCGTTTTCATCAGCGGATCAGCAATCGGGATTTATGGAGATCAGGGCGACCGCACGATCAACGAATCAGTCTCAGGCGGCGCTGGCTTCGGTCATGAACTCTGCAAGCATTGGGAAGAATCCGCACTCAACGCAGAGCGTCTGGGGATACGCGTTTGCCTCCTGCGAACCGGCTTGGTCATTGGCAAGCAAGGAGGGTTTCTCGAAAAGATGCTACTACCCTTCAAGCTTTGTCTGGGAGGACCTATCGGCGATGGGCGACAGTGGATGTCCTGGATACATATTGATGACCACGTGGCCCTGGCGTGCTTTCTGCTGGGAAACGTATCTGCCCGGGGAGCATTTAACGCAACAGCCCCCAAGCCCGTAACAAATAGCGATTTCACGACCACATTGGCCACTTGCCTTCATCGGCCCGCTGTCTTCCCGATCCCAGCCTGGCTCCTGAAGCTAGGCGCGGGTAAAATGTCTGAACTCCTCTTGGGTAGCCAACGTGTGCTCCCCGAACGGGCGCTGGCACTCGGCTTTAGTTTTACCTTCGAGACACTGGAACCCGCCATCCGTAGCGTACTCCCCCCGTCTTGATTAAAGAATTCTTGATTAAAGAATTAAAGACCACCGGATCAACCGGTCTAACGGGTCATATTTCCCCCCCCTCCAGCAACGGGAAAAGGCTATATCGTAATCCGGTGCCATAAAAGTCCCTCTTTAAACCTGCCACAACCCCATCTGCTTCTGCTGCGGACAGTAAAAGCTCAAATCTTATTCGCTGCCGGTAGCCGGCAACCTGCTCCGATACGGTGAATTCCTCATGGTGCTGCGAGTATCCATTCAGGGCGACACTACTGAAATCCTTGCCGCCAGTATGGAGCAGCAACCAGTCCACCAGACTATCTTCGATCTTTGCCGGGACTGACACTACCAGCCAACGGGATTCATTCAGGCGATTGTTCATGCAGTCCTACTCGTGCGTAACAGTGGCTTGGCTATAGCGATTTGGCTACTCTCGTTTCCCCGTAACGTCGATACAGCACCGGTAGCATCACCAATGTCAGCAACGTTGAGGTACAGAGACCACCGACGCCCACCACGGCCAGCGGCCTCTGTATTTCCGACCCCGGCCCGGTGGCAAACAACAGAGGAATCAGACCAAATGCCGCGATGCTTGCGGTCATCAGCACTGGCCGCAATCGGCGCATGGCACCTACCACCACAACGTCATCCATCGGCATACCCTGAGCCCGCAACTGATTGAAGTAACTGACCATTACCACGCCATTCAACACCGCAATACCCAGTAGCGAGATAAATCCGACCGAGGCGGATACCGACAGATACTCCCCCGAAAACCAGATGCCATAAACGCCGCCAATCAGGGCCAACGGCACATTTGACAGCACCAAAGAAGCCTGGGGCATTGAACCGAAGGTGGAATACAACAGCAGAAGAATAAGGCCCAACGATACCGGAATAACAATCGCGAGGCGTTGAGCTGCTCTTTGCTGATTCTCAAACTGGCCACCCCACTGGATGAAATAGCCGGATGGCAACAACACTTTTTCCGCGACTGCTTTTTTAGCGTCCTCTACAAACCCCACCAGATCACGACCCACGACATTGCTGCGGACGACAGAAAACCGCTGGCCCCGCTCGCGCGATACCGACACGGCACCCTCCACCCATTCCAGTCGGGCCACGGCCGCCAAAGGAACCTGCCGGCCATCCGGCAATGAAATCTGCAATGTTGAGAGGGAAGAAGGATCTCCCGCGCCACGCAGCAGCAGGGGTGTACGACGCATGCCCTCCTGAACGACCCCAAGCTTGCGGCCCTCAATCTGCGTTCGCAAGGTATCGGCCAGGGTATCGGAATCCAGCCCCAGCCGACCCGCCGCCAACCGATCAACCCGGACCACCAGATAATGCATCCCCTCATTACGCAGGGTAAAGACGTCGGAGGCCCCATTGATCTCATGCATCACGGCAGCAACTTCCTCTGCCTTGGCATTGAGTACCGATAACTCAGGCCCATAGAGCTTAACCGCCACATCACCTCTCACGCCGGTCAACATTTCGGTCACCCGCATCTGAATGGGCTGTGTGAATCCGTAGGCTATGCCGGGTATCGAATCCAAAACCTTGCGTATTTCATCAATCAGCGCCTCCTTGCCCTGCATCCGCCACTCTGACTCCGGCTTCAGCACCATGAAGGTGTCCGTCTCGTTCAAACCCATAGGATCAAGTCCGATTTCGTCGGCTCCGACCCGAGCGGTGATCCGTTCCACCTCCGGCACGTGCTCAAGTATCGCCTTTTGAATCTCGCCGTCTATTCTCACCGACTGCTCAAGATTGATCGAAGGCAGCTTTTCGACCTGAACGATGATATCGCCCTCATCCAGCGTCGGCATAAACGTTTTGCCGATCTGGGTATACACCATCACACTCGAAAGCAGTAGCAGCCCGGCGCCTACCATCACAATGCGTGAGTGGCTCAACGCCCATAAAAGTACCGGTCGGTAAATCGCCTGCAGTTTGCGCGGCAACCACGGCTCATCATGCTTGACTCGAACCATCAGGAAAGACGCCAGCACCGGAATGATGATCAGCGAGAACATCAGCGACCCGCTCATGGCAAACACGTTGGTGAATGCCACCGGCCTGAAGAGTTTGCCCTCCAATCCCTGCAGGGAAAGCAGCGGTACGAATACAATCCCGATGATGATCGACCCGGAAACCACCGGCGCCATCACCTCGCGCATTGCCCGATAGATCACATGCAGGCGCGGCAACCGGCCAGTCCTGTCGTGCTCGGCAAGATGCGTCGTGATGTTCTCCACCACCACTACCGCAGGGTCAACCAGCTTACCGATGGCAATCGCCAGTCCACCCAAACTCATCAGATTGGCCGTGATGCCGAAATAATTCATCAGCAGGAAAGTGAATAGCGCCACCATGGGCAGAATCAGCGCCACCGTCAACGCCGCCCTAAGATCACCCAGGAACAGCACGAGCAAAATCACCACCAACAGCGTCGCCTCGACCAGCGCACGAATGATGGTCGCCGTCGCCTTGCCGACCAGAACACTGCGGTTATAGAACACGTTGATCGTCAATTCCTTCGGCAAGGCGGGTTTGATCTCCGCCAGTTTTGCTTCAACACCCGCGACGACCTGACGGGCATTAGCCCCGCGAAGGCTCAATACCAGCCCTTCAACCTGTTCACCCTGTCCGTTCTGGCTCACTGCGCCATAGCGTGTCAATGCGCCGATCCTGACTTCCGCCACATCGCCGATGGTGATGGGAATACCCTCGCGATCAGCAATAACGATCTTGCGAACATCGTCGAGATCAACAATCCGGCCCTCGGCACGAACCAGCAGCGACTCCTCGCCCTGCGACAAACGACCGGCCCCATCATTGCGGTTATTCGACTCCAGCGCCTTCGTCAGCGCCGCCACGTCCACCCCCCGGGCCGCCAGCCGGGTATTGTCGGGTATCACCTCGAAGCTACGCACCATCCCACCCAGCGCATTGACATCAGCGACCCCGGAGACGGTCCGCAGGGCAGGCCGAATCACCCAGTCCAGCAGGCTGCGGCGCTCAGCAAGGCTCAACCCCTCGCCCTCGACTGTAAACATGAACATCTCGCCCAGCGGCGTGGTCATCGGCGCCATACCGCCTTCGGCATTGCCCGGCAGGTTGGCCCAGACCCCATTCAAGCGTTCGGCCACCTGTTGCCGCGCCCAATAAATGTCAGTACCTTCCTCAAAATCAATCGTAATATCGGTGAGCGCGTACTTTGCGATTGAGCGCAACATGGTCTGCCTCGGGATGCCCAGCAACTCGACCTCAATCGGTGCCGTGACCCGCATCTCGACCTCTTCCGGCGTCATGCCCGGCACTTTGACAATGATTTTTACCTGGGTCGGCGACACATCAGGGAAGGCATCAATCGGTAAATCCAGCGCGGCAAACCAGCCGGCCCCCGCCAACATCAATGCGGCCAGCAGCGCAAAGACGCGCTGGGTAAGTGCGAACCGAATGACGCGGGCAATCATTCAGCGTGCCCGTGACTACTGCCGCCGGCATCCCCCAGCCAGGCGGATTTGAGCGGGGCCACCCCCTGCACCACGACCTCCTCGCCCTCTGCTAGCCCCTCATGCAGCACTATTCCGTAAGCCTCCTGACCGGCAACCGCCACCTCCCGTGCTTCGAAGCCGGAGGCCTGTTTGACGAAAACATAGTGCCGCCCTTCGTGGCTGAACACCGCTTCCGGCGGCACCCGGAAGCCTCGGTCCGTACTGCGGTGCATCAACTGGACATTGACCTGCATGCCGGGCCGCAGCCACTCGGCACCCTGCTCCACGCGCGCACGAACCAGCACGCTCTGACTTTGCAAATTGACGTTCTGTCCAATCTCGATGATGCGGGCACGCGCACGCGGGTTATCCACCGTCACCACATCGCCTATCCCGGCTTCCTTGTAGCGCTCTTGTGGCATATCCACCTCCAGCCATAACTCACCAAGCTTGCCGATTCGAAACAACGGTGACAGGGCATCAATCCTCTGTCCCACAATAGCCATACGATCCAGCACCACCCCATCCACTGGCGACAGCACCTGATAAATGCCATTGATCAATTGGGAGATTTTGAGCGTACTGATCGCCCCGGCACTGACGCCCGATGCGAGTAAGGTCTGCTCGGCGGCCCGCAGGGCGGCCCGCGCCCGCTCGAACTCACCGCGGGTTTCCTGGGTCCGGAGTTTCGATATCACCCCTTCCCGCAACAGGGTCTCATCCCGCTTCATACGAGCCTCGGCCACATGGTAGGCAGCATTGGCATCAACCAGTGTCCGCTCCGCATCCAGTAATGTCACGCTGTTGATTTCGGCCAACACTTCGTTTTTATCGACCTTGACGCCTTGCGCCACATTCACCCGGGTAATCACTCCGGGCTGAAAGGCGCTGACTGAAAATTCACGCGCCGGCGGCAAGGCAACCCGCCCCGGTGCCTGTGCCAGCGGTATGGTCGCCACCGACTCCGGCAAGGCCGTGCGCACATCCAGATGACTGATCTGTTCGGCATCCAGCTTGAGTACTTTTTCTCTGGCCGCCGCCTGCCCCAGAACCAGGAGACTCAGCAGAAAAATCTGGAACTTCATGGCGTCACTCCCACCACCTGGTTGTAGACCGCCGTATCCTTCTGAACCAGAATCAGGCGCTGGGCATGGTCCTGTATCGCGGCATAGGCGCTGGAGCGGATCTTCAAATAATCGATCAAGGCGATTTCACCCGCTTCGAAGGCAATCCGACTCATATCAAGCTGAGTTTCTGCAATGCTTTTGCGACGCTCGGCTATGGTCAGTGCGACCTTGTCGACTTCAAGATTGTGCTGAGCTTCGTGCAGGGCTTTTTCCAGCTGGCGCCACAGCGTTTCGCGCTGGGCGATTTTCTCGTTCAACAGCAAATTGGACTGGGCGACCTGCGGTGCATTCCAGTCGTCACCGCCAATAGGTACCTGCACCACAAGGTTGGTACCGGTACCGTAAGTGCGCTGAGTGTCCACGCTGGTGCTATCAGTCCCTAACAACACCGATGGCTGATTGCCTTGCTTGGACAGACGGGTAAACTCAACCTCAGCCTGTGCCCGCTCGACGGAAGCATTGGCCGCCGCCATCGAAGGATGCCGCTCATCAAGATGTTTGAGCGCACTCTGGACCTCATCAAAGCGCAGGGGAGCCCGATCCATGCGGGTCAAATTCTGGTAGGCCTTGCGGGCATGCATCAACTCGGCCTCGGCCTGAACCAGTAGGGTTTTCTTTTCCAGTTGGTCGCTCTCCGCCAGCAGCACATCGGCTCGGGCGAGATCACCCAATTCGACTCGACGCTGAACCACGGCAGTCAGCTTTTCAGCCACATCATAAATCTGGCGGGCAAGCGTCAGCCGGTTTTCTGCGAGGCGCAAACTCCATAACGTATCCCGTACCAGGCCGGCGATTTCGTGCTTGAGGGCGTGAATATATTTTTCAGCACTCTTGCGGGCCTGATCAGCGACTTTCTGGCTGGCCTCCCGCTGGCCCCACATCCACAACGGCATCTGGTAACCCGACTGGATCTCACTCACGCCGTAATTGGTGATCAGGGCATCATCAATGTATTGGAGATAGAGCATCGGAAAGCCCGCAATCCAGCTCGAACTCCGCTGATCAAGCGCAGTAACCTCCTCCTGAAAGGCACTGATCAGGGCATTATTTGGATAGCGTTCAAAGGTAGTATCGACCACCTGCCTGAGACTGAGACGCTCGTCAAAAAACAGTTCATCGCGGTGCTCGACCACCAGATCGGACCCATGACTGACTGACGCTAACAGACAACACCCTAGCGTAACCCCGGTAAATAACTTCATGTGATAACCCTGTCGCTCCGGCCCCCTGGGCCTTTGCATGCCGACTAACTATGGAACCGCGTGGACGATCCCTGGATGCAACGCCCGTCGCGGACGAGCGTGATTTGATTGTGATGGCTGACGCCGAAGGAGAGTCCATGGTCACTGAGCCATCGTGAAACGGCGACCTTCCCGGCATCGCCAGCCGGGCCATCGGCCCAGTCGCCAACCCGCAAGGACATTGCAAAACCTCAATGGGCACAGCCCCCACCCGCCACGGTGGGTTGTCCTGATCCACCCTCACGTCCCGCGCCTGCTTCCAGGCGCGAACGGCGAGCCGCCCATCTGGCGCCCGCTGCTGCTATCAACGTAAAGTACCCTTGGCCGACGCCAGGAGCGCCCAGCCCTGCCGCACGCCACGAGACTGCCGGCTCGCGCGCGGGGTGGGGATGCACCCAGGGCGGGAGCAGCCGCAGCAGCACACGCAAGAGACAGATGAGAGTAGTCCGGCAAGGGCTCATGAGCGATCCGGCAAAAGCCTAATACTTGGTGGTTAGCAGTATAGTACCGAAAATAACGGCTTATAACCGGGCTGGGCGCCAGCGCCAGCCAGACCGCCAACGCCCTTCCACGTTTGATAACAGCCGGAGATAGCCCACCATGACAACCGCGACCTGCCCCACGACCCGCCGCATTCTGATTATCGGTTGTGGTGACATCGGCTGCCGCGTAGCCCGCCTCGAGCAGGCAACAGGCTCAGCGGTGACCGCCTTGGCACGATCAGACAGCGCTGGTGAACGCCTGCACCAACAGGGTCTGGGCGTCTGCCGGGGCGATCTCGACCAGCCCGCAAGCCTTGGCCATCTGCCCGAACAGGTCGACACGCTCTACTACTTCGCCCCACCGCCCCCGACCGGCAGGGATGACCCGCGGCTCAGTGCCGTGCTGGCGCACATGAGTCGTGAAGCCCCGCCGAGACAACTGATCTACATCAGCACCAGTGGGGTATATGGCGATTGTGGCGGCGAATGGATTACCGAAGACTGGCCGCTGGCCCCAAAGACAGAACGTGGCCAGCGCCGGCTGGCGGCCGAACGTCTGCTACAGGACTGGAGCGCCCGTCTCAGCATTCCGCTCGTGGTACTGAGGGTTCCGGGTATTTATGGGCCGGGCCGGTTGCCGGTCGAACGGGTTCAGCGGGGCATACCGGTGCTGGTGGCCGCGGAGTCCCCCTATAGCAACCGCATTCATGCCGATGACCTTGCCAGTGCCTGTGTTGCCGCGGCCCGTAACGGCCAGCCCGGCCGCGTTTACCATGTCAGCGACGGCCATCCCACCACCATGTCGGATTATTTCTGGCGCATTGCCGACCTCTATGGTCTGCCCCGACCACCGGCCATCAGTCTGGCAGAGGCCCGACGGGTGCTGAGTCCAAATATGCTGTCCTTTCTGGAAGAGTCCAAGCGTCTCGATAACCGCCGCATGCTGGAAGAACTGAAGGTGCGCCTGCGCTACCCCGATCTGGCTGCAGGTTTGCCCGCCAGCCTTTGAGACCCCAGCGACGGACCCCACCCGCTATTCACCGGCCCTCAGCCGCGCCCAGTAGTGGCTGTAAAGGCTCATGGCGGTCCCCACATCGCCGATGTACTCGCCCTTACTCAGCACGTCTGCGGGCGGATAGATGACAGGATTTTCGCGCAATTCTGCCGGCATCGCCTGAACCGCCGTCGCGTTGGGTGATGCGTAGTGGGTTTTGTCTGCAATCAGACGTGCGATATCGGGACGGAGCAAAAAGTCGATCAGCCGATGGGCGTTGTCCACGTGTTCTGCGCCTGCAGGGATGACCAGATTATCCATCCACAATTCGCACCCCTCCTGCGGGAAAACATAGCGGAAGTGCGCGGCCGCGCGCTGAACCCTGTAGGCATTGCCGCTCCAGATGAGGCCGGCATCCACCTCCCCAGTCAGGTACAGTACGTGGGGTGCATCTGAATTAAACAACCGGACATTAGGCATCAGATGCCGGAGTTTTTCGTAGGCCTGCCGGATCTGTTCGGGGTCGGTGCTGTTACCGGAGTAGCCCAGCGTCCGCAAGCCCACGAAAAACACCTCCCGCATATCATTGGGCAACAGCAATGTCCGCCTGAACTGTGGACGCCACAAATCAGCCCAGGACAGCAAGGTGGCGGGGTCGATGCGCGCCGAATTGAGACCGATACCGGTACTGCCCCAGAGATACGGCAGGCTGTATACATTGGCGGGGTCGAAGGGCTGATTCAGATGCCGTGGGTCAAGGTGACGGCTGTTCGGCAATTTCGATCGGTCCAGTGCGTGAAGCAGCCCCGCCCGGCGCATACGATCCACGTAATAGGTTGATGGCACCACCAGATCATAGCCCTGCCCCTTCAGCAGGCTGACCTTGGCATACATGGCCTCATTGCTGTCGTAGGTCGCGTAGCGCACCATAATGCCGGTTTCGCGGGTAAACCGCTCCAGTACCTCTTGCGGCAGATAATCGGCCCAATTGAAAAACCGGACCTCTGCCGGCTGGCTTTGAGCATTCATCGCCACGATTGCCAGCAGCGCCACCATCCGACGGGTAATACACCACGGCAACCGCAGCATCACATACGGCTCCTGCCCAGCAGCCCATGCGCCAATGTGATTACTAGCAGTGATCCGGCGAACATCAGTGTTGCCAGTGCATTCACCTCCGGCTTTACCCCCATCCGCACCATGGCATAAATCCTTAAAGGCAACACATCGAAGTCCGGGCCGGTGACAAAAAAACTCACGACGACATCATCCAGCGACAGCGTAAAACTCAGCAACCAGCCCGCTGCAACGGCCGGCAGCACCAGAGGCAACACCACGAACCAAAGCGCCCGGGCCTCGCTTGCACCAAGATCATGCGCCGCCTCCATCAAATGGCGATCAAAGGCCTCCAGCCGGACAAGCACCGTCATCGTTACAAACGGCAGGCAAAACGCAGTATGCGCCAGCACCAGCGAACAGAAACCCAGCGGGATGGACAGCACACTAAACAACACCAGCAGCGACACGCCCATGACGATATCCGGCGTCATCAGCGTCACAAACAGCAGCCCATGCACCAGCCTGCTGGCACGACTCTCGTAAAGCCTCAGACCGATAGCTCCCAGGGTCCCAATCACGCTCGCGAGACTCGCAGCCAGCACCGCGACCGTCAGCGAGTTATATGCGGCAACGATCAGGCCATCGTCCGTTGCCAGATTGCGGTACCACTGCAACCCGATTCCATCCCAGCGCACACCGTAGTCGGTGGTGTTGAAGGAATAAGCCATCAGCACTACCAACGGCAGATAGAGAAAGCCGAAACCGATCCACAACACCATACGGCAGCCCCTCATGGTCGCCCCTGATTCGCGCCCAATACCCGCCGCAACAGACCATTCAGCCCGAGTAACAGCCCCAGGAGACCAATCACCACCACGCTTGCAGCAGCGCCAAACGGCCAGTCGCAGGCATCGAGAAACTGGTCTTTCAGCAAGGCGCCGATCATCAGTTCACGCGCGCCGCCCAGCACATCGGTGACGAAGAACATGCCCAGTGCAGGCAGAAAAACCAGCAGGCAGCCGGCCGCTATGCCCGGCGCTGTCAGCGGCAAGATCACATGCCGAAAGATGGCCCGACGGCCAGCGCCGAGATCGGCCGCCGCATCAATCAGGCGACGATCCAGTGCATCAAAGCTGGCATAGAGGGGCAGAATCATGAACGGCAGCAGGACATAAACCAGCCCCACGCAGACCGCAACACCGGTGTAGAGCAGCCGCACCGGCTCGTGAATCAGGCCCAGCCCAAGCAAAACCCCATTGATTGGCCCCTGCGCTGCCATAAGGCTGCGAATGGCATAGACCCGCAACAGCGAGTTGGTCCAGAACGGAATGATCACCAGCGTCAACAGTAACGGTCGCCAGCGCGGCCCGACACCGGCCAGCAGGTAGGCGAAGGGATAACCGATCAGCAGACACAGCAGCGTCGCCAGCCCTGCCATTCCCATGGAATCAGCCAGCACATGCATATAGACCGGCTCCAGCAGGCGCCGGTAACTGTCGAGCGTCACGACCGGCGCGACAAATCCGGCGTCGTCCCGCGTCAGTACGCTAACCGCCAGCACCATCAGCATGGGCACCAGCGCAAACAGCAGCAGCCACCCCGGCAGCAGTCTGGTCGTGGCAATAATGAAAGGATTACGTCGCATCGACGGGCAAAAGCGTTTCCCTGTTCGCCACCCAGCCTATTCTGACCCGCTGGCCTGGCCCCTCATCAGCCCTAAAAACACCGGCGTTGATGAATTCGCAGGCCGTAACAACCCTGCCGCTCTCCAGTCTGATCGCGGTCTCCATGGTAACGCCCTTATAGGTCTTTTCCATCACGACGCCCTCCAGCCACAGCTGCGGCTGGCAGGGATCCGTGGCCGCCGGGAGGCCCTCCCCGCGGGTCACCCGCATGTCTTCCGGCCTGATCAGCAGATGTACCGCATCACCGGACCGCAGCACCAGCGGGGTTTGCAGACTCAAGATTCGCTGTTCTACCCTGACATCTACCCGCCCGACGGCTCCCGCAGCCGCCACCCGGCCGGGCAGGATATTGCTTTCGCCAACAAACCCGGCAACGAACAGATTCACCGGGTTTTGATAAATCTGGCGCGGACTGCCGATCTGCTGGATGATGCCGTCGCGCATGACCGCCACCCGATCGGATACGGAAAGCGCCTCCTCCTGATCGTGGGTGACAAAAATGAAGGTCAACCCCAAACGCCGCTGCAACGCCTTGAGTTCGCTCTGCATGGCTTTACGCAACCGGTAGTCGAGCGCATTGAGCGATTCGTCCAGCAGCAGCACCCGAGGTCGGTTGACCAGCGCCCGCGCCAGCGCGACCCGTTGCTGCTGACCTCCGGAAAGTCGGGTCGGCTTGAGGTTGTGGTACTCGGTCATCCGCACCAGCTCCAGTGCCTCAGCCACCCGCCGCCTGCATTCTGCTGGCGGGACACCCTGCATACGCAAGCCAAAGCCGACATTGGCCGCGACGTCCATGTGCGGGAACAGGGCATAACTTTGAAACACCGTATTGATGGGGCGTCGGGCAGCCGGAAGTTGATTGATTACGACCCCATCCAGCCGGATCTCCCCGCCATCCGGCCTTTCGAAGCCTGCCAACAGGCGCAAGGCCGTGGTCTTGCCGCAACCCGAAGGGCCCAGCAGCGTCAGAAACTCGCCCTCTTGCACAGTCAGATCAAGCCCCGGCAAGACGCACTTGCCAAGGTAGTTTTTACTGACGGAGTGAAGCGCGACGATAGGCGGGGTCATGGATTGCAGCGTGCCGGCACGAAGTATGGGCATACGCTAACACGGCCTCGGCGGCAGTGGGAACGCTGCCGGCACAACCCCATGTGCCGCGTGAGATTTATTGCCCAACGCCCGGCATCTTCCGCCCATTCTGTCCGTGCTACCGTAAAATCCTCTCCTCACCCGGCCCGTCTGACCCCAGTGCTTATCATTAACCGCCTGTTTGCCCGCATCGCCCTGCAGGGACGATTCATAATGGTCTGGCTCAGCCTGCTGGCGCTGTATGGTCTTGCGGGCAGCCTCGTGTTGCCGAGAGTCTTCGAGACGCGACTACTGGCCGCATTCGCCATGAACCCTGACCTGCACATCGCGGTGGCGGACATCGGTTTCCGACCTTTCGGGCCTGAACTCACGATCACGGGGCTGACGCTGACGGATACGGTTGGCCGGCCGGTGCTGAACTGCGATCGCCTGAGCATCGACCTCGAATTTCTGCAGTCACTCCGCCAACGAAAGCCTGTTCTGGTACTTGCACTTGAATCGCCCGAACTGCACCTGACCCGAGATGCGACGGGCCACTGGAATCTGGCTGCGCTGATACCGCCAACTCATCCGGACGAGGATAGACCCTTACCCATCAGTCTGGGTGGCTTCCGCCTGAACAAGGGCCACATCATCCTCACTGACGGTCTGCACGGCGTAACGCAACCCCGCCATCTCGGTCCTCTGCAGTTTGAGCTTGGCAGTATCGGCGCCGCAGCCACGCTTCCCGTGCCATTTGAGTTGGCACTTCAGGGTCGGGATGTCGGCGGGCTGACCGTCGGCGGTACGCTGAATCTGAATCCCGTCGCCGTCAGTGCCCGGCTGGAGGCCCAGGCACTCGACCTGTCGTTTTGGCTGGATACCCTGGCGCCACAGCTGCCTTGGCGGGTATCGTCCGGTACGCTCAGCACCCGCGCTTCGTTTGACCTTGGCGCCACCAGCGACCCTGTCGGGGATATGGCCGTGGCGGCGGAAGGGCTGAGCCTTAACGCGTTGGTCCTCGCACCGGTTGCCGCGCCCGGACCTGAGGTGAGACTGTCCCGACTGGCCCTGGATGCGGTGAACAAACCGGCCGGCGAGCACACCCTCAGCCTCGGCAAACTGTCCCTGTCGAACGCAATACTCGGGCAGAGCACGCTGTCTTCACTGGAGGCTCAGGACCTGTCGGTCGATCTCAACCACTACGATGCGCAACTGGCAGCACTCACACTCACGCAACTCGTCCTCCCCGCGGGCAGGGTGGAACGGCTGGATTCAGGTGCCGTCCGGTTTGAATCGGCAGATCCACACGTGTGGCTTGCGTCACTGGCACTGTCCCACTTTCAGGGCGCATGGGGAAAGCTGACCGGCGTTCTGGCCCAAAACATCGACTATGCTATCGCCACCCAGCGCATCGCCGCGGGATCAATGACCCTGCGGCAACTGACGACCCACTGGTTGACCGCCACGGGGTTGCCGCCAAACGGCGTGGCGTCTGCGCCCACCCTCAGCGATCTACGACTGGATCTGAAGGGCCACACCGTATCAGCCTCGGCCATCAACAGCCCATTGCTCAGCAGCCCATGGGGCAAGGCCTCGCAGGTCGCGCTGACCGCAGCGACCTACCATTGGGACAGTGGCCAGCTGGGTCTGTCAGCACTCACAGCGGATGCCTTCAGCGCGGCCTGGGGTGAAATCGCCCACACCGTCCTCGCCGGCCTGCATTACCAGCCGGGCCATCAGCACCTGACGTTGGCCGACGCCTCTCTGACCGGAGCCCGGCTGCACGATGTCCGGGTGGGCTCGGCTCATATCAACACTCTGGCAGCAGGGCTGACCGATCAGCGCTTCTCGTTAAAGTCAGCCACCGTGTCCGATCTCACCGGCCAGAGCCCGTGGGCCGCCGATCACGCCGCCGCCATGACCGCCCCCGGCGCAGACCTTGCTGGGGGCGCGCCGACCGCGGAAGCTGACGCGCCCCGCCGGCTCCAGCTGGGCCGTCTTGCTCTAGAGGACGCCCGCGGCGATATTCGACAGCGCAGACTGACGGCCAGAGCGCTACAGTCGGAAGACCTGCAGCTGGACCTCATCAGACGCGACGACCGTCAACTGGAGGTTCGCGGTGTTGCCGCCATTCAGCTGACTGCACCGACGGACAGCCCGGATCGTCCACCCTGGCAACTCGACATCGGCGATATGGATCTCGACCGCTTTTCGCTGCACTACCTTGATGAAACCACCCAGCCACCCGCCCGCCTCCGTTTCAATCAGGCGCGGCTGCATGTCGACGACCTGAGTACCCGCAATGAAATGGATTTCACGCTCTACAGCAAAATCGGTGAAAACGGCAAGGTGGAGGCCGATGGCCGGGCGCGCCTCAATCCTTTTGAAGCCCGTTTCCGCTTCGGTATCGACAAGCTTCGACTGAAATCAGTGGAGCCCTACTGGCGGCCGCTGACAGGCATCGACCTAGTGCGCGGACGGCTGAATATATGGGGAGACATGGTGATCCACAGTGAGCCTTCCCTGCAGGTCGATTATGAGGGCGCGGCCGATATTGTTGAACTTGACTCGATTGACCGCGCCTATGGCAAGCCCTTTGCCAAATGGAATTCCCTTAAATTCGACGGGCTGGCGATCAGCAATCACCCTCATCGCTTCATGACCCGCATCCTGACCGCCGAGCAGCCTTATCTGCGCTTCGCGTTCGATCAGAGCCAGAATCTCAATCTGTTACAGGCACTGGCGCCGCCCATACAAGAGGCCGTCCCGCCAGAACTCGCGGCCCTTCACGTTCATGAAACCCCGCGCGGACAAACCCCGATGGCCAGTATTGGTCTGCTACGCCTCAAGGATGGCCTGGTCGATTTTTCCGACCTGACCATGACGCCGGGATTCTCGACCGAGATACCTCAATTGAATGGCACCGTCACCAGTCTGTCCACCCGAGCCGATACTATCGCTACGCTGGTCATGGATGGCCGCATAAGCCACAACTCCCCGGTTCAGGTATTCGGCGTCGTGCAGCCCATGGACTTTCGTGACGATACCGATGTCACCCTGGTATTCAAGGCGCTCAACCTGACGTCACTGTCATCCTATTCCGGCAAATTCGCGGGCTATCGCATTGAGAGGGGTAAACTCGACATGGATCTGCGCTACAGACTCAGGCATGGCCGGCTGGCGGTCGAAAACCGGGCGGTTCTGGATCGGCTCACCCTGGGTGAACGGGTGGACCACCCGAGCGCCTCCTCCTGGCTGGCGGATCTGGCGGTAGCGATATTGAAAGATAGCGGCGGTCGCATCGATCTTGACCTACCGATCAGCGGTAATCTCGGTAATCCGCAATTCAGCCTGCTGACACTGTATCGGGATGTCTTTATCGGGCTATTCAGCAAACTGTTTCAGTCGCCCTTAAATCTGATGAATGACGCCCTCCGCGCGGGCGACGAGCCGCTCGATAGCGTGGGATTCGCTGCCGGTGAGGAACGGTTAAACCCGACCAGCCAGGAACAACTGACCCGGATCGCCTCGACTCTGGCAGACCGACAGGCGTTCAACCTCGACATTCAGGCATCGGCCGATCCCGAGCGGGATCGGCTGGCGCTGGCCGAGAAGGCACTTGACGAACAACTGAAGAGCGACCGACGCGCCGAACTCCGCCTTCAGGGTGTTCGACTGCATGGTGCACCGGTGCCCGACCTTGAGGCTGAGGATTACAGGCGGCTATTTACCGGGTTCTATCGTCAGCAACACCCTCATGCGCCGGAACTGAACGCACTGGCTCCCGGCGCCAGTCTCGCTGACACTGCGTTTTCGACCGCCAAAGCTAAAACGCTGGCTGACTGGCGGGTAGATGACCTCGCCCTGCGCCAACTGGCCCAGCGCCGGGCTGAAAATATTCGCGGCTTCCTGATCGAACAGGCCAATCTCCCTGATTCGCGCATTTACCTGAAGGATGTGCGACTGCTCCCGGCCGGTGCTGCCAGCATCATGACCACCTTGACCCTCAGCAGCTCTTGAGCCCACCGCGCAATAGTACTTTTAGCCGTTACAATCGGCAGCTAATAATCCCTCATGACGTGACCTCAGGTGCCCCATGCGATGTTTTAGCTGCCTCCTTATGATCGTTTTTACCGCTACCGGATGTGCTGGCCTCAAGGCCGATCTGTCGGCTGATGGCGAGTTAAACGAGGAATATCGCCTGAAAAAAGTCTACGCTGACTGCCTCGCCCGTTCGGCCAAAGAGGGTATTGATTGCAGCAAACAAAAAGCCGAACTACTGCAGGAGGAGGAATGGAATGCCATGGACGGTGGCGTATAGCCCCAACGCCGGGCTAGGCGCGGCGGCCTGCCAATGACCACCACTGCCGGCTTCATCATTTCTTCACTCCGCCGCAATATCGCCTTCATGAGTTGCCCGTATCTTTGCGCCAGTTTCAGGCCTTTACGGAACCCTCATGACGGCATCCGATATCAGCATCAGTCCAGCGCATAGTCGACGCTATCGGGCGGAAACCGCTTGCGACCTTGCCAGTGTTCGCGCTTCTCAGGCCTTGCGTTACAGGATTTTTGCCGGGGAAATGGGGGCCTGCCTCAAAACCCGCATTCCCGGTTTCGATTATGACGAGTTCGATGATTATTGTGATCATCTGCTGGTTCGGGACACCCGATCGGGCGACATCGTGGCCTGTACTCGCCTACTGTCCGGTGAAGCGGCCGGCCGCCTGGGCCGTTTCTACTCGGAGTCTGAATTTGAACTCGACAGGGTTCTCAGTCTGTCCGGTCGTTTTCTCGAAATTGGTCGGACCTGCGTCGATTCGGCCCATCGCGGCAGCGTGGTACTGGGCACACTCTGGAGTGGCCTTTCGGAGTATGTCGCGCAGGGCCATTTTACCTACCTGATGGGGTGTGCCAGCATTGCGCCGGGGCCGAGTGGCTTTGCCGTCGACGCCGTTTATGGCCAGTTCAGACCCGATCAATTTGCGTCCCGCGATCTCAACGTTCGCCCGCGAGTGCCGGTCCCCAATCATCTTCGTTGTGTCCTTGATGAAAGCGGTATCCCGCCGTTATTACAGGCCTATCTGCGCCTCGGCTGCCGGATCTGCGGCCAACCGTGCTGGGACCCTGATTTCAATGTGATGGATGTTTTTATCCTGCTGGATCTGACGCGACTTCAATCCCGCTATGAAAAGCGGTTCATGCCGACCTATCGGGAGCCAGGCCATGAGCTTATTCCGACTCTGGTTTAAAGGTTTTTGCATTGCGGGGCTGTTCCTTCTGGGAATGCTGACCGTCTCGACACTGATGCCGTTACTGCGCGGGTGTTGCGGGCGTCGGGCCGATCTCTATTGCGGTGCCATCGTCCGTAACTGGCATCGGCTGGTGTGCCGGATTCTCAATCTGCATCTGCATGTCAGCGGCAGCCTCCCGCAAAAGGCAGGCCTGTTGGTCGCCAACCATATTTCATGGCTGGACATCATCGCTATTGGTGCGCAGTCACCCTGCCTGTTTGTCGCCAAAGAGGAAATTGCTGCCTGGCCGGTCATAGGACGCCTTGCCCGGGGCATCGGCACACTCTTCATTCGGCGAGGAGATGCGGCACAGACGGCTACTGCCTGCGAAACCATGACCTGGCTGTTGCGCCGTGGCAGTCTCATGGTGCTGTTTCCTGAAGGCACCACAACCAGCGGCCATCAGGTTCAGCGCTTTCATGGCAAGCTGTTTCAACCCGCACAGCTGGCCGGTGTCACGATTCAAGCCATTGCATTGCGCTATCAAGGCGAGGCCGCTGACCCTGCGCCTTTTATTGGCAATGATGCCTTCCTGTGCCATCTCCTCCGTATTCTGCAATTGAAGCGTATCGACCTTGATCTGCATTATTGCTCACCCTTGCCTAACGGCTTGCGGCGCGACCAACTGGCAAGAGCTGCTCGCTTGCAAATCCTGGAATCGCTTGACAGCGGCAGGGCCCGGCTCTTATCCCAATCAATCATCACCTGTCATCCAAAAGTAACGGTTTGTTCACCATCCCTTCATCAGAAGCCCGTAATTTAGCCGTTCAGGTACACACGGCAGGGTAAGGTCGGTTGGTCACTCTGGCTTGCACAGTCGTTTTGAGCCTGATTCAAACAACAAACCGGACCCCGTACCCGGTCAGCCGAGGACCCATACGTGAAACTTGCCCTGATTACCGACGCCTGGCACCCCCAAATCAATGGCGTGGTGACAACTTTAAGCAACGTCGTTCGGAAACTGAGAGATCAGGGACACCTTGTTGAGACCTTTACTCCTGACCAGTTCAACAATTGGCCTTGTCCGACCTACCCTGAAATCCGACTGGCGCTCGGCTGCAAAAAAAAGCTGACAGAACGTCTGGACGCGGTACGGCCTGATGCCATACATATCGCGACCGAAGGCCCGCTCGGTCTGGCTGCACGCCAGTATTGCCAAAAGCGCGGCCTGCCTTTCACCACATCCTTTCATACCCTGTTTGCCGAATACATCAACGTGCGAACCGGTATCCCGGTTTCTTGGGGATACCGGTTCCTGAGCTGGTTTCATAACGCTGGCGAACGCACCCTGGCCGCTACTCCCGGTTTGGTCACACAACTCCGAAACCATGGAATCAACAACCCGGTAATGTGGTCACGTGGGGTTGATACCGAACTGTTCAAGCCACATCAAAGGACGACAGTTACGGGTTCTGGCGCCAAACTCGTATACGTTGGACGTGTGGCCGTCGAAAAAAATATCGAGGCATTCCTGGGCCTCAAGGTTCCGGGCACAAAGATCGTTATCGGTGATGGCCCGCAGCGGACGGCGCTGGCGCAACGTTATCCTGACGCTGTGTTTCTGGGTTTTAAGTGTGGCGAGGATCTCGCAAATCACCTTGCCGATGCCGATGTTTTCGTCTTTCCCAGCCTGACCGACACGTTTGGTCTGGTTATGCTGGAAGCCCTGGCATGTGGCGTTGCGGTCGCGGCTTTTCCGGTGCAGGGGCCGCGGGACGTCATTCTTAGCGAAAAGGTTGGCTGCCTTCACGATGACCTTGCCGTGGCAATAGAAACCGCCCTGACACTCAATCGCGACGATTGCCGTCGTTATGCTTTGGGCTATAGCTGGGATGATTGCGCGCGACGCTTCGAAAACCATCTCGCACCTATACCAGGGCGTCATCAGTAACCTTCGCGGAAGCCCCATATATTCTGCGTAATTAGTCCGCGCTGAACAACTCGTAGCCCATTGATTTATCGTAGAAGAAGACCCTCTTTTCAGCTTTGGAATTGCCAGAAATGAGATAATACCCCCCTGTTTTCTTGCAAATTCTGTCGGGGTTTTTATGGGTCCGAAGAGG
>JBKCCF010000097.1:0-2926 GCA_046305255.1 Methylococcaceae bacterium
ACCACCCCCAGCTACACGCTGAGCGTCAAGGCCCATGACGGCCTGCACGACAGCAACACCGGCACCGTCACGGTGAACCTGAGTCCTCTCACAGTGACCAGTCCTGTTGTAAACGAAGCATCACCTTTCGCGGTTTTTAACGTAGAGGGACAATCTGGCCAAGGGCTTACCTTGAGTGTTGCCTCAGGTAATGCCACCCGAGTAACTGACTATGACGACTCAATCGAAGTATCCAGTGACGGCGGAAATAGTTGGTCGGCCTATGGTTCGGGCCCCGTTGCACTGACTGCCAACAACGGCACTTTGCTGGTCCGAATACCGATCCATAACGATATTGTTTATGAGGGGCCTGAAACGTTCTCCCTGATTGTCACGGCTGCAGGCGGCGCCAGCAGGATTGGTGTGGCCACGATTAACGATGAGGCAGGGGGCACCATTTTCAGGCCTGACGCTTCGGTTGATATCTCGACGCCCAGGGATGATGACCGTGATGTGGATGGTATTGAACAGGTAGTTGAGGAGGCTCTTGCAACGCTGGTGGCGGCCCTGGGGAGTTCTCCCAATGCCAGACCCGGCGATTTGAACGGTGATGGCATCATCGACGGTGAGCAAAATGCCGTCACTATTCTGGCCTGGACCACGGTCGATAAATTCGAGGCTGCGGTCAACCGGACGTTGGTGGATACCAAACCGATCATCAGCGTCATTGTCACGCGACCCGATGGTGCTGTGGAAGACACGGCTCAACTCTCGAATGTACGGGTGCTAAATCCCACTGACAGTACTGTGGGCGGTAGCAGGCCGGTCGGACCCAACCTATCGACGATATGGGATCCGATTCAGTTCTCGATCAGCCCGCAGAACGCCGCAGTTAGTCTCAGGGATAGCGATGCCTCGCGGGTGGGTACCCAGACTGAAGTCGTGATTGATGTGTCGAGGAATGGCGTAACCACCGCTGACTTTAATGGCTATATGAAGTATGTCGCTCAAGACGTGCTGGATGCCTACGCTGCCCAGGGTAAAACGCTGGTCGATCTGGACGGCAAGGCCTTAACCGCACCGGGCTGGTATGACTTCACTCAACGAACAGCCGGCGGTGATGGTGCCAGTTTTGTGACTGATCCCAGCGGCAAAATCACATCCATCAAACTGATATTCACCGACAATGCTTTTGGTGACAGCGATGTCACTCTCAACCGCATTGCAGACCCGGGGGTCCCGGTGTTGTTCAAGGCCAGCACGACGCCTACCCCGGGCATTACGTGGAAAGGCACAAACCGCAAGGACGCCTATCAGGGCAGTAGTGGCGATGATGTCATGAGTGGTCTTTGTGGCAATGATGTCCTGTATGGCGAGAGCGGCAACGATACGCTCAATGGCGGCATTGGTAGCGATATTTTGTATGGAGGTTCTGACGCTGACCTGTTAAACGGCGGAAAAGGCGTTGATCGTCTTTTTGGTGGGGAAGGTACGGATACCTTGAAGGGTGGGGGAGGACTGGACTACTACCACTTCAGAGGTCTGCTCGGTAGTACTGATCTCCTGGCGGGGCAGAGCGACACTATTAGCGATAACGGCAGGAGCTGGTTGGTTTTCAATGCAAACGCTCTGGGAAGCATGACCGTGGCAGGACAAAATCTGCTTTCTGCAACGCATAATCTTGAGATCGGTTCAGTGATTGATAGTAGCAACAGCGTAGCCGTCAGTGATGGGGTGTTGCGGATTGACCTCAACCAGGATGGCGTTTTTGTGGCGGCTCAGGACTATCAAATCAATCTTGTGGGTTCGCAGGACCTCGATTACATCGCTAAGTCCGACATGTTTAGTCTGCGTTAGAGGTTAGTGCCGGGTTGAGATATGCCGGTGCCTATCGTGCAGATATCGACGCTATCGGTGCACATCAAGGTTCCCAGTTAGGCTACTTGTATTCAGTATGGGCACTGGGTAGATGGGATTAAGGGTGATTTTACTGATCCGGCATTCTGTAGCAGTGCACTGTTCTGATTGGGGGATTGTGACTGTTATGACACGTTCACGATTCGTAATAATCTGAAGGGGTCACTCAGGGGTAAAAGCAGGGGGTATGCCTTGGATAATGTCTCGCACATCGGTCACTAAGGGTTCGCTTCCGACGTGGCCGTGACGAGCGTGTTGTAGCGCCGAGGTGTATGTGCCCAATACCCATGCATCCTGATCGCGATCAAGCGTAATACAAGCCCGTTATAATCGGTAGCATGAGCCCCGGCGGGTTTTGACCTTACTGATTCAAGGGTGCAGACATCGTGAAAATGCCGAATGATTCTCCAAACGACCTGCAGGCCTCAGCGATGGATAAAATGGCAGAGCTGCCGAAAGATGTCGGCTGGATGCTGCTGGTTTCAGGATTGATGAGCGAACTCGGGGCTCCGGGCGTGCCGCCGTTCTGGATTATGGGTGTGATGATTTTGTGGCCCGAAGTCGGCGTAAAACTCAGTAAGCCGGTCCAGAAACATTTTCCGAAACTCTTTGCGGCATCCCTCACCATGGTGACCCGCTACGTCGATGACCTGGAGCGTAAATACCCACAACGTTGACCCTGCTTCAGGTGGGTGGTGCCACCGATTCCCACTGGGGCTTGTAGGGGGTATGGAGGCAGGTTTCGGGTTCGTTCAGTACCATGATAGAGGAGGGCGGCGTTAGTAGGGTGGCGGTGCAAAGCAGGCAACGCAGAGCATCGCCTGACAACGCCATAACCCGTTAGCTTAAGGGCACCTCGATTAAAGGCCTATTTTGTCGAGCCGCGCTTAGATAGTCCGCGCTGAACAACTCGTAGCCCATTGATTTATCGTAGAAGAAGACCCTCTTTTCAGCTTTGGAATTGCCAGAAATGAGATAATACCCCCCTGTTTTCTTGCAAATTCTGTCGGGGTTTTTATGGGTCCGAAGA
>JBKCCF010000098.1:0-17333 GCA_046305255.1 Methylococcaceae bacterium
CCCGCATCAAGGGCTCGATGATCTCGGCTGAACTGCCACTGCGTTCCAGATCCAGCAGGCCCCGGGTCAGCACCGCACTGTTGGCTGCCATTTCCTCGCGAAACAGACTCAACAGAAAGGCATCCGGCACACTCATGCCAGTGTTTCCTGTAAGAAGGAAAGCAATCGCGCCTCATCCAGCAACTTGACCTCCACGCCATTCAGTCTAAACAGGGCAAGCATCAGTTTCTGTGGCGACTTCAGCAGATTCGGTGGCAAGGCCTCCAGCCGTTGGCGCGGGAAGCTGATCGCCCCTTGCACTTCATCTGCCGGAATGACCCACTTTTGCCCTCCGAGCTTGAGAACCAGAAACCGCGGAAAAATCCCCACCCCGGTATTGGCCGGCGCAGCCTCGTCGGCTTCGGCCGCCAGATGATGTTCCAGCGTGAAGCAGAGCTGAAGTTCGCCGCCCGCGTTAACCAACCCAAGAAAGTGGCGATTACTACGCATTGGTACCGGACTCACGGCAACAGGCGACAGGCTTTCCTCAAAACAGACGGCGGGCAAGGCCAGCCATAGCGTGGCAATCCGGAAAATGATCAGCCGCAGACTGTCCGCATCCTGATGGTCGGCTTTTTGCGCCAGCCGCAGGGTTAGCTCATCCCGGTAGTCGGTGGGCATCTCACGGTCCAGCAGACTGCGGCCCGCATGGGAAAAAATCGGACAGTTGCGGCAATGAATATAGTTTTGCAACTCTGCGCAACTGAGATCACCCTCAATGCCGATAATCTTCCAGCAGGCAGAAGTGACCGCTGCCGCCGGCTGCATCATGAGCGGCCCCCTTGCCGTTCTGTCAACCTGAACCTGAGCCGGCTGGCTTCCGCTGATGCCCCGTTACGCTCCAGCAACAGGGCAAGCTGAGCCAGACTTTCTTCATGGTGGGGATCGAGATAAAGCGCATGGCGGAAGTGGGCGATGGCCTCCTGTGGCCGACCCAGGGCACTGGCCAGGGTACCCATCAGGCAGTGGCTTTCGGGTACCAGTACCAGTTCAGACGCATCCATCAGCAGTGTGAGTGCTTTTTCATAGTCGGCGGCGTCGGCCAGGCTGCGTGCCTGAGTCAGAACCCCGGCCTGCGGCTCAGCCAGGTGCCGGGTAGCCGCCCGCCCCACCTTAACCGCCGCTGTAGCGGTCTGGCGAGCGGTCACGGGCGATGGCTTCGGGCCGGATCGAGGCGGCGCAACAGCCGCGCGATCAAGCCTGTTTGTCGATGGTGTCCTGGTCAGGTCTGGTGATGAAGGCTCCTGCTGACACCAGGCAAAGGCGCCCGCACCCCGGTAACGTCGCAATCCTGATCCCGCCGGAGCCGTCTCGGCATGCCCAAGAAACAGCAAACCACCAGGCCGCAACCGCGACAGCAGGTTTTGGCAAATCCTGAGCCTTGCATCATGAGCCATATATATCAGCATGTTTCGGCAAAAGATGATGTGGTAAGGCGGGCGATGGGCCAGACAGTCCGGGTCCATGGCGTTGGCCAGAGTATAAGTGACCATCGCCCTCAGCGTGTCATCCACCCGCAACTGCGCCCTGCCCTCGGGCTTCAGAACATGCGCCCAGCGCTCCGGTGGTTCCTGCCGGAGTTTGCGCACCGGATAGACACCCTCGCGAGCACGCGCCAGCGCCGACGGGCTGATGTCCATGGCCTCAATCTGTACCCGACCGGCATCGAAGCCGGCATCGGTGAGTATGGCGGCGATCGACCAGGCCTCTTCGCCGCTGGAACAGGGCAGGCTCAAAATCCGCAAGGGTGATGTAGCACTAAAGTCGATCCCACTCTCTGCCAGCCAGTCCAGCGTCATGCTGAAGGCCGCACGCTCGCGGAAAAACCAGGTTTCCCCTACCAGCAGGCTGTCCAGAAAATATCCACGCTCAACTGCACTTTCATGCCAGATCTCAAAATAGGCTTCGTGGCTGTTGGCAGCATGGGCTCGACAGCGTTCAGCCAGTACGCCGTCAAGTGAGCCCTGGCCGAAACTATCAAGTCCAAGACCATACTCGCGCAGTAACCAGTGGCGAATGTGTTCATGAACGTTCATGAGTGCATCAACCGTTCGCAGACGTCAGAGACTGTAGTTCGGGGGTCAGTAATGCCTGCCAGTCCACAAGCTGCACCAGTCCCTCCGTCGTATCGAATACCAGTGGCGCCAATCCCGTCCGTGCATCACCGGTTATCACCTCGTTCAATGGCTGTTCGATTGCCAGTGACTGGATGTCGGTTGCCTGCTCCGCAAGCAATCCCAGCAGGCTGCCATCTGCCGTTCGCACCAGTATGACCCGACTGCTGAAATGGGGCAGCGCAGACCGGTTCTGGCTCAGGCGGGTCAGATCAATCACCGGGATCAGGACACCCTGGTAGCGGAAAAGCCCGGCAACGTGAGCAGGTGCTGCGGCGATAGTCTGGAGCCGCGGCAGAGGAACCACGACCACGATGTCGGATGCACGAATGGCGAATCGCTGGTCACCCACCCGGAACAGCAGACACTGGGCAGCTGCTTTAGAGGGCATCAATGCCAGTCTCCACCCGCTTCTCGAGTGAAATCCGGTTAAGCTGCCCGACCCGCTGGTAAGCGTAGCCGTCCATCAACTTTCGGACGAAATGGATGCCCAGTCCGCCGATGGGCCTCGAATCAAGATCAAGCGCCGTGTCAGGCTCGGCATTATCGAAAGGATTGAAGGCATCGCCATCATCATCAATCCCGATATGGAGGGTGTCACCCTCCTGCCAGATATCAACAGTGACCTGGCCGGGCCGACCATCGGCGTAACCGTAGGAGATGGTGTTGCAGACCAGTTCTTCCAGAACCAGATCAACATGCAGGGTCAAACCCGCCGGCCAGTCATGGGCTTCAGCATAACCCTGCAGCGAGTCGGCAAGCACGCCAAGACTCTCCGGAAGAGTGGGTAGACTCAGGTGGAAACCATCAGAATTCATGGGTGTGCTGGTCATAGGGGCTTATGGTCTGGCCATCCTGTTCATGCATGGGGGACAGGATCAGCAACCACCGCTCAACGGCACCAGCCCATCCATATCCATCACTCGCTTAACCGAAATTCTACGCTATCATATTTTGAAAGGCCCGATCCTTGGATTGGTCGGGCAGGCCACTCGCGATAAACGACCATTCCCCTCTCACCTTCCAGCAACAGGGCCAGCACCGTGAAACAACAAGATGATGCCGTAATAGGCCGACTCATAAAGGGAATGAGTGGCTTCAAGGATCGGTTTTACCGAATCGAACCCGACCGCATGAAGGATCTCGCCGAACACGGGCAAAGCCCTGCGGTACTGCTCATTGCCTGTAGTGACTCGCGGGTTGACCCGGCGCTATTAACCGGCGCAGCGCCAGGCGAACTGTTCGTAGTGAGAAACGTGGCCAATCTGGTGCCGCCCTACCAGCTGGAAGGCAAGCATGACGGCGCTCGCGCCGCGATTGAATATGCGGTACGCCATCTCAAGGTCAGTCATATCATCGTGCTGGGGCATGCCCATTGCGGCGGGATCAAGGCCCTGCTCGGCAGTCTCTCCGGCCATCCTCTGGAAAGTGATTTCATCAGCAGCTGGGTTTCGATGGCGCTTGATGCCTGTTTCAGATACATCATCAGACCCTTGTCGGGCGACAGCAAAGCGGGACCCGGGGTTGAGGTCACCGAAATCGACGTTGAGAGTCTCTGTCAGCATCAGCACCTGGCCGAGCGCGCCGCTATCCGCGGTTCCCTCACCAATCTGGCAACCTATCCCTGGATCAAGGAACGACTGGATACCGGTGAAATCCGGCTGCACGGATGGTGGTTCGATATTGAGACCGGCGACCTATGGTGTACCGACGAGGACAACACCAGCTTTCTCCCGCTACTAGAGTAGCGAGTGCCGTCATGCGCAAACCCGACAACATCAGCTACTGGCTTGAGGATAAACCCCCGGTTCAGATAGCCCTGTTGCTGGCTGTTCAGCAAATGTCATTTCTGGCCGTGTACCTCGTGGTATCGCCGCTGTTCATCCGAACCTTCAATCTGACCCACGAGCAGTCCCTGCAACTGATATCGGCGACATTGCTGGCCTCCAGCATCGGTGTCCTGCTGCAATCGATGCGCCGCTTCGGAATAGGGTCAGGCCTGTTCTGCCCGCTGCAGGCGACCTCATCCACCTTTGGTGCACTCAGCATAGCCAAGACAGCGGGGGGGCTTGGGGCCATGTTCGGGGCTGCGGCCGCAATGGGCGTCGCCCAGATTGCCTTTGCCTACCTGTTCATGCGTCTGCGCGGCATCCTGAACATTCAGGTTGCCGGTATTGCCGTAATGCTGATCGGCCTTGGCCTTGGGCATCATGGACTGAGGCTGGTTGTAGCCCCGCGGGGTGGCGAACTGGTAACCCAGCAGGATGCCATTATCTGCCTGCTCACACTCGGCACCATGCTGCTGTGTAATGTCTGGTCATCCCGATATCTGCGGCTTTTTTCCGCATTTCTGGGGCTATTGGCGGGTGTTATCAGCAGTCTGGTGCTGGATGCGATTCCACCCGAGAAAATGGCCATGGTGCGGGATGCTCCCCTCTTCTACCTGCCAAAGCCCATGGGAATGGGCTGGAAGCTTGAGCTGGAAAGCATCCCACCGGTTATCGTAACGGGCCTGTTCCTCGCCCTGCATGGCTTTGGCGCCATGACCGCCGCCCAGCGATTTAACGATGCCGACTGGAAACGTCCCGACATGGCATTGGTAAAGCAGGGCGTCGTTGCCGAAGGGCTGACCAATATCATCAACTCCCTGTTCAACGGACTGCCACTCACCTCCAGCGGCGGCGCTGTAAGCCTTGCTGCCGCCACCGGCTGTACCAGTCGCTACATCGCCTTGTGGCTTGCCGCGATCATGGCCCTGCTGGCGTTCATGCCCAAGGCAATCCTGTTTCTGGAGATACTGCCAGACCCGGTCATGGGCTGCGCCATGTTGTTTCTCGCCTCCTTCACCCTGATGGCCGGCCTGCAAATCATTGCCTCGCGCCTGCTGGATAACCGCAAGATTCTCACCATCGGCTTCGGCCTGATACTTGGGATCAGCTTCGAATCAGTGCGTGAGGTGCTGCTGAAGGCTGCACCGGACATCATGAAGCAACTTCTGTTCTCGGGAGTGGGAGTCGGCGTCATGGCGGCTGTTGTTTTGGGGGCACTGTTTCGGATAGGCGATCGTACCCATCGCTCCCATGGCTTCGACGCTCGCCAAAGTTCGCTCAATGATGTTATCGCCTTCCTTGAACAGCAGGGCAAAAGCTGGGGTGCCCGGGCCGATGTGGTCAACCGCGCCGAATACGCCACCTGGCAGGCATTCGAAATACTGACCGAACATGACCTGGTAACGGCCAGTCCTGATGGCAGCAGCCGAATCGAGATGAAAACCATCTTCAACGAATACAGCTTCACCGTATTGCTGCATTACCACGGCATCAACGTACCGTTGGCGATGGAACCACCGAGCCACGAGCAGATGATCGAAAACGACGACGCCGTCCTGCAAATGGCAGGCTATATGTTGCGCCGACTGGCTGATCGGGTCACGGCACACAGCAGTGCGGCGGGCTGCGAATTACGACTGGTATTCAATGATTAATCCCCCGGACGCCAGCAACTCCGATAACCCACCCTTACGACCCGACCACACCATTGCACTCTGAGGAACCACAACCATGCTGAATATCACTTCAAACAACCAACTGGACAGTCTGGTCATGGGGCTGGAAGGCCGAATTGACGCCACCAGCGCAAAAGAACTGGAACAGCAGTGTCTTACGCTCATTGAAGCGGGCACCACCAAAATCGTCATGGATTTTGGTGGGGTCAACTTCATTAGCAGCGCCGGTCTCCGTGTCGTTCTGCTGGTGGCCAAGAAACTTGAACCACTGAGTGGCTCGCTCAAATTGAGCCGTCTCAACCCTACACTGCACGATGTGTTTGAGATTAGCGGCTTCAGCCGCCTCTTCGTGATTACCACGACGGTCGAAGAGGCGCTCTGAATGCGGCCTGCGGTGGTCTCCTGGCCACAGCGACTTTCAGGGTTGTGGCAGCTTTGCGGTTCCTCGCTGGGTCTGGGTCTGATCGGCCTCGGACTTGGCAGCGCACTGATCTGGGCGTTCTGGCTACACAGTGATCACCGCGAGACCATCAAGTTTGGCATCCTGCACGCATTGACCGGCCCCATGGCCATCAGCGAGAAACCGATGATGGAGGCAGAATTGCTGGCTATTGAGGAAATCAACGCCGAAGGTGGCATTCTCGGTCAGCAGATTGAAGCCATCGTGGCTGATGGCGCATCCGACCCCGACACGTTTGCCCTGAAGGCAGATAATCTGCTGCAACGCGATAAGGTTGCAGCGTTCATTGGTTGCTGGACCTCCGCCTGCCGCAAGACGGTCAAGCCCATCGTTGAGAGACACCAGGGACTGATGCTTTACCCTATGGCCTATGAAGGACTGGAAGCATCGCCCAACATCGTGTATACCGGCGCTGCCCCAAACCAGCAGATTTTGCCCGCCGTCAACTGGAGCTCGGAAAATCTGGGCAAACGCATCTTCCTGGTCGGTTCTGGCTACGTCTGGCCCCATACCGTCAATGCCATGATCCGGGATCAGGCCATGGCCCTCGCTGCCGAGGTGGTTGGCGAAGCTTATATCCCCTATGGTGGACTTGATCCCAGTGCCGCGATCAAAAAAATAACCGAGACCCAACCCGACGTGATATTCAGTACCGTCGTGGGCGACTCGAATGCCCCCTTCTATCGCGGCCTCAAACAGGCGGGCATCAACGCGAGAGACATACCCGTCATCTCTTTTTCCATTAGCGAAACCGAGCTGCAAAGCCTGCCACTGCAGGATATTGCCGGCCATTACTCGGCATGGGGCTACTTTCAGTCCATCGACCGGCCTGAGAACCAGGACTTCATTCGCCGGTTCCGTGAGCGCTATGGCAGTCACAGACAACTCAGTGACGTGATGCAAACAGCCTATTTCAGCGTCAAGCTCTGGGCCCGCGCGGTAATGCGGGCCGGTACTACCGACCCGGATGAAGTCGGGCTCGCTATCCTCGGCCTGAGTTATGACGCGCCCGAGGGCATCGTCACGGTGGATCCCTCCACCCGACACACCTGGCGGGCATTCAACATTGGCAGAGTCAACGATGATGGCAGCATCAAGATCATCTGGGCCGCCCAATACCCGCTTCGGCCAGTCCCTTACCCGCGCTCGCGTTCCAAAAAGGACTGGGAGGACTTCCTGCAGAACCTCTACGCAGGATGGGGCCGCAAATGGGCCGACCCCATGCCGCAAACCACCGTTTCAGGCCCGCCATGAGCCTATCTAAAAGGTCTGGCAGCACCCGCACGCTGGCCCACAGACTGACACTGTGGTTTTCACTGCTGGTGCTGATCCCGATGTTGCTGTCAACCTTCATAATCGACCGTATCTCCAGTAATTCCCTGCGGGAGAAGGCGTTGATGCAACTTGCGGTGACGGCTAAATCCAAGGCCAGCGCACTGGAAAATTACGCTTTTGAGCGCGCCCGCGCAGCCGGTGTACTCGGTCGCATCAAACGTCTGGCCGAAGGCGCCGTTGCGCTGCAAACAGCAGACACCGGCTCGGCTGCCTACCGTGAGGCTAGAATCAAGGTCGATGCGATTGCCAACTACTTTGCCCCCAATCTGGGCTTCACTGATGTGATCCTGCTCAGCCCCAAAGGCAATGTCCTGTTCCAGACCCAGAAAAATCTCGATCTCGGCAGTAACATCCTGACCGGACCGCAGCGGTCCTCACCGCTGGCGGCATTGGTCAGACGCACACAGACCCTGCTGGAGCCGGATATCTCCGATTTTGCAGTCTACCCAGGCGCCGAAACCCCGCTTGCCTTTGTCGCTGCGCCCATCATTCTGGATAGCGGCCGCACCGCAGGCTTCGTGGTCATGCAAATCAATAGCAGTGAAATCTACGACATCATCACCGACTATGCCGGACTCGGTAAAACAGGTGAAACCGTCGTCGGAACCCTGCAGGAGGATCGGATTCAGGTTGCAGCCCCAATGCGGCAACGGCCGGATGCCGCGTTCAAACTGAGCGTGCACCCTGGCGAACATTACGCGATGGGCCTGCAAAGTGCGCTCAAGGGGAACCAGGGGTCAGGTGAAGTCACCAGTATCCTCAAGCAGAAAGTGCTGGCGTCCTGGATTTATGTTCCTTCATTTCGTTGGGGCATCAGCGTTCAGCAGGATGTAACGGAGGCCATGGCGATCGTCGACCAACAGCGCAATGCCATGCTCTACATACTCGCGGCAATTTTGTTGCCGATATTGCTGGTCGCCACGCTGGTTGCCCGTTCCATTTCGCGACCGATTTCAACGGCGGTCGATGCCGCCGAACGGGTGGCCTCGGGCGATCTTTCGGTCACACTGGAGGCGGGGAATCAGGAGGAAACCGGCAAGCTGATCACTGCGCTGGCCCAGATGGTCACTTACCTCAACTCCCTGATCGGCCAGGTACAACGCTCAACCATTGACCTGGTGACGACTGCCAACAGCCTCAGTGCCATGGCCCGCACCCAGAGTGACGAGGTCAGCAATCTGGGCTCGACCACAACCGAAATCGCAGCCGCGACCAAGCAGATTTCTGCCACATCTGAAGAACTGTTAAGCCGGATGAGCGGAATCACCCAAATTGCCACCCACACTTCGGAACTGGCCAATTCCGGTCAGTCGGCGCTGGTCGACATGGAGTTCACCATGCGACATCTGGCTGACGCGACCCATTCCATTTCGGGACGACTCGGCATCATCAACGAAAAAGCCACGGTCATCAGTAGCGTGACCACGACTATTACCAAGATCGCTGATCAGACCAACCTGCTGTCTCTCAACGCCTCGATTGAAGCCGAAAAAGCCGGTGAGTTTGGTCTGGGCTTTGCCGTTCTGGCCCGAGAGATTCGCCGACTGGCCGACCAGACAGCCGTCGCCACGCTTGATATTGAACAGATGGTCAAGGAGATGCAGAGTTCGGTGACGGGCGGCGTAATGGAAATGGCCAGATTTGCCGAACAGGTCAATCAGAGCGTGACCGATACCAATCACATCAGCCTGCGCTTCGGCGAAATCATTCAGCAGGTCCAGACCCTGTTGCCGCAGTTCGATGCCGTCCACGAAGGCATGCGTTCGCAGTCTGCCGGTGCCAAGGAAATCCGTGATGCCATGGTCACGCTGACCGAGAGCGTCCGTGTCTCCGCTCACGCGCTGGAACAAACCACCTCCGCCACCCATCGGCTGGAAGGCGCAATCGACGAACTGCGCAACGAAATCGCCCTCTTCAAACTGGGTTAGGTCGCCAAAGTCGATTTTTTGCGCAGAGGGCCCATTCGCAACAACCATCGCCATAAAATGCTGCTGAAAAGCCTGAATGCCCAAATCCTGTTAGCCGCTCTGCTAGGCGTTTTAGTCGGCATATCCCTGAACCAACAAGCAGCCGGTTCCCAGACCGCTGCTGTTCTATCCGCTCTCAACCTGATTGGCGGCGTGTTCGTTGACCTCCTGAAGATGGTGGTGATGCCCCTGATCTTTACGTGCGTCACCTCCGGAGTCGCGAGTCTCGGTGGGCATGAACAGGCGGGGCGCATCTGGCGTTCGACAGTCAGTTTTTATCTGATGACCACGGCACTGGCGACCGTATTGGGCTTGACGCTGATCAACCTGTTCGAACCCGGCAAGGGACTTGATGTGCATCTGTTTCAGGATGCGATGCAGTCGGCTCAGGTGACAAATAACCTCACGCTAACCGATTTCCTCAAAAGCTTTCTGCGCGGCCTGTTCGTCAATCCCTTCAAGGCGCTGGCCGATGCTTCGGTGCTGCCAACCGTGGTGTTTGCCCTGCTGCTGGGCCTGGCTATCGCGCGGCGAGGTAAAAAAGCTGCCACTCTGCGCGAGTTCATCCATGAGGCGCTGGAGGTCATGCTCGTGATCATCAGCGGAATCATGCGGCTGGCGCCCGCGGGTGTCTTTGCGTTGCTGGCCCATCTGCTGGCCACTCAGGAAGCGGGGCTGTTTGTGAATCTGGCGTTATTCGTCGCCGTCATCATGGGTGCCCTGCTGATCCATGCGATCGTTCTGCTGCCTGGCATTCTGTACCTGCTGACGGCGGTAAAACCAGTCCCGTTCTTCAGGGCTGTTCAAGAAGCCATGCTGACGGCTTTTGCGACCTGTTCGAGTGCGGCAACATTGGCGGTGGCCTTACGAGTGGCCAGGGATCATCTCCACGTGTCGCCCCGTATCGCCAAGTTCGTTCTGCCGTTGGGTGCGACGGTAAACAGTGATGGAACCGCCCTTTACGAAGCGGGTGCGGCGCTTTTTGTCGCCAATCTGGTGGGTATGGATCTTAACCTGTTGCAACAAGCAGTCGTTTGCCTGATGTCCATTCTGGCTTCAATTGGCGCTCCGGGCATACCCAGTGCGGGGATGGTGACCATGATCATGGTCTTGCAATCGGTCGGCCTGCCCGTGGAAGCCATCGCCATTCTGTTGCCGATAGATCGCCTGATTGACACGGTTCGAACGGCGGTCAATGTTGAGGGCGATCTGGTGGGGGCCGTGGTCATCAATCGGCTAAACCAGGACCCCACTGGCCCTCAGCCATCGACCTGAGACCGGCCTCAGCTTTTTGGCCCGCTTACGATCAGGTAGCCCCGCGGCGCTCCGCCATCCTGATCATAGGCCTGCATCGCTACAAATAATTCTGCTGATCTGACCCACACCGGCGGATACTTGTAACGGGCAACGTCCATGATCAGAAACCGGTCTCGCCGTTCGTCATACGCGGCAATCGGGGAGAAATGACCGTAGGTCTGTTGACCCAGCGTACTGCGCAAATAGTTCACGACCAGATAGCCATTGTTGGCTTTCAAAACCTGCTTGGCCTCGCGAATAAAGGCATCCAGGCCACCGGGTTTGGCGTGAGTTATTTTGACTTTCACGGCAAAGGTTTCCAGCGCAGCCCCCAGAGTGTCAAGGCTGACGCCACGCTGACGAATCTGCTCTGCCGACACGATGCGGTTGACCCGCTCATTGAAGAAATTCTGCTGCGTAAATCCTTCCGGAAAGCGGGGATCGACAGGTTCAGGGGCTGGAATACCCAGGGCATTCAGCACCATGACACTGGCTGCAATGCCACAGTAGGCGGGCGCATCCTGGGACACAAACCAGCGATTCAGCGTCCAGAAGTCATCCTTGTGGCCACTTCGCAGCAGCATGGCCTGGCCCTGAGCGTCATCAAAAGCGATCAGATTGGCGGGTAGCGGAAGACCCCGGTAGCCCTCGGCCAGCACCATCGGAGCAGCGAGCCATAGCCCGAGCAGTATCGGCCAGCAGCCAGATCGGGGGATATGACGGCGTGTTTTCATGCTTATCTCAGTTCAGCCATGTGACGAACTGCTCCAGCGGTCGGCGTACTTTTCTGAGATGCACCAGCCAATCCTTGTCGGCCTCACGGTATCCCAGTGGCAGCATGACGACGCTACGCAAGTGTCTGGCCTGCAGGTCGAGTATTTCATCAAGGGCAGCAGGGTCGAAGCCCTCCATCGGCGTGCAATCCACCTCTTCACAGGCAGCCGCTATGAGCGCTGCAGTAAACCCGATATAGGCCTGACGCGCGGCATGTTCGAAGTTCACTTCGGCGCCACGCTGGGGGTAAGTACTGAGCAGCTGCTTGCGATAATTTTCCCAGCCCTCATTCCTGATGCCTCGCTCACTGTTGGTGAGATCGAACATCATGTTGATACGCTCCGGCGTGTAATCGTCCCAAGCCGCAAAAATCAGCAGGTGGGAGCAGTCTGTGACTTGTCCCTGGTTCCAGGCGATCTGTTTAATGCGCTCCCGAATCTCCGCGTTGGTAACCACCAGAATCTGGTAGGGCTGCAACCCACTGGAGCTGGGTGCCAGCCGTGCGGCTTCAAGAATCCTGAAAACCTTCTCTTCGGCGACCGGCCTGGCAGCGTCCATTTTTTTGGCGGCATAGCGCCATGTGAGTATCTCGATCAAATTCATGGCGTTTTCCTTCGCTGTGATAGTAAGTCTGCTCGGTGTCGGCATTTTCTGGCGGTTGACCATTCAGTGCAGAAGAATCCGGAGGGGCGGCTGCAATCAAAGCCTATCCGGGTTGAAAGTCGAGTCGGCATCCCTCCTTTGCCGCATGGATTTTGCCAGCAACAAGACTGCTTTGCAGCTGCTTGATACGCTTCAGGTACTGCTGGGTATGCTCGCCAAACGCCAAAGGGAGCTGCTGCAGTTCGAGATCGGACAAGTGACCGTCGAAGGCTGCTGCCACGCAGAGCAAGTCCAGCAGAAAGAATCGTTCATGAGCCGGGAGCTTTGCCAGCAGGTCTATAAATATCAGCCAGTTGTCAAAATCATCCTGATCCTCAACCCCAAAGGTTTGGCTGAACTGGTACAAGAGGATGAGCATGTTGGGGTGGTAGTTCTGGGTCAGGACCATCATGGTACTGATCGCCCGGATGGTGCCCTCCTTCGCTTCCGGCGAGAGTTGTTCAACGAAATCGGCTGTCATCACGTCATTGACGAGGTAATAAGCGAGCCGATGGCCGCACAGTCGCAGTCGCGCCTCTTGCGCGACGCGATACATGACGACCGCATTCCAGAGCGCTGCAATAGGTATCGACACCCAGGCTAACCCGATCCGCGATACGAACTTTCCGCCCATGCGCTGAAGGATAAATTTAGCAGCCACCGTAGTGAGCAGTACCTTGGCCTTGTACAGGAAACCAATCAGCAGCAGTTTTGGCCTCGAAATGTATTTCAGCGGGTCAATGCCGAGGTAGCGAATCACCGGATCGGGCAACTCCAGTGCGGCTCGGGCGAGCAGATTGGATATCGCATCATCCCCGGGTAATGAAGAATCCTCTTCCTCAGGCTGATGTTGAGTGACCCCGGAGAGGACGTGTACCGTTTCGAGACTGAGCCAGAATAGCGCTACAAATTCCGCGAGTGCGCTCAGGAGTGTAGCGCCCACCTGCAAGGTGTAATAGGTCGCCGTGTCGAGGCTGCCCGAATAGCGGTAACCGATCCACACCGATACTGCCGAGGCCAAGGCACCGATGAGAAAAGCGAGCATTACGGCAAGAATCGTCACTTTCCGCATTCTGGATTGCAGGACAGAATCAGGCGGGAGGTCATCAATATGAGACACGGCCTGTGGGCCGCGTTTAGCTTTTTTTGCCAGTCGCCGGTAGTATCCAACGCCAGCCCGCTCCAGAAATCCGGCCGGTTGCTCACGCGAGTAGGAATTTCTGATCATAGGCTCCACGATGGAAAACGAAGGCTTAAGGGAGATTCAGGGCAATGGGTGTAGATTATTTCAAACACACAGGGCAGCGACCACAACGGAGGAAAAATTATGATAGTCACAACCACACCGTTTATCGAAGGTAAGAACATAAAACGCTACTGCGGCATCGTCACCGGAGAGGCCATTCTTGGCGCCAACCTGTTCAAAGACCTGTTTGCCGGCATACGCGACCTCGTTGGCGGCCGTTCGGCCACCTATGAAAAAGAACTTCAACGCGCCCGGGAGATTGCGCTCAACGAACTGGAGGAACGGGGCGCGGCGCTGGGGGCCAATGCTATTGTAGGCGTGGACCTTGACTACGAGGTTCTGGGTCAAAATAACGGCATGTTGATGGTGTCAGCCAGCGGTACCGCGGTGGTGGCTGAATAGGTCAATCGCCTGTCCACGCACGCGGCTGTTTGCAGCCCGGCATGATGTCTTGCATCAAAATCTATCGACGACCGGACCATGAATGCCGTTACCCATGTATCATGGCTGAGCCAGCTTTCAATCTTACAACTATCGGAGGAATTATGGCCGAATCAAAAACTGACAATACTGAAGTAGAGTCCAGCCAAAATGACTGGGTGAAGAAGATGGACAAGCTTTCCATCGGGGAGCTCAGACAGAAGTTTCCGACCCTATTCTATGTGGTTGGAGGCGCGATCATCCTGGCATTGGTTTTTTAGCTTCCGTCCCTGTCTATACTGGGGCGCTTGCCCCAGATGAGGCCACCGCCTGAATATCAGCCCTTCATGGGCTGATATTATTTTGGGGATGCGCCCGCCAAAGAGCATTACATAATGCCATCAAAGCGCTCTACCTGACCGCCACTTATAAGCCTTCCGTGCTGGACGAGCCAGCAAAACCCTAAGCTGTTCTACTCATCGACTCACCGATAAGAAACCCGCACACTCTCGGCGTGGAGAGCCCTATCAAACCCTTTGAGGGATCGGGTTTCTCCTTCGTCGGTTGCCACAGTCTGCAAACGCTCGATTCTGAAGATCGTAGGACATTGGAGGGTTCCATGACAGATATACTCGGACTTCTGGGCAAAGAAAGTGAGTCATTGCTTTCACATATTTGCGGAGGAATACCCCTGCACCGCTTGCATGCGCCTGGTCCTGATTTCATTGATCGCGTTGTGGCAACCTCCGACCGCAGCCCCGCAGTCATGCGCAACTTTGCCAACCTGTTCAATCACGGCAGACTGTCAGGCACCGGCTACCTTTCGATTCTCCCTGTAGATCAAGGGATAGAACATTCAGCGGGGGCATCCTTTGCCCCTAATCCTGATTATTTTGATCCCGATAATATTGTTCGGCTGGGCATTGAGGGTGGCTGTAATGCCGTCGCGTCTACGCTGGGTGTACTGGGAAGTGTGGCACGCAAGTATGCACACAAAATACCCTTAATACTAAAAATTAATCATAATGAGTTTCTATCATACCCAAACACATATGACCAAACCTTATTTGCCAGTGTAGAACAGGCATTCAACCTGGGAGCCATCGCGGTAGGCGCAACGGTATACTTCGGTTCCAGTGAATCACGGCGTCAGTTATGGGAGGTATCACAGGCATTCCATAAGGCCCATGATCTAGGTATGGTGACAATATTATGGGCCTATTTGAGAAACAGTGCCTTCAAAATTGAAGGAACCGACTATCATCTATCAGCCGATCTGACCGGTCAGGGTAATCACCTGGGTGCAACGCTTGGGGCCGATATTATCAAGCAGAAAATGGCTCAGAATAACGGTGGTTTTAATGCCATCAACTTTTCAAAAACCAGTCCCTTGATCTACACCGAACTGACGACCAAGCACCCGATAGATCTCGTCCGCTATCAGGTAGCCAACTGCTATATGGGCCGGGTAGGCATGATCAACTCTGGCGGCGAATCGACCGGCGCAGGCGATCTGGCGGCGGCTGTCCGAACGGCCGTTATCAATAAGCGCGCCGGAGGTATGGGACTGATCACCGGCCGAAAGGCGTTTCAGAAACCGCTGAAAGAAGGCATAGCATTATTGAATGCCATTCAGGATATTTATCTCTCCCCTGATATTAATCTGGCCTGAAAACCGCATTTATTGTTTAGCAGATCAACTGCCCCTAGAAACCCGCGCCAATATACCCACCCACCTGGTAATATGAGGCTTTTACGCCGTCCATTTCATTGGCCACCCAGTTGTAGCGGCCATCCATACCCACGAATAAATCATCCCAGAAATTATAGTCAAAACCAGTGCCGAACATCACACCCGGGCCCACATTTGTTCCGGAATCAGACGAAGGACTTATGAAACTGAATGACATTCCAACCGGTATAATCCAGGGCCTAAAGTCACTACCATGCATGAACTTTATTTTGGGTGACGCAGAAAGGGTAAACTGACTCAAGGTAACCCCTCTAAGGTGCCTGTCTTGCGGATTCAGACCGAGTTTCTTGGCCATTACCGGTACTATATTTTGTGCGCCATTGTTACCGACCGCGGTGAATCCTCCCTGATGAGAATCCCAGCGATTCCAGTTGAACATGATCTCCGTCATAAACTGGGTATCGCCCAGCAAACCGAAAAGGTCATCAGAAATATTTAAATCGACCCCCGCGCCGAAATATACGCCATCCCGCTCCTTGTTTTGAGGGCGGTAGCCATTATCTTTGGCGTATAGATCGGTGTACGCCTGATTGGACCGCGAGTTCACCATGTCAGGATACCCCCCCCTGAAAAATACCATGTGCTTCTTTTCATATTTTCCCGGAGAGTCCTGTTTTTTCAGGCTGGCTTGAGTATTGTCAAGGCTCCTCCTCTGCGTGTCGGGTGTCACTGCCTTTGCCTCGGCATTGATACGTTTCATTTCGGCCCGCATCGCCTCCATTTCCGACGCCATCGCCCTGCGTTCGGCTTCCATCTGCCTAAATGCAGATTCCATCTGATGCAGCCGGCGCTCAAGGGCTACGGCAGGGGTATCCCCTGAATCGTTAAACGCTTGACCCGCGTTGGCCTGGAACCCGCTCAGAAGAGAAAAGGCATACAGGGCCGTGGTATGGCGGTAACTCCTATGAGACATTCCAGAAATCCTCCATGACTTCTATGGATTACGCAGTCCTACATGACCAGATATTGAATAGACTAAACATCCACCACAAGCAGAATGTTCTAACCATCAATGACCGGTATCCTCTCAGGATTCTTATCGCTTTGGTTAGTCCTATCCATACGCAGTACTACTATCAGTGCGGTATTCTGGACAGAATCTTGAACATTCAACGGATCAAAGCCTCAGCTATTGCAGGGTTGTAACAACCCTTATACAGTCACGTCAGGCCGTGATAAGGTCACCTAAATCGCATGTGAGATTCAAGCGATTGCCGGGTGTCTTGTCGCCTCATACACAAAAAACCATCGAAGACTGCCCATGAGCAATTTGGATCGCATTTATCAGATCGACCAGTTACTGGCAGCGCGCAAGAGTATTTCACGGAAGGAACTGGAAGAACGGCTAGGCGTGTCCTGGGCTACCCTAAAGCGTGACATCCGCTACATGAAGGATCGCCTTAATGCACCAGTTACTTATGATAGGGAGCTGGGCGGGTATCGATTTGAGGACCAAGGCAAACGGGTAGGCCCGCAATACGAATTGCCGGGGCTTTGGTTCTCAGCCGAGGAAATCCATGCCTTGCTCACCATGCAGCACTTGCTGTCAAACCTCGACAGCGGTGGTCTCCTTGGGCCACACAGCTGAAAAACAAAGGTCAGCCGCGTAGCGGCGAGACCGGGATGTTTTTCATGCCCCCCAGAAGGGCACCTCGATTAAATGCCCATTTTGTCGAGCCGCGCTTAGATAGCAAGGTCAGCACCCATATTTCGGCGATTTCCGAGCCAAATTCGGGTCATTTCTGGTTTGTTTCATCCTGAATTTCGCCTTGATGACCGATT
>JBKCCF010000099.1:0-30198 GCA_046305255.1 Methylococcaceae bacterium
GGGCAGGGGATGTGTCAAAGTGCATACGGCGTCATTGGGGGCTCGGTTTAGTCGGCGGATTCGTCGGGTGTAGCGGGTTTGCTTGCGCGTTTCTGTCTGGCCCGTTCCAGTGCCTGCTGGATGTGCGGTGACGAACCGCCCGCCAAGGAGGCCTTGCGTTGCTGTGCTACTTCGGCCCGCTCGCGTGCGTCCTGCTCCATCCGCTGCTGACGGGCCTCAAATCGTACTCTGGCGTGATCGGCCTTGTCTCTTTCCCGCTGTTGCGCCAGTAGCCGGCCCTTAGCGGTCTGGAACTGACGTGTGAGTGGAATGTGGCTGGGACAAACCACATCGCAGCAGCCGCATTCAATGCAGTCGAGCAGCTGATAGTCGGCCGCCCGATCGAGGTGATCGCCGCGCAGATGCCAGTGCAGTTGCTGAGGCAGCAGTCGGGTGGGACAGACCTCCATACAGGCACCACAGCGGATACAGGGCTGCGTGACAGGGGCAGCGCCCAGTTCGTCTGGACTGGCGACCAGCACCGCGTGGCTGGTTTTACTGATGGGTACGGCGTCGGTCGCAATCGCATAGCCCATCATGGGGCCGCCGATAATCAGGCGTGCTGCCTGATCGGTATAGCCACCGCAGTAGTCGATCAGGTGCGCAATCGGGGTTCCTATTCTGACCTGCAGATTCCGGGGCCTGTGCAGCCCGTGACCGGTGACAGTGACGATGCGGGATATGAGCGGTTCACCCTGCATGACCGCCCGATAAATCGCGGCGACGGTTGCGACATTCTGGCAGAGGATGCCAAGGTCTTCGGGCAGGCCGCGGGTCGGGACTTCGCGCCCGGTTAGGGTCTGGATCAGCTGTTTTTCGCCGCCTGCCGGGTAGATCGTTGGCACCCTGACGATCTCGATGTCATCCCGGTTACAGCTGCTACGAATCTCAAGCAGGGCGTTCACGGCGGCGGGCATGTCGTTTTCGATAGCAATGATGACCCGTTGCGCCCCCAGTACCTGTCGCAGAATGTCAGCGCCGCCGAGAATATCGGCAGGCTGTTGCAGCATCAGTGCGTTGTCACAGCTGACAGTGGGTTCACATTCGGCGGCATTGATGATCAGGGTATGGATGGGCTTGTTGCCCTTGAGTTTGGCGGCAGTCGGGAAGCCGGCACCGCCCTGACCCACGATGCCTGCCGCATGGATCTGCTGCAGTATCGCCTGCGCTGTAGCCTTGGTGTAGTCAGCGAGGCCCGAGCAGGGAAGGGCAAGGTCCTGGCCATCGCTGGTGATGATGATGCAGGTGTCGGCAATGTTTGAGGGATGCGGGATGGGTCGCATTTCAATAGCGCTCACCCAGCCGGAGGTCGAGGCGTGGATGGGTGGGTCGAGCACATCATCGCCACCGGCCAGAACGGTGCCGGCCAGCACGTGCTCACCGATGCTGACTTTCGGGCTGGCCTGTCGGCCATCGCGCTGCAGTAGCGGGAAGATCAGGTGCCCGGGTATTTCGGCATCGGCCAGCAGCGGTGTCCCGGTGAGCGATTTTTGGCGTGTCATTATCAGGCCGCCGGGGAATCTGTGCAGGGACGTTTCGCTCATCCTGCTGCCTGTCGGGTTGGCGCGGGCAGTGCGACGGGGTGGGCCAGTATCATGGCGATGCAGTCGACCGGGCAGGGCGGGAGACAGAGTTCGCAGCCGGTGCATTCGGCGGCGATGACCGTATGCATGAATTTCGCGGCGCCAACGATGGCGTCCACCGGACAGGCCTGTATGCAGAGCGTGCAACCGATGCAGCGGTCTTCATCAATGAGGGCGATCTGCTGCGGCTTGCAGGCGCCTCGGCTCGCATCCAGCGATTTTGGTTCCATGCCTAGCAGGCTGGCGAGGGCCTTTATGGTGTCCTCGCCGCCCGGGGGGCACTGATTGATGTCGGCCTGGCCCCGGGCAATCGCTTCTGCGTAGGGGCTACAGCCCGGGAAACCGCATTGCGCGCACTGGGTTTGCGGGAGTAATGCGTCTATTTTTTCAGCCAGGGGATCCACCTCGGCCTTGAATCGGCGCGCACTGTAGCTCAACAGTATGCCAAGACCCATGAAGAGCAATACGATCACAATGACAGCCAGCATTCGGTGCGGTACTCCTAGCTTTTCACCAGACCGGCGAATCCCATGAAGGCCATGGAAACAAGTCCGGCAGTGATCAGGCCAATGGCATTGCCGCGAAACGGTGCCGGAACATCGGCAGCGTCCACCCGTTCCCGCACCCCAGCAAACAGGACCAGTACCAGGGTGAAACCCAGCGAGGCGCCCAGACCATAGAGCAGGGATTGCATGAAGCTGTGTTGTGCCTGCACGTTCAGTAGGGCCACGCCAAGGACTGCACAGTTGGTGGTGATCAGCGGCAGGAAAATACCCAGCAATTGAAACAGCAGGGGGCTGGTCTTACGGACGACCTGCTCGGTGAACTGGACTACCACGGCGATGACGACGATGAATACAATGGTTCGCAGGTATTCAACCCCCAGCGGGACCAGTAACCAGGTGTTCACCATGTAGCTGCTGACCGAGGATAGCGTCAGCACGAAAGCCGTCGCCAACCCCATGCCCAGTGCGGTTTCCTGACGTCTGGAAACCCCCATCAGCGGACAGAGACCCAGAAACTGCACCAGTACCAGATTGTTGACCAGCATCGTACCGACCAGTATGAGCAGATAGTCCTTCATATGCTGAACCGTGTGGGGTCTATGCGAATATGACGAAGGCCACTAAGTGGGGAAGCATCCCAGTGGGCTATCGCCCAGGCCAGTATTTCTCTGGCGTTTGCACGCTGCAAATCAGCCGGCGGTGACTGTTGCAGCAGTTCGAGCAGGTAACACAGCAGGGCGCTGGTATGCCTGGTCTCAGCTTCAGGCGCGAGGTGACGCTTGCTCAGTTTACGGCCTGCGGGGTCGACCAGCACAGGGACGTGGCTATAGACAGGTGTGGGAAGGCCGAGTTTTTGTTGCAGATAAATCTGTCGCGGGGTCGATGCAAGGAGATCATGTCCCCGCACGACGTGGGTGATTCCGAGTTCGGCATCGTCGACGGCGGTAGCCAGGTGGTAGGCATAGGCGCCATCGCGGCGGTAGAGAATGAAGTCGCCCACATCACGTGAAAGAATCCGGACGACCAGGCCTTGCAGCTGATCCTGAAACCGGATCTCTGTGGCCTCGGTCATGATGCGCAGCGCATGGGAGTGGTCGGCTGTGCTCAGGCGACGGTGACGGCAATATCCCGGGTAAACAGCCGGCTCCAGGTGTTCGGTCGATTGTGCCAGCACCTTGCGGGAGCATGTGCAGGGATAGAGACCGCCCTGCGCTTCCAGCGCATCCAGTGCCGACCGATAGCGCTGCGTTTGCTGGCTCTGAAAAACGATCGGTCCATCCCACACCAGACCCAGGGCTTCGAGGTTGGCGATGATGCTCTCGGCGGCACCGGGTACTGTGCGGTAGGGATCGATATCATCAATCCGAAGATGCCATGCCCCGCCGACCGACCGGGCATCAATAAAGCTGGCGAGGGCGGTGAACAATGAACCGATGTGCAAGGGTCCGGAGGGTGAGGGCGCGAAGCGGCCGCAGTACAACCTGGTAGCGCCAGGCCCGGTGGGAATGACCGCTTGCAAACTATCTGTCGTTCTGGCAGGGCCTCAGCCCACCTGCTTTTCCCGCAGCTCGTCGAGCGTTTTGCAGTCTATGCACTGGGTTGCTGTCGGGCGGGCTTCAAGTCGCCGTAAGCCGATTTCGATGCCGCAGGTCTCGCAGTAGCCGTAGTCCCCTCTTTCGAGATTCTGCAAGGATTCGTCTATCTTCTTGATCAGCCTGCGTTCGCGATCACGCGTGCGCAATTCGAGACTGAACTCCGATTCCTGCGTGGCTCGATCATTGGGATCTGGAAAGTTGGCGGCCTCATCCTGCATGTGATGAACGGTGCGGTCGACTTCACTCATGAGCTCGGTTTTCCAGTTCATCAAAATTTGGCGAAAGTGAAGGACCTGAGCCTCGTTCATGTACTCTTCGCCTTCCCCAAGGTGATAGGGTTCGAAGGTGAAGGGCGTCGCGTGAGTCACAGATTTGTTGCTGGACATGCCTAACTCCTACAACCGGTTTTCAAAAGCCGGTTAGTATAGACAGAAATTTATGACAAGGACAATCTGCGTCAAAGCAGGTGTACATCAGGAATCCCGGGTGCTGCGCAAGACAGCTTCCCCATTTTGATACGATGACGAAGATGCCTAAGCCACCGACCCCGGAACCGCTGACCTTACGGAAATTACTCGAAATCGTTTTGATCATTGCCGTGATGGAATGCGGCTTTTTTCTGTTAAGACTCGGCGCCGCATGGTGGCACCGCTAGTGCGGCAGGGCAGTAACAACCCATTCACCCAAGGAGACTTCATGACCAGATTCTTACCTGCGGATTGCCGCAGACCGTTAGCAACGGCATTACTTGCTGTTATTGCCCTCTCAGGGTGCCAGCAACCATCGGTTGATGCTGAACAGGTTAAACAGCAGGGCGTTAGCTTTTTAAGCGAAAATGGCAGCAAGCCGGGTGTCACTACCACGGCCAGTGGTCTGCAGTATGAGGTGTTGCAGGAAGGCAAGGGCGCAGCACCGGCGGCAACTGACAGGGTAACGGTGAACTACCGGGGCAGTCTGGTGACAGGCGAGCAGTTTGACAGTGGCGAGAGCATCAGTTTTCCCCTGAATGGCGTGATTCCCGGCTGGACTGAGGGACTGCAGCTTATGAAGGAAGGCGCAAAATACCGGTTCTTTATTCCCGCCCAACTGGCCTATGGCGACACCGGGGCCGGTGGCGTTATCCCGCCGGGAGCCGCGCTGATATTTGAAGTTGAACTGGTCAAGGTGGGCGCACAGCCCTAAACCTGCGACGGACTCAGCCGGCATTGAGCGCTCGAAACTGGCGAGCGCTCAGGGTATGAGGTCGTCTACGGCCTGGGTCGCCTTTTCGCAGGCCGGTACGGTTTCGGCGAGACCCATCTTCAGTTTCAGATCAGAGCTTTGCCCGGTCATGGAATCGGAAACAATGTCATTGAGCGGTTGGCATGTGCTGATCATTTCCTGCTCGGCTGCCGACAGTTTGCGTGCCTCGGCAGGGGATTGCTCGCTACGCTCACTGGCTGATTCGATCAGGCTGTTCATCACCTGATTGTGGTAACGAAAAACCTGTTCTACATAGTGTTCGAATTCCTCGCGCGACATAACGACTTCGCCCCCCCCGGGCGGATGCGTGGTCACACTGGTGCAGCCGGCCAGTAGCAGACACAACAGCCCAGCAAGCGGTGCCGGCGCGCTTCGCCGGCAATCAGTCCCTGTTTGATTGCTTTTGTTCATCCTTGGGTACCTCACCCTATCACCATGTTCATGGAGCAGCGGTGCCTGAAATTTTGCTGCCATGCGTCGGCCAATAGCCCTTGATCGTATCATTTCGCCAGGCGGGGCAGACGCCAGGAAACCAGCAAGGTCATCATCCACACCATGGAGCCCAACACCAGAATGGTCGTGATCGCACTGACACCGTGGGCACTGGCTAACGTGTAAAGTCCCATGCTGGTCAGGATGGCGCTGTTCTGGAAAAAATTCTGCACTGCCACCGCGCTGCCACTCCCGACCGTTGTGTGGCCGATTTCCTGTATGGCTGCGTTGAGCGGCACCACAAAAATACCGCCGCTGATGCCTATCGCCAGCAAGACGCCGCGCGCCAGCCAGAGGGTGTCAACCCCCGCCAGCAGCAGAAAGAGAGTACCCATGGCATAGGCCGGGAAACGGGTGCGGCGGATCTGGTTCAATGGAATCAGTCGTGGCACCAGGCTGGACCCGATGATGATGCCGATCGCCAGAAACAGGGTAAGTTCTGCAATGTCCGAGGCCGTTTGGGTATGCAGGACCGCAGGTGCCCATGCGATCAGGACGACCCGCAAGGTTGCAGCACAGGCCCAGAACAAACTCAGGGCCAGTAAGACATTGCGGGCTCTCAGGGTATGCAGCAACTGACGCATCCAGCCGATCAGCGCGCGCCAGGCCGACCCCTGATCGACGCCACGTGCCCGCAGTCGAGGCAACAGAAGGGTAGCAGACGCAGAAATCAGGTAAAGGCACACGACTGTCAGCAAGGCCATCGGTATCGAGATATCGGCCAGCCGTGCACCAACCACGGTACCGAACAGGATGGCAACGATGGAAGCGCCTTCGACCCAGCCGTTTGCCTTCACCAGATGCTCTGAATGGGTCAGCTCCGGAATGATGCCGTATTTGGCCGGACTGTAGGCCGAGGCTCCCACCCCGATCAATCCATACCCCAGCAGAGGCTCAATTCCCAGATAAATGGATAGACCTCCCACCGCCTTCACCAGGTTAGAGCACAGCAGCACATTAGGTTTCGGGTAGCGATCGGCCAGATTGCCGACCCAGGGTGTCAGTGTCACGAAGGCTACCAGGAATGCGCTTTGCAGGGCAGGGATATACCAGCCTTTATGCCCACCTTCCTGTATCACCATGGCAATGACGGTGAACAAAATCGCATTATCGCTGAACGCAGACAGAAACTGCGCGAGCACCAGGGTAATGATGCTACGGTTCATGCCGGAGTCTCCGTTCCGGTTGGGTACAGGGCCAGACCTCGCTCCAGGCAGGCGGATTCTGGACAACATATCAGGCGGGCAGGGCTGTCGGGCATGTTCATGTTGTCTGGAGGGTCGTCATGGGTGTGTTTGAATAAGTGCCGGCGCATCAAAGCGGGGGTGCAAGCCTAATCTTGCGCGCCTATCTGGCTCTGCACCACATGTGTCAGTGCGGGATAGTCGATCTTGCCAGAGCCCAGTAAAGGTATTTGATTCATATATAAAATGTCCTTTGGCGTGACCAGTTCGCTGTGGCCCAGATCCTGCGCCGTCCTGGAAAACTCGCTGCGGGACGCCTCCTGCAATTGAGTAGCCAGTACGATGCGTTCCCCCTTGCGCTCATCAGGCAGGATGACGGCGGCATGGAGATGGCCGGGCCAGAGTTTGGCAGCAATTTCTTCAACCAGTGAGAGCGAAATCATCTCGCCACCGATTTTGGCGAACCGCTTGACCCGTCCCCTGATCGTGACATAGCCCTCGGCATCAACCTGAACGATGTCGCCGGTATCGTACCAGCCAGCCCCGAAGCGAGAGGCGGGAGGCTCCAGATGGCCCGGATTCTTTGGGCGAAGATACCCCAGCATCACATTCGGGCCTGCGACATGCAGCCGGCCGCCCTCGGCTACACCCGGCACCTCCTCCAGTTGCCAGTCGATGCCTGGCATAAACCGGCCGACTGTGCCCTCACGGTAGAACATGGGCGTATTGGCGGCCAATATCGGCGATGTTTCGGTCGTACCGTAGCCCTCCAGCACCCGCAGGCCGAACTTCTCAACCCACATCCGGCGTGTGTCATCCTGCAGTTTTTCAGCACCGGCGAAAACATAGCGTACGCTATAGAAATCGTAGGGATGGGCATGTTTGGCATAGCCCGCCAAAAAGGTATTGGTACCGAACAGGATGGTCGCGTTCAGATCATAGGCGATTTCAGGAATGATTCGGTAATGCAGCGGAGAGGGGTAGAGAAACGTCCGCATTCCGTACAGCAGCGGCAGCAGGGTGCCGGCGGTCAGGCCAAACGCATGGAACATCGGCAGGGCGTTCAAGATGGTGTCCTGGGCGTTCAGATCCAGTCGCGCAGCCAGCTGCTCGCGGTTAGCCAGCAAATTGCCGTGAGACAGTACCACCCCCTTGGGTTCACCCTCCGAACCTGAGGTGAACAGGATAGTAGCGGGATCGTCTGCACGCGTGCCGTTGCGATACCACAGGCCGGTGGTCCGCGATCCCAGGAGTGCCCGGATCTTGTCGATACCATTGATTGAAGCTGCGATATCTTCCAGAAACAATACCTTGTGATGCTCGGCGAGTGCCTCAACCGTAGCTTCCAGTTTGGCACTGACCGCAAACCGACGCGATGTAATGAAGGTCTTGATTTCAGCTGTCTTGCAGGCCGAGGCGATATTTGGAAAACCGGCGCCGAAATTCAGCATGGCCGGCACCCGTCCATGGATCTGAAGGCCGAGAAACAGCGCGACGGTGGCGTTGGCGTTAGGCAGCAAGACCCCTACATTTTCGCCCTTGCTGGTATAGCTTGTCATTTTTCGGCCCAGCGCCAGGGTCTGCGCGATCAGACCGTTGTAGCTGATCGGTTTGCGCTTGACGTCCTCCAGCAGGGTATGGCCGCCACCATGTATCTGGCGCGCATCCAGCAAAGCCGCAAACAGGGTTTGCCTGTGGTTGCCGGTTTCGAACATCATGTCGCTCATGATATCGGTCAGCATCAGCCCCATACGATGACGGCGGGTCTGCTGATCCATCCCGGCAGGGTGGGTCAGATCGCGGGGTGGCAGAATGTTGAGGGTAATCGGGGGAAACCAGCGTAATCGGACCACTCCATGCAGGCGCGATACCGGCGTGTACTGGGCGCCATCAATCCGGATGGGGAGAATGGCCGCTTCCGAACGCTCTGCCACCAGTGCCGCACCGTCATAGACCTTCATCAGAGCGCCGGTGACGGTTATGCGGCCTTCGGGGAAAATGACCGCCTTGCGGTCCTCCCGCAGATAGTGGGTCAACGCCTTGACCGACAGGGGCTGAAGGGGATCCATGGGGAATACCTTGACAACACGCAGGGCCGGCTTGACCCACCATTGCTGGGCGATGCTGGTGTTGATGGCAAAGGTGACGTCGTCGGGCAGAAAAGCCCACAGCAGCAGGGGATCAAGGTATGAGGTATGGTTGGCAACGATCAGAACCCGGTTACCGGCCAGCCCATAATTGTCGATGCCTATCAGCTTGACCCTGAACAGCCCGGTCAGTACCCAGCGCACCAGTTTTTTGACCATCACGCCTCCCTATTCATAATGAGATATAGCTTACCAGTCTGTCCTGCATCGCTATCGGGTTTTTGTCCTTGAAAGTGCACGATCTTGGGGCTGTTTCATCCGGGCATCTGCGCGACTTAACGTGTCATTGTTTAACGATGAGCTGTCGCAGTTTTCTGGAGTCTTTTCGCATGACGCTGAGCCTGGTCGCTCTACTTGCCGGTTGCGCCGAGTTACCGCGAAACGTCCCTCAAGCCACGTATTCGCCCACCCTGGGACGAGCTCATTTTGTGGCAGCAGACGGTGCTGTGCTCCCGGTCAGAGCATGGCTGCCCAAGACCCACCCGCCACGCGCCATCATACTCGGCCTGCATGGGTTCAATGACTACAGCAAAGCGTTCGAGTCGCCGGGTGGTTATCTGCGCCAACGCGGAATAGCGGTATTTGCCTATGACCAGCGCGGCTTCGGCAATGCCCCCGGACGTGGAATCTGGGCTGGCACGGCAACTTATGTAGCTGACCTGGCCGCTATCACCCGCCAGTTACAGCATCGATATCCCGGGATCCCGATTTATCTGCTGGGCGAAAGCATGGGTGCAGCATTGGCGATAGTGGCCATGACCCATGAGGCCCCGCCTCGGGTCGATGGACTGATTCTATCGGCACCGGCGGTCTGGGCGCGTGACCTGATGCCCTGGTACCAGCGTGCGGTGCTGGCGCTGTTTGCCGCAACCCTGCCGGAACTGGAACTGACCGGCAGTGGCCTCAAGATACAGGCCTCCGACAACATCGAGATGCTGCGAGGCCTTGGCCGTGATCCTCTCGTCATCAAATCGACCCGTGTGGCCGCGGTGGACGGTCTGTCCGATCTGATGGACGCCGCCCAAGCCCGGGCCGGCGCATTGAAACTGCCGCTGCTGGTGTTGTACGGTCAGCGTGACGAGGTGATTCCACCGCCGCCGGTTGTTGCCATGCTCAACAAACTGGTGAACAGGCCGGATGTGCGTATGGCGCTTTACCCCGAGGGCTATCACTTGCTACTACGCGACCTCAACGCCACGGTGCCGTTGGGAGACATAGCGGCCTGGATTAACGACCATCAAGCGCCACTGCCCTCGGCCTACGACCAGAAACTGGACTATCAGCCCCTGCCATAGCATTGACAGGCGGCGAAGCATCAGCGGCGGATGACCTGGCCCATAACCTCACCCATCCGCATGACGCCACCGGGGGCCAATCCGGATTGCCATTCAACGGCAGAGGGGCCGAATAGCACGATAATGGTAGATCCCATATTGAAGCGCCCCATTTCGGCGCCGCGGGCGAGTTCGATCGAACCTTCTGGATACGTCCAGCACTGGATGGCTGCGGCAGTGGGTGGCGTGATTTCACCTTGCCAGACCGTTTCAATACTGGCCACGAATATCGCCCCGACCAAAATCAGTGCCATGGGGCCTGCTTCGGTATCAAAAATGGCGACCACCCGTTCGTTTCGGGCAAACAGATTGGGTACGCCCTGTGCTGTCGCATTATTCACACTAAACAGTCGGCCCGGAACATGCAGCATCTCCCGCAGTCGTCCGGCCAGCGGCATATGCAGTCGGTGGTAGTCCTTGGGTGACAGGTAGATGGTCGCAAAACTGCCACCTTCATACGCTGTGGCCCGTGCAGAATCGCCCCCCAGTAGATCGATCAGTGAATAATCGCGGCCTTTGGCCTGGATTAGCCGACCCTGATCTACCGGGCCAAACTGGCTAATGTAACCGTCGGCGGGCGAAACCAGCGTGCCGGGCGTTGCGGCGATGGGACGGACGCCAGGTTTTAGCTCTCGGGTAAAGAAATCGTTGAAACAGGGATAGCTACCGATATCAGAATAGGCCGCCTCGTCCATGTCGACGCCATAGGCCTTGATGATACTGCGGATAAAGAAATTCTTGAAAAGCGGATTTCGGCAGTGCGTCAGTCGCCCCATCAGGCGCGACAACCAATGCTGCGGAAGCGGGTATTGCAGGAGTACAAAAAGTTTTTCCAAAAAGGACATATCGGTTAAGGCTTGAGTGTGGAAAGAATAGACAGGGTTAGGTCTGGCAGACTCGGCGCAGGTCGGTCGGGTGAGGTAATATGCTTTTTTTTGGAGGATCGCGCCAGTTGATTTCTCGTCTGAGCTTCCCGCATCCGGCTAACAACACCTCATTCCATGACACACCATTCTCCGCAAACCATACTTGTCACGGGCGGCGCCGGCTATATCGGCTCCCATACCTGTGTCCAGCTCCTTGAGGCAGGGCATAGGGTCATCGTCTACGACAATTTCAGCAATAGTCACCTTGAAGCCATCAGGCGGGTGGAACACATCACGGGCCGCACAGTAACTGTGGTCTGCGGTGATATTCGGGATCGCGCTCTACTGGAGGACACCCTCAGCCAGCATGGCTGCCAGTCCGTCGTTCATTTTGCCGGCCTCAAGGCAGTCGGTGAATCGGTTGAAAAGCCTCTGCTTTACTACGATAACAATGTTGTCGGCAGCCTCCGCTTGCTTGAGGCGATGCAATCCACAGGTGTCCGGTCGCTGGTGTTCAGTTCTTCGGCAACCGTCTACGGTGATCCCCAGCGACTGCCACTGACCGAGAGCCACCCTTTATCTGCCACCAATCCCTACGGCCAGACCAAACTGATTATTGAGGAGATGTTGCGTGATTTACAGGCAGCGTCATCGGAGTGGCACATCGCCATACTGCGCTATTTCAATCCTGTAGGTGCCCATCCCAGTGGGTTGATAGGTGAAGACCCGCAGGGTGTGCCGAACAATCTGATGCCCTTCGTTGCCCAGGTGGCGGTGGGACGGCGTGCCCACCTTAATGTGTGGGGCAGCGATTACCCGACCGCCGATGGTACAGGCGTCCGCGATTACATCCACGTGGTTGATCTGGCAGCAGGGCATCTCAGTGCGCTGGAGAGGCTGCAGGAGGGCATATCGGTGGAGGTCAACCTGGGGACGGGTCGCGGCTATAGCGTACTGGAAGTCGTCAAGGCTTTTGAACAGGCTTGCGGCAAGCGAATTCCTCTTAACCTCGCGCCGCGGCGGGCCGGTGATGTTGCTGCCTGCTATGCTGACCCGGAAATGGCCGAAAAAGTGCTGGGCTGGCGCGCGGAACGGGACATCAACGCCATGTGTGCAGATCACTGGCGCTGGCAGAGTCAGAACCCACAGGGTTACCGACCCGCCTAAATCCCCCTCTTCACACTCTCAACTACTGGCTGACCCGCATGAAGTGGCTATTTTCGCTTTTAGGCATCCATCGCAACAGTGCGGAGGACGATGCGCGACTGGAACAGTATCAGGCTTTTCGTGAACTGGGCCGGCACTACAACCTGGGACTTATCAAACGGCTGCCGCCCTCGGCCCTGCCGGAGTGCAGCAAGAAACTGGGTCTGTCCAAGGCCGGGACGCTCATTCTGAATCAGGACGACGAGATCGCCGTACTCTATGACTATTGTCTCCATCACCATCGACGGGCCGGCAAGAACATCATCGAGCGTACGCTGGGGGATCAGACGGCGCCTGCCGTCGGTTCGCCGGAGCGGGTCTACCTTGAGGCCATGAACCACGCCTTTTTCTCCGTTTTTCAGATTGTCGAAATCTTGCCCCAAAAGGGTGCCCGACTGACCGATCTGCTGACCCACAGAACACTGGACATCATGGACCTCGGACTCAGTTCTGCCGGTATCCCTGGCGTGATCGTTGCCGGTCGCCTGTTGACCATTGACACCTTCACCATGTCGTCCGGCACTCTGGTTCCGTTGCCTGAATTTATTATTGACCAGCGCATCCAGCCGGTGATCAGTAAGTTTACCGTCGGCAAGTCGCTGGCGCAGGGCCAGCGACTGTCACCCGGGCAAAGCGCCGCCTTTGAGTCGCAGATACTGCGCATTGCACTCAACATGAGTGGCGAAGACAACAGTTTTTACACGGATATCGACGCCTGACCGCCTCCCGTCGTCGCCAAAACGCAAACCGCCCGCTGGCGTGCGCAACAAAGGGAAAGTGAGTTCTGCTAAAATGCGCGTTTTTCTGCAACCCTCCAACGGAAACAAGAAATGTCACAGAAACTCCTCGACGTAGTGAAACCCGGCGTTGCAACCGGTGCCGATGTTCAGAAGATTTTCGCGTTCGCCAAGGCCAATAACTTCGCGCTGCCGGCGGTTAACGTCATCAGTACCGATTCCATCAATGCTGTGCTGGAAGCCGCTGCCAAGGCCCAATCCGCTGTCATCATCCAGTTCTCCAACGGCGGTGCACAATTTGTTGCGGGTAAGGGAGTCAAGCTGGAGGGTCAGCAGGCACAAATTCTCGGCGCCATCTCCGGTGCGCGCCATGTCCATGTCATGGCGGAACATTACGGTGTGCCCGTGATCGTTCACACCGATCACGCTGCCAAAAAGCTGCTGCCCTGGATCGACGGTTTACTTGATGCCGGTGAAAAGCATTTTGCAGAAACTGGCAAGCCGCTGTTCAGCTCTCACATGCTGGATCTGTCTGAAGAGTCGTTGCAGGAAAATATCGAAATCTGCGCCAAATACCTGACCCGCATGGCCAAAATTGGCATGACGCTTGAAATCGAACTGGGCTGCACTGGCGGTGAAGAAGACGGCGTGGATAACAGCGGCATGGATCATTCCGCCCTTTACACCCAGCCGGAGGACGTGGCTTACGCTTACGAAACGCTCTCTAGGATCAGCCCCAACTTCACCATTGCTGCCTCCTTTGGCAATGTCCATGGCGTCTACTCGCCGGGTAATGTCAAGCTGACACCGACCATTCTGCGTGACTCGCAGACGCATGTTTCCGAGAAATTCGGCGTACCGGCAAACACCCTGAACTTCGTTTTCCATGGCGGTTCCGGTTCCACCGAAGAGGAAATTCGGGAGTCCATCAGCTACGGCGTAATCAAGATGAACATTGACACCGATACCCAGTGGGCTTACTGGAACGGCATCCGCGAGTTCTATCTGAAGAACGAAGGTTATCTCCAGGGCCAGATCGGCAATCCCGATGGGGCCGACAAGCCCAACAAGAAGTTCTACGACCCCCGCGTCTGGATCCGTTCTGCGCAGGTCAGCATGGTCGATCGTCTGCAACAGGCTTACGCCGACCTGAACGCTCTGAACAAGCTGTAAGTCCTACGACTTACCACCATGGAAACCGGGGCCAGTCCCCGGTTTTTTTTAGTTTTTCTGCTGGAGAATAGCCTATGCTCCCACCCGCCACGTCTGCACATCTCGGCCTGATGCGTCTGGCCGGAATACTGCTGGCGCTGTTTCTGGCCGCCTGTTCAACTGTACCACCCGAAGGGGGCAGCGTGGTCACGCCGTTTGATTTGGCCCGCTATCAGGGTCAGTGGTTCGAGATCGCCCGGCTTGATCACAGCTTCGAGCGTGGCCTCAGCGATGTGAATGCCCGCTATCAAGGCCGACCCGACGGCAGTGTCGATGTCATCAATCGTGGCTACGATCCGGATGACGGGGAATGGCAGCAAGCCAACGGCCGCGCCTACTTCACCGGTGACAGGCAACACGCCTCACTCAAGGTCAGCTTCTTCTGGCCATTCTATGGTGGCTATAACGTTATACTGCTGGATCCCGACTACCGCTGGTCCGTGGTCATGGGGCCCAGTCGCGATTACCTCTGGATACTGTCGCGCGACAAACAACTATCACCTGAACTTCGCCAGCGACTACTCACTGAAATAGGCAAACAGGGCGTGGACACCCGCAAGCTCATTTGGGTGAGCCAAAGCCGTAACGACAGTTAGGCTAGCGATGGCAGGCCAAACCATCACCCGCCGCCTTAACCCGCAAAAGCTGCTGCTGACTAAATGGACAGCAAATCGGCCGATCAACAAGGAAAAACACTTTATTGTCACGCGCCTGATTGAACCCGATCCGCCCGATGGTCCGCTTGAGTTCATCGAAATCGAAGCCGTGTACTCAAACCGCAGCGTTCAGCTGCACTGGCGGGAACTCACTGATTGCGAAAAGTGGTTGCAAGGCTGGCGTTGAAAACCATACCACCAGGCATCAGGGCGATGATCAGAGTGTGTCCAAGGCGATATCCAGCATCGGCAGGCGGTCGTACGCCTTGTGATTAACGTGCCACCAGCACGTGATAACCCTTCGTCTCCATGGTGTCTTGCTCAGCAAATCGCGGTTTCGTGCCGTGGCGGCGCCAGCACCCTGCCAGCGGACCTTGGCGTGCAGGGCGGACGCATCCCATAAGCGCCGGGTGACCTGCCACGGGCGGTATGCGTCGTAGATCAGCAGGCTTTAGCCCTGAGCCATGAGTGAGGCCTGAGCCCGTGCGAGCGCCTGGGCCGGTTGTTTCAGCAAAAAGCCGCGAGCGACGCTATAGAGCGGATGTCCGGTGACGTTATTCGCTGTCGCGTAGCGAAGGTCGACATGGATGCCGGGAACAGCCGTTGCCAGATCCACCCGGTTACGATCAGGCGGGTGGGGCGTGAAACTAAGGGAACCCGGCAGATTCCACCCGCATCGGAAAAACGCCAATGCCTCGCAGGTAATGGCTGACACTGGGCGCTACCCGTCAGGCCGAAATGCCGCCCGCAGTCAGTTTGGCAGGATCCAGCAGACGTTCGAGTTCCGCCCGGCTGATATCTGTCATATCGACTGCAACATCAATAATGGGACGCTGACTCTTGTAGGCAGTTTTGGCTATTTCCGCAGCCTTTAGATAGCCGATGACGGGGTTCAGAGCGGTGACCAGAATAGGGTTCAGGGACAGGGCCTGCAGCAGTGTGTCATTTCTGACCTTGAAATCAATGATGGCCTTGTCGGCCAAAAGACGCGCGGCGTTGGCGATCAACTCTACGCTTTGCAGCAGGTTGTAGGCGATGACCGGCAGCATGACATTCAATTGAAATACGCCCGACTGACCGGCAACGGTAATCGTGGCATCGTTACCGATCACCTGTGCGGCCACCATGCAGACGGCCTCGGGTATCACCGGATTGACCTTGCCGGGCATGATGGAGCTGCCGGGTTGCAGGGGCTGCAGTTCGATTTCACTGAGTCCCGCCAGCGGGCCGGAGTTCATCCAGCGCAGATCGTTGGCGATCTTCATCAGGCTGACGGCGACGGTCTTTAACTGGCCCGATAGCTCTACCGCCGCATCCTGACTGCCCAGGCTTTCAAAGAACGAGTCGTTAGGTGTGAAGGGGATGCCGGTTTTTTTTGCCAAAGCCGCTGCGATGCCGGTCGCAAATGCGGGATGCGCGTTGATGCCGGTACCGACGGCGGTGCCGCCCTGAGCCAGTTTGTGAATCCGGGTTAGTGCTGAGGCGATGCGGGATTCGGCATTGCGAATTTGCAGCACCCAGCCGCCGAGTTCCTGAGCCATGGTAATAGGCATGGCGTCCATCAGATGAGTGCGACCGGTTTTGACTGTTGCGGTTAGCGTACTGGCTTTGGCTTCGATCGCTGCAGCCAGGTGGGCCAGCGCCGGTAGCAGTCGGTTATGACACTCGATGGCGACACTGAGATGGATGGCAGTCGGAATGGTGTCGTTGCTGCTTTGGCCCATATTGACGTGGTCGTTAGCGCTGACAGGCTGTCCGGCCAGATCGGAGGCGAGGTGGGCGATAACCTCGTTGACATTCATGTTGGTGCTGGTACCGGAGCCCGTCTGGAAAACATCAATCGGAAACTGATCCGGGTATTGCCCGGCGACGATGCTGGCAGCCGCGTCGGCAATGGCGTGGGCAAGGGTTGGGTCGAGTTGCCCCAGGTCAGCATTGACGTCCGCCGCGCACTGCTTGATCAGGGCTACCGCCTGAATGAATGCCGGGGGCATGCAGAGTCCGCTGACGGGGAAGTTATTAATCGCCCGCTGGGTCTGCGCGCCATAGAGGGCGTCGGCAGGGACCTCAAGTTCGCCCATGCTGTCTTTTTCAATGCGGAAATTCGGGGTGATAAACGTCATGCGCGGTGGTCTCCTGCGATAGTTCGGGATGGCCGATCAGTGCCGGTTTTAAGGCTGCGGTTGTTGCAAGAAGGTTTCAATGGCGGCGGCGTCAAACGGCCAGCCCAACTCCTGGCCAGACGCCTGATTCACCAGCACCGGAATGCGCACGCCGTAGCGCTCGGTGAGCGCGTCGTCGTCGGCAATGTCACGATGACTGAGGGCCAGGCTGGCCAAGAGTTCGGGGTTCACTTCTGCGAGCATGGCCTTAGCCTTCTCACAGAGATGGCAGCCTGAAGTACCGAAAAGAATAAGCTGTTTCATCAGGAATCAGTCCGGCTCATAGGCGAGGCTCGGTGCCAGCCAGCGCTCAATATCCCGCACAGCCATTCCCTTGCGGCGGGCGTAATCCTCGACCTGATCACGATTGATCTTGCCGACGTTGAAATAACGGGTCGCCGGGTGGGACAGATACCAGCCGCTCACGGAGGAGGCAGGATACATGGCGAACGATTCAGTCAGGCTGATGCCGGTCTGGGCTTCCACATCAAGCAGACTGAACAGGGTTGCCTTTTCGGTATGGTCGGGACAGGCGGGATAGCCGGGGGCAGGGCGGATACCCCGATATTCTTCATTGATCAGTTGTTGGCTTGCCAGTGATTCCTCAGCGGCATAACCCCAGAATTCGCGGCGGACCCGCTGGTGCAGACATTCGGCAAAGGCTTCTGCCAGACGATCTGCCAGCGCCTTGAGCATGATGCTGCTGTAGTCATCGTGCTGTGCGGCAAACGCGTCCAGATGTTTCTCAATGCCTATGCCGGCGGTGACGGCGAAACCGCCAATATAATCCGTCTGACCGCTATCCTTGGGCGATACAAAGTCTGCAAGGCAGTAGTTGCGCTGACCGGGTGGCTTGATTGCCTGCTGGCGAAGCTGATGAAGGACTGCCAGTCGGTGGGTCTGGCTGTCATCCTGATACACAATAATGTCGTCGCCGTCGGCATGAGCAGGGAAGAAGCCCATTACAGCCCGCGCGGTCAGCCATTCCTGCTCCACCAGTAATTTAAGCATGGCCCTGGCATCCGCCAGCAGCGTGCGGGCCTGCTCTCCGACAATCTCGTCATCAAGAATTTTGGGGTAACTACCCGCCAGTTCCCAGGTGTGAAAGAACGGCGACCAGTCAATAAAGTCGACCAGTTCTGCCAGCGGATAGCGGTCAAAGCTGCGGATGCCGGTAAAGGTGGGTTTCGGCGGGACGTAATGCATCCAATCGGCCTGAAATCCATGAGCCCGCGCCTGATCAAGGGCGTGCATGGGGACTTTTGCCTTGCGGCCACCGTGGTGCAGCCGGACTTCTTCGTATTCTTTCCTGATTTTTGCGACGTAGTCATCGCTTAATTCATCACTGAGCAGACTTCCGGCTACCCCGACGGCCCGCGATGCGTCGGTCACATAGACGGTAGGCCCCGCCACATAGTGGGGTTCGATCTTGACCGCGGTGTGGGCCCGCGAAGTAGTGGCCCCCCCAATCATTAACGGGATGGTGAACCTGAGTCGCTGCATTTCTTTGGCGACATGAACCATCTCGTCCAGAGAGGGAGTAATCAGCCCGGATAAGCCGATGATATCGACCCGGTGCTCGCGGGCGGCCTCAAGGATTTTCTCGCAGGGCTGCATCACGCCGAGATCAACCACGTCAAAGCCATTGCATTGCAGGACGACGCCGACGATGTTCTTCCCAATGTCATGCACATCGCCCTTGACGGTGGCCATCAGGATTTTGCCGTTTGAGCGCGGAGCAGGGTTCAGTGCTTTTTCCGCCTCCATGTAAGGCATGAGGTAGGCAACCGATTTTTTCATGACCCGGGCCGACTTGACCACCTGCGGCAGAAACATTTTGCCGGCACCGAACAAATCGCCGACCACGTTCATGCCATCCATCAACGGGCCTTCAATGACATGCAGGGGGCGGTCAAACTGCTGCCGCGCCTCTTCGGTATCAGCCTCAATAAATTCATCTATGCCTTTGATTAGGGCATGTTCCAGTCGTTTGTTGACGGGCAGGGTACGCCACGCCTGATCCTCCTTCTTCTCGACAGTGCCCCCTTCCTCCCGGTACTTGTCTGCCAGCGCCAGGAGCCTTTCGGTGGCTTCGGAGTTGCGGGCGAGGATGACATCCTCAATGACGTCACGCAGTTCGTGGGGAATGTCGGCATAGATGGCGAGCTGGCCGGCGTTAACAATGCCCATGTCCATACCGTTGCGTATGGCATGAAACAGGAAAACGGCATGTATGGCTTCACGGACGGCGTTATTGCCACGAAATGAGAATGACACATTCGAGACGCCGCCAGAAATCAGGGCATGGGGCAGGCTATCCTTTATTTTTTTGACCGCTTCGATGAAGTCGAGACCGTAGCGGTTATGGTCTTCGATGCCCGTGGCAACGGCAAAGATATTGGGATCAAAAATGATGTCTTCTGCCGGGAAATCCAGCGTTTCAGTCAAAAGTCGATAGGCACGGGTACAGATGTCGACCTTGCGCTCTACGGTATCGGCCTGACCTACTTCATCAAAAGCCATGACGATCACCGCCGCGCCATACCGGCGCACCAGGCGAGCCTGCTCGAGAAAGGCCGCTTCGCCTTCTTTCATTGAAATGGAGTTGACGATGCCCTTGCCTTGCAGGCACTTCAGCCCCGCCTCCAGAATGTCCCACTTTGAGGAGTCGAGCATCACGGGAACGCGGGCGATATCAGGTTCCGCTGCAATCAAATTGAGAAACCGGACCATCGCGGCCTTGGAGTCGAGCATCCCTTCATCCATGTTGATGTCGATGATCTGGGCGCCGCTTTCGACCTGCTGACGGGCAACCTCAAGAGCCTGCTCGTAGTTTTCCTCGCGAATCAGCCGTCTGAATGCGGCGGAGCCGGTAACGTTGGTACGCTCCCCAACATTGACAAACAATGTTTCGGGGCCAATGTTGAGAGATTCGAGTCCCGACAGCCGGCATTTGGGGGTTATTTCAGGCAGGGCTCGCGGGGGGAAGTGCTGAACGGCATCATGGATGGCCTGGATATGGGGCGGGCGGGTTCCGCAACAGCCGCCGATGATATTCAGAAAACCTTGCTCGGCCCATTCGGCAATCTCTTTCGCCATAGCTTCTGGCGATTCGTCATATTCACCAAACTCGTTCGGCAGACCGGCGTTGGGATGGGCCGAGACATGGGTATCGGCGATACCGGACAGTTCCTCAATGTATTGCCGGAGCTGTTTTGCCCCTAACGCACAGTTGAAGCCTATTGAAATGGGGCGGGCATGCTTGAGAGAGTTCCAAAAGGCTTCGACGGTCTGGCCGGACAGGGTGCGACCCGAGGCATCGGTGATCGTGCCGGAGATCATGATCGGTAACGGAAGGGAGTGATCTTCCGTGAACTTTTCAACCGCAAATATCGCGGCCTTGGCATTAAGAGTGTCGAACACGGTTTCAATCAGGATGACGTCCGCACCGCCATCGACCAGACCCCGCGTCGCCTCGTAATAGGTCGTAACGAGTTCGTCGAAGTTAACATTACGAAAGCCGGGGTCGTTGACATCAGGCGATAGCGTTGCCGTCCGACTGGTCGGCCCAAGTACACCCGCAACAAAACGGGGGCGGTCCGGCGTTTTGGCCGTCATGTCGTCGCAGGCCGTTCGTGCCAATTGTGTCGCGGTGAAATTCAGTTCGTAGACCAGCGACTCCATGCCGTAATCAGCCATGCTGATAGTGTTGGAATTGAAGGTGTTGGTTTCAAGAATATCCGCACCCGCGTCAAGATAGGCGTCGTGAATCGCGCGAATGATCTGGGGTTGGGTGAGGCTCAGTAGATCATTGTTGCCCTTAAGGTCACTGGGCCATTCAGCGAATCGTGTACCCCGATAGTCCTGTTCTGCAAGCTGGTAGGTCTGAATCATCGTGCCCATGGCGCCATCCAGAAACAGTATGCGCTGGCAGAGTAGGGACTGGAGCAGGCGGGATCGGGCTGAGAAATCTGTGGTCATTAGGCTGGGTGCTTTAAGTGCTTGGGCGTCAGGCCCGGCATTGTAGACGGAGGGTTCCTGAGTATAAACCTCATATGTCGCTGTGATCAGGGCTGTTGCAGTGCAGTGGTTTGAATGAGGCCATCGTAATGTTAGACTGATCTCCTACCTTAAGACTAGGAAATTTGGCTTGAAACCAGATGTCTCTGTACCAGGCCAACAAACAAAGGAAACATGCTATGACTCACGTATTGCCGCCTCTACCCTATGAAAAAGATGCACTGGAACCCTATATTTCAGCCGAAACACTTGATTTTCACCACGGGAAACACCACCAAACCTACGTTACAAATCTGAATAATTTGATAACCGATACCGAATTTGCAGACCTTCCGCTGGAGGACATCATAGTCAAGGCCACAGGTGGAATTTTCAACAACGCCGCTCAAGTCTGGAACCACACTTTTTATTGGAACTGCCTGTCACCTAATGGTGGGGGACAACCCACTGGGCCATTGGCCGATGCCATTAACACCACTTTTGGCTCATTCGATGGCTTCAAGGAAGCATTCACGAAATGCGCCATCACGACTTTTGGCTCGGGGTGGGCTTGGTTGGTACGAAACGCAGATGGAACTATTGCTCTGGTCAGCACCAGCAATGCTGGGTGTCCGCTCACAAGCGTTCAGAAGCCCCTCCTAACTTGTGACGTATGGGAACATGCTTACTATGTGGATTATAGGAATGCTCGTCCAAAGTACGTCGAAGAATTCTGGAGGATTGTTAACTGGGAATTTGTAGCCAAAAACTTTGAAGGCACCTGATACAACAGCCACTTCGGTGGGGTAGTCCTGAGCCCGTTTCGCGTAAATTCATTATTTCTGTCTAGTCAGTTAAGGTTGGATTGGAGTTAGTAATGATATTCGGCCATGGGTTCAGGAGGCTCTTCAGAGCATCCCAAGGCAGGGAGGTTTTTCGAGATGCCGATAGGGTGTCTGCATTGTGAGGCTCGGGGGCTTGTAATTGCTAAGTTATAACTTCCCAAGGCCCCCACAATCCAGCATCAGCAGATCCATCAATGGATAGCTGATTGCGTGAATGGATTCCATCCCAACTCCAGACACAAGACCTACCCTAAACAGGCATTAGACAAATAGCGCATAATTATTATTATGTTAAATATGAAGCTGATCGAATATATCGCCATTGCTCGTATCCCAACACCACTTGTTTATTAGTCGGCACGAACTAACGTGGCCGAATACTGATTAAGGTCTTCCACGTAAAGGCGGTTAGCAGAAAGACCAGCGCCACTACCACAGCAGTGCAGACAACGAAGATGATTCCCATACGAAACGCATAATCGACCAGTTCACGCCCTCCCGCTTGGGCCTGTTGTACGATATCCTTACTTGTTTTAGTTAATTGACTCATATTCTGGGGGGCAAGGCTAGGCTGCAACGTGCGTAAAAACTCGGTTAGGCGCTGGGTCATACCATCTATCCTGACCGCAGCATCAGCATAATCCTTGATATGGAAAGGTTCGGATGCAGACTCAGTACCCTTTGGCGCTTGATCCATTTGCCGTAGGATGTCGCTGTACGCCTTAAGCGCCTTTTCGGTGGAGGTAGCCATCAGGCTTCCTTGTCCGAAGGCCTGGCTCACCTGCTTGCTCAGTTCAGATAACCCATGTTGCTCCTTCCAGATGCTGGTCATAATCTTTTCGCGCTCTGAACTCAGGAGCGACGGCATTTGTTCAGCAGTTTTGCTTACACGCTCTCCGGCGCTTGCAAGTTTATCAGCGCTATTGATGAACTTCTCAATCTCGGGGACCCTACTGGTTCTGATGGTCAACAGTTCCATCTGCCATTCAAGTAACTGCGGCATTCTCTGCCCCAAAAACATTGCGCGCTCACCGAATAGGCGTGTTTCTGTCAATTCCCGGGTGGCGGGATCAAGCCCTGCCAGTGGGTCAAGATCCAGCAGGGAAAATACGCTAGTAACGTTCTGGTTGTTCTTTTTGGCGCGAGAACTGCTCTGAAGAATCTGGTTGACTGAGGTTATACTTGCCAGCATGCCAAAATCAGAGTCATTAATCGTATGCCTATGGCTCCAGTTGGTTACCGTTTTGCTCAGTTCATCAATCTGCTCATCCGTTAGGACATGATGGGCAAGTTTGTGTATTTCGCTGTCCAGCCGCTTGATCACGGCCAGCATTGAATTGGCGGAATCGCCGAAAACCTTGGGCCCCCAGTATTGATTGATTGATGCTTGTGCAGACTGGGTGTAAACAATCATGCTGACCAGATTACTCAGGGCATTGTCGCCCGTTGCCAATGAAAGCATATCTGAAGCTACCCTCACCTTGACCAAGACCAGATATTCTCGCGTCAGGGGTTTGCCATCCATTTTAAGTTGATCGGCGGACTGGGTGACCTGGGAGATGAAATTGTCGGCATATCGTAGTGTGTCATCCTGTAATTGAATGGGATCATAGGTTTTATCTGAATTAAATCCCTTGGCGAGGGTTCTGACTGCGATAACCGGAAGTTCGGCCGCTGTTTCCAACAGCGTGCAGGAGGTCAAGAGCACTGTGACCATGACCAAGAATAAGCGCAGGCACATAGAGAATTAAGATTGATTCAAGGGTACGGGTATTAAGCATACCCTCCCCACGATCTCTGCGCATCTACGAAAAGCCTACGTTGGGTTCACTCCTGATTGTAAAGGCATCTATTCTCCGATTAGCCTATGTTTCCCCCGAACCCAATGATGTGGAGATCACCGTATGACAATAACCTCCCGCCTTATTGACTATTACCATGAAGGTAGACGCCATGAAGGCTTCTTTGCCTTTGACGCATCCGCAGCAGTGCCCTTACCCGCCGTTTTGGTGGCGCATACCTGGGCAGGTCGCGACAATTTCGCTTGTGGCAAGGCACTAAAACTGGCAGAAATGGGTTATGCCGCTTTTGCCCTCGATATGTATGGCGATGCACAAATCGGGGAGACACCGGAAGCTTGTGCCGAACTAATGTCCGGTCTTATGAACGATCGGTCGGACCTCGCCGTCAGAGTTGCTATAGCTCTCGCCTCCCTTCGCGCTCAAATGGAGGTAGATGCTGCCCGCGTTGCTGCGATTGGATTCTGCTTTGGCGGTCTTTGTGTACTTGATCTTGCCCGTAGCGGGGCTGATCTGCAGGGTGTTGTCAGTTTTCATGGACTTTTTACCGCACCAGACCCGTTACCGACCAATTCAATTCCTGCCAAGGTTCTGATTCTGCATGGCTTTGAAGACCCCATGGCACAGCCCGAACAGGCCATTGAGCTGGGACGGGAACTAACCCGCGCGGGTGCTGACTGGCAATTGCATCTGTACGGCAATGCTGTGCACGCCTTTACCAACCCTAAAGCAAATAACGTTGCCGCCGGAACGGTCTACAACGCGACCGCTGACGCCCGTTCTTGGCAAAGCCTGCGGGATTTTCTGGCTGAAGTGCTAAAATAAACCCCTTTAGTCGCGCTCCGGAACTGCAGTATGGATCTTAATTTTCTCGACTTCGAACAACCGATTGCTGAACTTCAGGCCAAAATCGACGAATTGCGGCGGGTCGGTTTTGACAATGAAATCAATATCAGCGAAGAAATTGCCAAACTCGAGGAAAAAAGCAAAAAGCTTACCGAGTCGGTCTTTGCCGAGCTCAGCGCCTGGCAGATTTCGCAGTTATCCCGACACCCTCAGCGACTGTACACCCTCGATTATATTGATCTGATGATTGAGGATTTTCATGAGTTGCATGGTGACAGGGCCTACGCTGATGACCCCGCAATCGTTGGTGGTATGGGGCTTCTGGATGGTATTCCTGTCATGCTGATCGGCCATCAAAAAGGCCGAGATACCAAGGAGAAAATTCACCGTAACTTTGGCATGCCGAGACCCGAGGGCTATCGCAAGGCTCTCCGTCTCATGAAATTGGCCGAGCGATTCCAGATGCCTATCATCTGCCTCATCGACACTCCCGGTGCTTATCCCGGGATCGGTGCGGAGGAACGGGGGCAAAGTGAGGCCATTGCCCGCAATCTGTTTGAAATGTCCACCCTGCAAACACCGATTGTCTGCACCATCATTGGCGAAGGTGGTTCCGGTGGTGCTTTAGCCATTGGTGTAGGTGATCGTCTGCTAATGATGCAATACAGTACCTATTCGGTTATTTCACCGGAGGGTTGCGCGTCGATACTCTGGAAAAGTGCAGACAAAGCCGAGCTTGCTGCCGAGGCCATGGGCATTACCTCTGACAGGCTGGAGGAATTGGGTCTTATCGACGAGATCGTGCCTGAACCGCTGGGCGGCTGTCACCGTGACCGCGAACAAACCGCTCAAAATCTCAAAAACACCATCAAGCGAACGCTGGAAGAACTACGTAGAACACCAATCAATCAGTTGGTAGATAATCGCTACCAGAGACTGATGGGCTACGGTGTATTCGAAGAGACTACTACCTAATCTGTCTGGAGTGAGCGCCGCCCATCGGTTAATGTTGTCCCCAACTTCATTGGGGCAAATTCTTGAGAGCTATCCACCCGCCCCCACCTATTGGATTGCCTATAGCGGTGGCTTGGACTCCATGGTTTTGCTGGCCCTTTGCGCTAAACTCTCAAAAACCAACCAGTCCCTGCGCTTCGCGGCCATACATATTCACCACGGGTTACAAAGTTGCGCTGATAAGTGGGTGGATCACTGTCACCAGTGGTGCCACCTGCTTGGAATTCCCTTAAATATCGTTCGGCTTGATGCCAGAGCAGAATCGGGTCAAAGCCCCGAGGAAACCGCCCGCAAGGCCCGCTACTCGGCATTACGTCAGTCACTGCGGTCCGGTGATATCTTGCTGACAGCCCATCACCTTGACGATCAGGCGGAGACTCTCCTACTACAACTGCTAAGAGGGGCCGGCCTCGCGGGAATGGCCGCCATGCCAGAATCGGCTGAATTTGAACCCGGACTACTGATTCGGCCATTACTGGCTTTTAGTCGCGAAGACTTGCTCGACTTCGCCCGCAGTCACTCGCTGGAATGGATTGAAGACCCCAGCAATCAAACCAACCAGTACGACCGAAACTTCCTTCGCAACTCCATCATACCCCTGCTCAAACAACGCTGGCCGGGATTAGCTCATACCCTAAGCCGCAGCGCCCGCCACTGTGCCGAGGCTGAAGGTTTGTTGACAGCGGATGCGACAATTCTGCTAGAGCGTTGCAAGATGGCAAAGAATAGCCTCAGTCGGCAAGCCTTGCAGAACATATCAGCCCCACATCAGCGACAAGTACTAAGAGCCTGGATTAAAGGGAACCAGATGCGCATGCCGTCGACGCGCATCATTAACCGCATCCTGGATGAAAGTATCAACGCCGCTGACGACAGAAATCCCATCATTCACTGGCCTGAGGGCGAGATTCGCCGTTATCGAGATGCATTGTTTCTGCTACCTGCTCTAGCCGAGTTCAAGCCGCCAGAATCTCAGTCTTGGGATGATGGCGAATTCATCACCTTGGCTGGTGATAATGGCAGACTACAGCTTTTGGCGGATCATCAACCCGGCATCTCCGAACGACTATGGGCTAGCGAAGTGGTGACCATCCGCTACCGGCGGGGCGGTGAAAGCTTGCAACTGAAGGGTCGGGCCGGCACTCATCAGTTAAAAAAGCTATTTCAAGAAGTAGGCATTCCACCCTGGATTCGGGAGCGAACGCCTTTGATATTCATAGGATCACATCTCGCGGCTGTAGCCGGATTCTGGATTGCAGCAGGATTTGTAGCAAAACCAGACGAGCGGCAACTTTCAATTGAGTGGTTACCACCGGCCTGGATCAAAAACGACGTCCCAAGGGAAATTGCCTCAACGTACCGAAGTGCAGAATAGGCCATCGCGTCGTTGTTGTAACGACCCTGCCGTTAAGAGGCTGGATCGCCCGGTTGTTGTTGCTGAGGAATAAATGTTCTCGATATCCGGCGGGCCGTTGGTGAATAACCCAATTTTAATAACGAGCCGGGGGCTTCGGACCGATTACGTCACGATGGCCAAAGTGTCACCCGCCTGACATCGGTTTCAAAACGCCCATCCGCATAGAGTTTTAACCAGCGATAACCTGGCGCCTCGCCAGTCACTCGACCGGACTTTGAAGTGGATTGATAACCCGTCGAAGGCGTTGATAGGTAGCATACGCCATTCTGAACTATCAGAAATTCCTGATGAACATGACCCGATATGACTGCTTTTATGTTGGGCAGTTGTTCAAAATGTTGCATAACCCGTTGATGGTTTCGCACCTCTACCGCTACACCACGATCCTCATGCTCAGGCAAGTTATGGTGTACAGCAATTAATGTCGATTTATCGGGATATCTCGTAGCCCATTCGGCTATGCGCTGCAAGTCAAACTCACTGATTTCACCTTCATAACTATCCGGATTGAGTTGATAATTGGAGTCGACCATAATAATCTGCCAGTGCTTGAGCACACAATGCAGGTCCATAGTAATGGGATCACAAGGATAAATACTGTACGCGCTTTCACGATTGTCATGATTACCCAAGACGCAGTACGCAGGGGCAGAAAAAACTTTAAGCGCGTCAGCGATGAATTGATACGTCTCAGGCTTTCCATCATGAGCCAAATCACCAGTGAGCACTATCAGGTCAGGATTTATATAATGCTTTTTGACGTGTTTTAATACTGCTAAAAAACTGTCGCGAGTGTTGGTTTTGTTAAACAGTCTATGCGGCTCAGCAAACAAATGTAAATCGGTCAGTTGCAAAACCGTTACGTAATCGTGAGATCTCATTTGAAAGCGATGGCTTCGCAGCGTGCTCTGGCAAAAAAACCGGCAGGATAAAGGCTCCATTCCCTGAGCGCCTCACATTGTTGTTCCAGTTCGAACTCGGTACACCAGCCCTGCTGAAGAATCAATTGACGATGGTCATGAGCTAAAAAGCTTTCCCAATACCTATAAATACTGTCTTTTTCTGCTTGGTTTGCGAACGTGTCATAACTACAGCTTACCGCAATGTTATGGAAGCCCACATCAAGGAGTATCTGTTTGTGTTTTGAACCAAAGTTAATGTCGCCACACTGATGGGTAAAGACTTTATCTATCGTCTCCCATGCAGCCGTTAGACCGGGGGCTTCCGGCATCATCATATCGCCAGTATGACAGGCATCACGCAAGGCAGCTAAACCATTCGGTTTTAATACCCGTCTAAATTCTGAAAGTGCCTCCTGCGGATGCTGCAAATGATATAAAACCGCATGAGCAAAAACCACATCGAAGTACTCATCTGGATAAGGTAGTTGATAGACCGTGCCAGTAGTGAATTCAACATTTGAAATCTGCCGTTCTTGCTGCATTAATATAGCCTGTTCAATCTGGATTGGGCTGCTATCTATACCGAATACCTTTCCAGGATTGACCAACTCGGCAATATCCAATGTCATGGAACCTGGTCCACAACCACAATCCAAAACCGTTAATCCATGCCTCAAATAGGGCGATAAAAACGCTCCCTGTTTGAGGAAATTGCGTTGCTTGAACTGATTGATAATCAGAGTGGAATAACCGCCACTGTACTGCTCTTTTGAGGTCATATAATACGTATTTTAATCTCTAGGTTTTTATTATAAAATGTCGCAATGTCGCGATGTCGCGATGGCCGGCGATAGCCTGACAAGCCCAATTTGCGCCACTAACCAACCTTCGAACACTGCCGTCAATTTTAACGCTGATTTTTAGGCTCAGCAGCCCTCGATACTCAAAATATCAATAAATAACGCGATCTTCCCGCCCAACCGTCCCCTCGCGGCCCGCGATATCACCACGTCACAACGGGGATAGCAGGGCATTTTCCCCTTCATTAAAGGCTGATTTCCATCCAAGATTTGATGTGTCATCCACAAAATACTTAACGCTGAGCAAGGGTGAAGGCTAATCTGGCGATGAAGCCCAGCGGCTATCTTAACAAGTAAACATTATGTTTGGGGGGTTTCGAGGTGCACTGGAATCAAAGGCCCCTGGCACGAGATTGATGCGAACAGCTGACGACGGTAGACCTAAGACCAGAGCGATAAAAATAATCTGAGCACCGATACCGGACCACAGAATAATAATCACCATAATTTCAATAAGATAAATAAAACCATATGGGCCGCTTGCATAAAGTAGCCATATGACACCGAGTCTTTTATCTGTTAGTTTTCGAAAGGTTGGTTTTAGCTTTCTGGCTAGGATCATATGTCCTGACCGAGCACCTAAAGTATCCAGCTATCATAATCTCCGAGAAAAACATGAAAAACACACTCATCCTGGGCATTGCGGCCTGTTTGGTCGCAGGTTCCATCACCCCGTCATTGGCTGACGAACAAGCGAAAATTGATGCCACGCTAGGGCGCCTTGGAAAAGTCTGCAAAGACAAGTTGATGACCAAATTCCCGGGTGTTCCCATGTCCGATCTTCACGTCACGGTGGCTGCCACTCTGCAGGAAAGTCTTGACAGCGGATCAATGACGCTTAAGGACCTAAAACAGTATGGTGCGAATTATAACTGGGAGGTTCCCAGCAGGAAGGCTGAGGGTTTCTGTGATGTAGATGCCAAGGGCAAAGTCACTCAGTTCAGCGGCAAATAAGAAGCTTATTGCAAAGCTTGCAGGTGCACAGAAGATGAACGTTCTGATGGGTCCGACAATCATCATCGGCCTTTTTCTGGGTGCATCCTTGCAGGTGAGCGCCATAACTGACCCGATAGCAGGTTCAGCAGCGCCACCGGTTACCGGAAGCACCCTACCCTCTGGTGATGCAACCTTTAATCAGACACTAAGCCTCCAGAGCATCAGTTTCCACATCACATGTGCTAACGCGGGCTCCCAAAATAGGCTGACTATCGCACCCAAGGGTCTTCAACAAGACAATACGGTTATCAAGCGGGAGATCGACGGCACCGTCACGGGGGCCGAAGTGGCTGATCTAAACGTCGATGGCTCACCTGAGATTTACGTGTTTGTAAGCTCAGCAGGCAGTGATTCCTATGGTTCGCTGGTGGGCTATTCAGCGAACAACAAGAAATCCCTCAGCGAAATCTATTTACCCCCCCTGCAGGACCATCCAAAAGCCGCTAAAGGGCACCTCGAAAAACCTCCCTACCTTGGGCCGCTCCGGTAAAATTAGCGTCATTTGGGGCCCTATGGTGCGGATGAGATGAAGAAGCTCTCAGCGATCAAAAACGACCTC
>JBKCCF010000100.1:0-3294 GCA_046305255.1 Methylococcaceae bacterium
GGGTTTTCGGGGGTATGCGCAGGAAGGCGGCTGAGCAGGCATCGCTAACCGGCTTCAGGGGTGTGGTTGAAAGTGCAGCGAGGAGCGGTCGCCGCCCGCCTCCTCAATATCCAGTCGTTCGATGTGATCGTCACTGCCGGCCAGCGTCACCCGTCGCACCTTCTCGGCCATCTCAGGCTGCAGCGGCACCAGGGCCAGCAGCCAGTGCCGGCGGCTCCCGCCCAGACTGATCCGGTAATAGCGCTGCAGGGTCACGCCATCGCCCGCCAGTGGTGCACGCAGGCTGGCGGCAAAGGCCTCCAGTGCCGGGTAATCGGAGAGTGCCAACTGGAGGGGGGGCTGTCCCGGTCGCTCAATACGCAGCGCGTTGCCGTCGATGATGTAGTGCTCCTCTGCCGGGAGCCGGACGTGCTTGGCGAGGTAGCCGGGCCTGCGAAACTCCACGCGGCCCTCCAGCCGCAACGGCTGACTCAGCAGGGCGAGGGTTCGGGTTTCAACGAAATCCGCGCTGCTGTCGCCCCGGCGGGCCAGGGTCTGCAATAGCGCGGGCAGGGTCCAGCCAACGGCAGCCGGGGCAGATGCCGCAAGACCCCATAACGTCAGCAACAGGCCCGCCTGCTTAAGGATCGCTCTGCCAGAAATCATAGAAATTGAACCAGTTGTAGGGCGCCAATCGGCAGTAATGTTCTATTCGTGCAGCATAGCGCTGCATGATGGCCTGGGTGGCGGCTGCCCGCTGGGCGCGGGGCATGGCCGGTGTATCGGCCAGTTCCTCGAAGCTGACATGGTAGTGCCCGTTGCCCTGGTTGATGCAGGTGAACAGGATCATCGGCACATCAAGTACCCGCGCCAGCATGACCGGGGCCTGCGGGAATATCGCCGGCCGGCCGAAAAAATCGCAGATCACCTGTTTGTCGCCCGTGACGCTGCGGTCGCCAAGAATGGCGACAAATCCGCCTGCCCGGGTCTGGGCATCCAGCCCGATCAATGAACCCGGCTGGCCCATGTAGACGATGTCATCGAACAGTTCGGGGTTAAGCTTCTGGAACAGGCCGGTAATGCGTGGCGTACGGTCGCCGTAGACCAGCGGCTTGATGCTGAAGCCGCCCCGGCTGCGGCCGATGGCGCGGATAATCTCGAAGCTGCCAAGGTGGGCGCCGACCAGCAGGCCACCGCGACCGGAGCGGGCATGGCGCTCAAGCACCTCCAGCCCGTCCATGCTGAGCGAGACGCGCTGATGCTGTCCGGCAAATATGTAGATGCGGTCCAGCAGGGTGGCAGCAAACGTATGGTAATGCCGAAACACATCGCGCCAGCCGGTTTCCCGTCCCAGGGCCAGTCGCAGGAAGTGCCGGGAGTCGATCCGTGTGCGGTCGGAGAAGATGACGAAATAGGTAGTGATAGGGTAGAGCAACAGGCTGGCGATGGGGCGCCCGAGGTGCAGGGCGATCCACATGATGATGGAAATCCAGAACCGGTTGCTACGCTCGGGGACGGCCCGCCAGTTGTGCTGATGATCGGCGTCGGGTTTAGCCGCACTCATGAACCGGCTCCTTGATCGTTAAAAGCCCTGAGGCTACCGCGCGATCTGCCTCACGGCACTCAAAGCGGATCAGGCCGTCAGCGCGCCGCTCGAAGCGCACATGGCAGACCTGTTCCGGCAGCAGCACGGCAGTGAACTTGGCGCTGACGACCCCAGCCAGGCGGCTGCCGGGCCAGTGTTCGTCCAGCAGGGCGACCACTGCATCCAGTATGACGACGGCCGGCACTACCGGCTGTCCCGGAAAATGTCCCGGCAGCGAGGGATGACTGGCGGGTATGGAGAAGATCATGGTGAGGAGGGGTCTCCTGCCCGTGGCTGGCGGGTGGCTGCGTCGGCGTCAATCCAGCCCTGCTCGGTCAGGGTGCGGATCAGGTGCAACAGTGGGGGATGATCATGGTGCCGGAAGCGCCAGCGCCGGTAGCCGTATTCCGCCACGAAAAACACGCCGATGACGACAAGGTTGAGCGTGTTGGCGAACAGCAGCACCGTTGCCGTCGAGGCCGTGAGGCCTAGCCAGAACCCGTTCAGGGCCAGCCCTCTGAGCAGCCAGGCCCAGGCTTGGGTCAGGTGGCGGGTATAGGCTTCCAACTCGGGGGGTAACGGGCCACGTCGCTCCAGTCGGGCGATGCGGGTAATCAGCGCGGTTCTTCCCGACGCCAGACTGCCGGCAAAAATCTGCGCCAGACCCAGGTTCATGATTACCGGCAGTGCGCTGAGGCTGATCGCCGGCCAGAGGTTCAGCGCCAGTAGGCACACGCCTGCTGCCAGCAGGCCCAGAGTCAGTCGTAGGCTTGTGCTGCCGGTCGCCATCAGGCCGGTGAGAAGGCCAACTGTCATCACGGCATCCGGCGCCGCCAGCCACAGCATTGGGATCTGCTCGCTGCGAAGCGCAAGGAAGGCGGCTACGGGGTAACCGGTAATCAGCAGCGGGACGACCAGCAGGCGTCGCGACATGAGGGTACTCAGAGTGTGCGACGTCGTTCGATGGTGGCAGCGAGCGCGCCCAGGGAGGAAAAAATCTGGTTGGTGTCAGGATCATCGGATTTGATCTGGAAACCATAGCGTTTGGCGATCACCACGGATAATTCCAGCAGGTCGATGGAGTCGAGCCCCAGCCCTTCCCGATACAGGGGTGCGGCCGGGTCTATGGCTTCAGGTGCCAACTCCAGGTTGAGAGCATCGACCATCAGGAGGGCTACTTCGGATTCAAGTGGGGTCATCGGATCGTGTGAGTCTGGTGAACCGGGCAAAGGGGGCGAGCCCATCATCAGTCAGTTTAACCGCTAGCGCTCTGCTGGAGAATCCCGCAGGCTGATAACGGCTTCAATTTCCAGCAGCAGTTCAGACCGGCAGATATCCCCCTTGAGGAAAAGCAGTTCAGCCTCGGGCCCCAGCGCTTCGGTGAGAAGACCGCGCACGGTGGCGTAGTGTTCAGCATGACGGAGGTAGATTTTCCAGGCCGCTCGAGTTCCGGGGTGCAGGGCACTGGCGGCCGTGGTCTGCGCCAATATGGCCTGAATGTTGGCCAGAGTCTCCTTGCACTGGCCGACAACATCGGCGGTATGGACGGAGGCATGACCGCTGATGCTCGCCGTGCCGGAGATGAACAGCCCGCCGCCATCGGGCAGCAGCATGGCGCGGGAAAAAGACGGGCTGCGCGGGCCGTAGCGGCGTGGATAATGATAGGCACTGAGTTGGCGCGGGTTTTCGATTGGCTGACCCTGCTGGCGGGCGGCAATGAAATAAATACA
>JBKCCF010000101.1:0-3967 GCA_046305255.1 Methylococcaceae bacterium
GCCTTATGACTACATTACTAAATCGTGATTGGACCCCTATGGATGATCACCCGTAGAGTAAACCCCAGATCGTTTCATTTTAATCCTCGTTCAGTCCGTTCTCAGGATCAGGCTATAGGCCCCATCCAGAAAGCGGACTTCTTTTTTAATAGAGATCTTTATTCTCCCTTCTGGCCCTTACCGGACTTGGTATCTAGGTCCTGTTAACACTTATTCGGGTATAATTCGCCCATGGAAATCAGCGAAACCCAATACCAACAAATCGCCCACTGCCTTCCGGTTCAGCGCGGTAATGTGCGACTCTCCAACCTTCAGGTCCTCAATGCCATTCTGTATATCGCCGAACATGGCTGTAAATGGCGGGGCCTCCCCGAGCATTTTGGACCCTGGCACACGGTCTACACCCGCATGATGCGCTGGGCCAAGAGCGGTGTCCTGGATCAGGTCTTTGAGGCCATGCAAGCTCGGCAAATCATCCAGGTCAAGATTGAAGCCGTTTCCCTCGACAGCACGATCATCAAGGTGCACCCCGATGGTACCGGCGCTCAAAAAAAAACGGTCCCCAAGCCATCGGCAAATCCCGTGGTGGCTGGACCACCAAAATTCATCTGGTTGCCGCGAGTGATCGCTGCGCAATCACCTTCCGGCTCTCCCCCGGTCAAGATCACGACGCGCCTGCGGGACGCCAGCTGCTGATCGATTTTGGGCCGGTGGCAGAGCCTACCCCGCTGATCATGGATCGCGCCTATGAAGGCGACGACACACGCCAATTAGCGCTGGATCTCGGCTATGTCCCCGTCGTACCTCCCAAGAGCAATCGCCTGGATCCATGGGAATACGACAAAGCCATGTATCGCAAGCGCAATGAGGTTGAACGGCTGTTTCGTCAACTCTAGGGATTTCGCCGTGTCTTCTCACGCTTTGACAAACTCGATGTCATGTTCACTGGCTTCATCCATTTCGCCTTGATCGTAGATGCGCTCCGCATGTGTTAACAGGCCCTAGATAAAGGCACTACTGTACGGTTAATAAAGTGAACAGATCCAATTGGTTAGGCTGCACGGGAGCCCCCTTTCTGTTTTCGGTGACCGCCAAAGCCTGATTTAGCGGGATTTTCTCGAACAAAGTGACCGAGAGGATCTGTAGCAAAGTGTAGAGCGAGGCCTAAAGTTGAAGTTGTTTTCTCACGATCGCGACCAACACATAGACCGAGACGGCAATCCAAATTTGGGTTTTCACCGCGTTTTCTGAAGTGCGGTCACTAGTGTCCGGTTAACCGGACACTAGTGAGATAAAGGACATATTTTAGTGATGACTTACTGAGGAAGGTACAGCATTTGAGTTTGGGTCTGGCCGGATTCATTGATGACAGTGGCCGCCACTTGGCCCGGTGTGGTCCAGGCAAAAGCCTGTGGTATACCCGGACTGCCCAGATAGCCAGTGCTAATCTGCAAACTTTCGGTTTTCCCTGAAAATGGCTGGTAACGAGCCATACTCTGTAAGGTAGTCGGATAGCTGTCACTATGCATGACCATCCCAGTGTGCTGTGGCATGACCGCATAGGGGTTCCATACATCAACATAACCGGCATCTGGACCCGATTCGGGGGTTGTCAGGATGTTGGCCAGATAACTGGGACGAGTACCAGGGGCCACATAACCCACTGCTACCCGGGCTCCCGCTGTTGCACCACCACCGGCGATGAATTTAATCAAAACGGAAGGCGTTTGATGCTCAGCGATCGCTCTTCCATCCAACGCCATCACAACCGGCTCATGACCGTCTCCAGCGCCAATGATTACATCATCGTAATTATCAGAATTGATATCGCCCGCTGCGACGTTGATACCCTTCGGAAAATCTCCAGGGATCAGGCCATCATAGGTGTGAAGCAATTTCCCGTGGGTCGTGAAAATTTTTAACTGGGCTGTTCCGGCTTGGCGGCTACCTACGATGACTTCCGGCAAACCATCGCCGTTGATATCGCCCAATGCCACACTAACGCCCTGACCCGGATGGGCAACATCAGGCCGAAAAGCTTGAAACTTCGCCAACTGAGCCTGGTTCTTTCCCCCATAGACAGCAACATCAAATCCCCTGCTGGCCATGCCCACAGCATAGGTCGAATAATACTTGGCGGCGCCCAGCGCATCGGCCGTGCTCAAAGCCCCTGTGAATCCCTTGCCAAACGGATAACGCGTTACCAGTGGCCTACCGGTTCCGTCGATCACATTCATCAAGCCTGGGTAACCGGTCTGTGTATAACCAAAGGCACTGCGCAGACCATCCTTGGGACCAAAGGCGAGCACCGGGTCCATCATTCCCTGATCCTCATGCTTCAAGATATGGCAGTGGAAGACGTACTTGCCAGGATAGTCCTCAACCATGAACTTGATTTTCACCGACCCATTGATTGGAATGTTGACCGTATCGCGGGGTGTAATGTAGTTCAGTGCGTTGATTGGTGAGGTGATATTAGGATCGACCGGCACATCATTGACGGCGGTCACGATGAAGCCGCCTTGGTGGATGTGGAAAGGATGATTGGCTTGGTTGATGTTTTGCCCGGAACCTGTGGTGACATTGACCAAGGTCCATTCCTCAATGGTACCAATCTGCAGTTGCGGCATCGTGTCGGACCCAAACGGCTGACCATTGATCAAGAAGCCTTCTGGGTCCTTATTCGCCCCGGGTTTTATAGAAAATTCAAACCGGCGACGCTTGTCTACTGGCGCGTTGAACAAGGAATAATCCGGCGCATCCGCAGCAAAAACAGGGACCTTACGAGTCTCCGGTTTGCCGCTGACTTCCAGCGTGGCTAGGATGATGTAACCCTGTTGGTTGTTGGCGTTGACTAGATAGTCATTGTTGCCACCCCACCCATCAATCAGATAGTAGGTGCCAGGCTGTTGAGGTGCAGTAACGGCCATGGTCAATCGGTTACCCGACATAATAAGCGTATTCGCGACCCGGTCCTGCATACGTGCAGGATCCGCATTCAATTGCATATTGAGTGGTTTAGCCCCATCGGCATTGCCATCCAGCGTCAAGAGCGTGGCTTGCCAGGAGTTTTGCAACTGACCATCGGTAATGGCCAAGTTATATCCACCAAAAGCGCCCGTGGCTGCCAAATTCCAGACTTGGGTTTCACCAGGCCGCAGTTTTATGATGGGATTTAGCTGACCATTCACTCGCTTCTGCCAGTTAGCCTGCACCTTGCCCGGTTGTAAATTCTGCGTGACCGACCCGGTACCGCCATAGGGCAACAAACGGACCAATCCAGAAGGTTCGGGCACCTGCCCGACTTCATCCGTTCTCTGGAGGTTAACTTCAGACAGCATCAGATATAACTGTTTCAGCGGGCGTAGGCCACTCGGCTTGTAACGTGGCCATGGGTCGAGCGGATTACCGACCGTGATGAAACCAGCCAATCCGCCATATACCTGAGGGTTGGTCTGTGTATGGTGATGAACGTGATACCAGTTAATACCGTCTGGCTGATTCTCCGGTAGGGGGATGCGCACACGCATCACATTGAGTGCGCCACTCGCATCATTGATGGATGGGTAGATATTGTCGCCCATGGACAAGGGACTCACGTGAAAGCCATGAGTATGAAAATTTGTTTCATACAAGCTGTCCGAAGGCACTCCGACGTTGTCAGCCAGTTGATTGGTGATGTTGATATCGAGCTTCTGGCCTCGTTTCAGTGCCAAAATTGGCGCAGGGTACGCTGCTGCATATGCTTTACCATAGGCAGTGAAACGGTAGGCATAGGGAGAGGTAAATGTCTGAAACCCAGGTGGTGTGGACTGGCTTTGGGAAACGTTGGGAAAGGGCGTCTTGGATGCGTAGACCCTTTCATCGCCATAACTCAGTGGATTAGCTGAAAATCCGGCGGAGACCATATCTGCCTTAGCTCTCAGCACTCCCCCTTTGCCGCGGATGATAGGAATCTCCTGTAGGG
>JBKCCF010000102.1:0-2950 GCA_046305255.1 Methylococcaceae bacterium
CTTCGACCAGATGGGCGCGGGCTTCGTCAGAGCCAAGGCGAATGGCAAAACGGTCGGGAAACAGTTTGCTCCAGTGCTGGAGGGTCTTTTCCCAGCGGGATTCTCCGCTGCCGAGTATGGCGATTTGCAGCGGTTTATCCATGAGTTGGGGTAGCAGCTCAATGAGTAAGTCGATGCCTTTTTGCTCGACCAGTCGACCGACCCAGGCCAATAGAGGCAGGTTCGGATTTTCCTCCAACCCGAATTGACGCTGAAGTTCGGCTTTGAGGGCGCCACGCTTTTTGAGCGTGGTTTTGCTGAAGTGGCTGGGCAGATAGGGGTCAGAGACAGGATTCCAGGCGGCTGTGTCGATGCCATTGAGGATGCCGCTGAGATAGGGGCTGCGATGGCTGAGCAGTCCCTCGAGGCCGCAGCCAAATTCGGGGCCCTGAATTTCTTCGGCATAGGTTGGGCTGACGGTACTGATGCGGTCGGCGAAGACCAGCCCGCCCTTGATGAAGCTGAGCTGGTCGTAAAATTCCAATGCGTGATAGGACCACAGCCGCGAAGGAAGCCGAAGTCGCACGAAGGTTTCGTAGGGGAATACGCCCTGATAGGCGAGGTTGTGGATGGTGAAAAGTGTCGCCGGGCGCCGCGGCTCGTCACTCAGCAGCGCGGGAATCAGGCCCGTCTGCCAGTCATTGCAGTGAACGATGTCGGGTTTCCAGTCCAGCCCCAGCCGGTTCATGGCGATTTCGACGGCGACATGCGAGAGCAGACCAAAGCGGTCGGCATTGTCGGGCCAGGGTGAGCCATCGGCAGCCAGATAGGGGTTGCCTCCACGACCAAAGTAGCCTTCGTGAACCAGTGCCCAGACGGGTACATCCGAGCCCGGCAGTATCCCCTCAAGTATGGCGATGTCATTTTCCGGACTCAGTTGCTTGAGTGGGTTGAATGTGCCCGCAGCGATGGCCGAGGCGTAGCCCGGCATCAGAATACGCACATCATGCCCCAGAGACTTGAGTGCCATGGGCAGACTGCCGGAGACATCGGCGAGCCCGCCGGTTTTGATCAACGGGTAGGCTTCGCTGGTGATGAACAGGATTTTCTTCATGGTTTAACTGTGAGGGTCACCTTGGGTTATTGGGTGCGGCTTACTTGACCAGAATGATGCCCGCCAGCGGCGGCAGCGTGATGCAGATGGAGTAGGGGCGGCCCATCCAGGGGGTTGTATCAGCCTGTATTGGGGGATTGCCGACGTTGCTGCCGCCATAGTAAACGGAGTCGGAATTGAAGGCTTCGCGATACAGACCTGCCTCCGGCACGCCGATGCGGTAGTCATGGCGGGGAATGGGGGTAAAGTTGAACACCATCACGGCAAAGTCATCCCCTGCCCGCCGCAGGTAGCTGAGTACGGATTGTGGCGCATCGTGGCAATCGATCCATTCGAAGCCCTCCGGTTCAAAGTCGCGTCCATGCAGCGCGGGCATGCCCGTATACAGGCGGTTGAGGTCGCCCACTGCCTTGGCGATGCCTTGATGCAGCGGGTAATCCAGCACATACCAGTCTAGCGATCGCTCTGCATTCCATTCGGTGCCCTGGGCGAATTCGCAGCCCATGAACAGGAGTTTCTTGCCGGGATATGTCAGCATCAGGCTGTAGAGCAGACGAAGATTGGCGAACTTTTGCCATTCGTCGCCTGGCATTTTGGCCAGCATGGAGCCTTTGCCGTGTACGACTTCATCATGCGAAAACGGCAGGACGAAATTCTCGGTGAACGCATAGAGCAGGCCGAAAGTCAGTTGGTCGTGATGGTAGTGGCGGTGGATGGCATCCTTGCTGATGTATTCGAGGATGTCGTGCATCCACCCCATATTCCATTTCATGGAAAAGCCGAGGCCACCGGTCCAGGTCGGTCGTGTGACCTGTGGCCAGGCAGTGGATTCTTCCGCCATTATCAGGGTGCCGGGGCATTGCTGGTGAGTGACGGTGTTGAGTTCACGCAGGAACGCGATGGCCTCAAGGTTCTCGTTGCCGCCGTATTTGTTGGGTATCCAGTCGCCGGCTTCGCGAGAGTAATCAAGGTACAGCATGGAGGCGACAGCATCGACCCTCAGCCCGTCAAGATGACATTCTTCCAACCAGAACAGCGCACTGCCGATCAGGAAATTCCGGACTTCGTTGCGGCCATAGTTATAGATCAGCGTGCCCCAGTCACGGTGTTCTCCGAGGCGGGGATCTTCGTGTTCATAGAGAGGGGTGCCGTCAAACCAGGCGAGACCGTGCGCATCCTTGGGAAAGTGGGCAGGTACCCAGTCCAGAATGACGCCGATGCCGTGTTGATGGCAGTAGTTGACGAACCAACGGAAGTCATCGGGCGAACCAAACCGGCTGGTGGGTGCGAAATAACCGGTGGTTTGATAGCCCCAGGAACCATCGAAGGGGTGCTCGGTGATGGGTAACAGTTCGAGATGGGTGAAGCCCAGTTCGCGGGCATAGGCAACCAATGCTGCGGCCTGATCCCGGTAATTGACAAAGCCACCATGTTCATCCCTGCGCCATGAGCCCAAATGTACTTCGTAGATCGACATTGGCTCATGCAGCCAGTCGCGGCTCTTGCGAGCTTCCAGCCAGGCATGATCCTGCCAGTCAAAGCCATCTTCGGCCACAACGATCGACGCGGTATCAGGCCGCAATTCAAAACGCTGACCATAGGGGTCAGTCTTGAGCAGGAGGGTGCCCTGCTGACGGTTGCGAATTTCGAATTTGTAAAGCGAGCCTGGGGCAACCCCTGGTATGAATAGCTCAAAAACGCCGCTGCTGCCGCGGGCTCGCATCATGTGAGTCCGGCCATCCCAGTGGTTGAAGTCACCTACGACGCTGACCCGATCGGCATTCGGTGCCCAGGTGGCGAAAAGGACGCCACCGACGCCATCAACCGTGCGCGGGTGTGCGCCAAGCACCTTGTAGA
>JBKCCF010000103.1:0-10517 GCA_046305255.1 Methylococcaceae bacterium
ATCTGGCTCTCACGCTGATGAGAGGCAAAGAGGTCGTTTTTGATCGCTGAGAGCTTCTTCATCTCATCCGCACCATATGGCCCCAAATGACGCTAATTTTACCGGAGCGGCCCAAGGTAGGGAGGTTTTTCGAGGTGCCCAAATAGGGCTGTAATGAATTCCTGATTGGTGACTTGTTTCAGGTCACTATTAGCAACCGGAGAAATCGATGCCTCACTCATGAGCGCACCCCCTTGGCAGGAGACGCCTGACTGCCGTAGCGGTCACGCCTTGTGTCAACGGTCCCTCTTAAACGGTGGGCCTCGGCGAGGCGTTCTTCGATCCAGGCATCGATCTCGGTCGAATCCCAACCGACAGCCCGCTTTCCCAGGGCGACGGGGGCGGGAAAGGAGCCTTCCTGGATACGCTGGTAAATGGAACTTTTCGAGAGCCCAATGCGACTTGCAACTTGCTTGAGACGGAGCATCTTGCGCTCCGCCAATGAGGGTATGTTTGTGGCCATTGCTGCATTTCCTTAGCAGTCACCGGAACTTACCGGCATAGCCACTTTATAAAGAAAGCCGAAAACACATACGACCCGCAAACGCCGAGGGTACGTTTAGCGCAAACCTTCCTCTTTGCGCAGACGGGAAATAATTTCGGCAATTTTCTTATGTGATAGCGTGACCAGGTTTGCTTTCACAATCATATCTGCAGCCTTTTGAGCGGACAGTTTTGGTTCAATGTTCTCGTACCAGTATTGCGTGACATAGTCAGCCATTTCGCGATGTTCGCGGTGACTGAGATAGGCCATGGTGACGGCCGGTGGGTCTCCTGCAACCGGCGAATTGGAGTCCCACATGTAAAACCCATGCGCCATTCGGTGAACTGCACTGGCCTCATAGAGTTGGTCTAGTGCCTGTTCAGGTTGCAGCAGGTTCATCCAAGCGGCATCAAAAAACCAGATGAGAGCAAGGGCATCCAGAAGATCACCTTCGTCGGGGTACTCGTCAAATGGGCTGTCAGCCAGTAATTCCCGGGGCTTATTGATGGATGCGACGATCTCCCCCGCCACCATGGCCATACCCAGCTTCTCCACGTATACCTCTGGCATCGAGGCATGGGGTTCCTGGAAAGGTTCATCTGGAATGTGGACGGCCAATGTCATCTCATATGCACCGCGCCATTTGGCAAAATCGAAGAGCCGATTGGCTACTTGACAAACCGCAATTACGTCATTCCCATAAGCCAATCCCAGGCGTTTTCGGGTCCATTGAAATTCGGCTGCCCACCGTTTTCCAAAGGCCAGGGGCACATTGGCGTTCAGCGGATTGTCCAACGAGAGGCAACGAGCCATCGCCTTTTGTAGGGCGAAACTCTCAGCAGCATAAGGGCCTTTATTGTAGGGCATGAAGAGTACGTTCCTCTGGGTAGACGTCTCAATTGGGGTGGCTTGGTTCATCACTCATTTGCTAAACGGCAAAAAATAACAGCACAGATGTGTGATAGGGCAAGGCAGAGTTGCTGGCTTGTGCGGATGACCAAAACCCAAACAGCCACTAAAACTGCCACCATTTTGCCCCACAAAGAAAAAGCCCCACATCATCTCTGACGTAAGGCTTTGTTTTATATGGTGGGCCCTCTCGGACTTGAACCGAGGACCAAGGGATTATGAGTCCCCTGCTCTAACCAACTGAGCTAAAGGCCCTAAACTTTCTTCATTCGATATCAAGGAAACTTCGGAGTTGTTCCGATCGCGAAGGATGCCTGAGCTTTCTCAGAGCCTTAGCCTCAATTTGACGGATTCGTTCGCGGGTTACGTCAAACTGCTTGCCGACTTCCTCTAGTGTATGATCAGTATTCATATCGATGCCAAAACGCATTCTAAGCACTTTTGCTTCTCTTGCCGTAAGTCCTGCCAGAATCTGCTGGGTGCTCTCTCGAAGACTTGCCACGGTGGCATGCTCAACCGGCGACATAACTCTTGAGTCTTCTATAAAGTCACCAAGATGTGAATCTTCGTCATCACCTATAGGCGTCTCCATTGAGATCGGTTCCTTTGCAATTTTGAGAACTTTACGGACTTTATCTTCCGGCATCTCCATCCTCACAGCCAGTTCGTCGGGTGTGGGTTCGCGCCCCATTTCTTGCAACATTTGCCTGGAAATACGATTCAGTTTATTGATCGTTTCGATCATATGCACCGGGATGCGAATGGTTCTTGCCTGATCTGCTATTGATCGAGTTATGGCCTGCCGGATCCACCATGTAGCATAGGTGGAAAATTTATACCCGCGCCTGTATTCGAATTTATCAACTGCCTTCATCAATCCTATATTACCTTCCTGTATGAGATCAAGAAACTGAAGACCACGGTTCGTATATTTTTTTGCTATTGAAATAACCAGTCGCAAGTTCGCCTCAATCATTTCTTTCTTGGCCGCCCTCGCCTGAACTTCCCCAATAGACACTCGCCTGTTGATATCTTTGATGTCTTTAATGGATATCTGAGACTCCTTTGCTATCGCTGCCAGTCGGGTTTGGCATTGCCTTATATCATCGAGATGTAGGGCTAATGCCTTGCTATAGGGTTTGCCAGAATCAATCCAGTGCTTTGTCCACTCCAGATTGGTCTCATTTCCTATGAAAGAGGCGATAAATTCGGCTCTGGGTACACGTGCTCTTGCAACAAAAAACTCTTGGATCTTACGCTCTTCCTCGCGGATAATTCCGACAGTCAACCGCAGCTTGTCTGTTAGCTCCTTAAAAAAAACAGGAGTTTTCTTGAACTCCATGAAGCTTTCGGCCAGCAAATCAAAGGCTTTTTGGGTTTTCTCATGGAGTGGGCCATGCTTCTGATGGGCATTACCCGCAGTTTTGAATCGTTTTGCGAATATGGCTAGTTTTTCCTTTACCAATTCAGGATCTGGGCCAGTATCAGCTTCCTCGACCGTTGGCGTATCGTCATCTTCACCCACTGGAGCTAAAGGAGCGGGGATTGCAGCATCATCAACATTCGGGTCGTAGAAGTCCGAAATAAGATCCGACAGCCTCATTTCGCCCTTCTCAACATTTTCGAAGGCTCTCAAAAAATGATCCATGGCCGGGGGAAACCGAACAAGTTCGTTAGCAGCCAGATTGATGCCTTGCTCGATACGTTTAGCGATCTTTAATTCGCCCTCACGTGTCAGCAGTTCGACCGTACCCATCTCACGCATATACATGCGGACAGGATCTGTCGTGCGACCTAATTCCGTATCAACCGACGATACCAGTGCCGCGGCTACTTCAGCTGCCTCTTCCTCATCGTCCTCTGTGACAACAGCAGTCTCGGCGATCATATCCGTGTCAGGGCGATCCTCATGGACCTCAATACCCATATCATTGATCATGCAGACAATCTCTTCCATCTGCTCCGGATCAACAACATCACCAGGCAAGTGGTCATTCACCTCGGAAAAGGTAAGGTAACCCTGCATCTTGCCCTTTGCGATAAGCTCTTTGAGGGATTGCTGGTGTTCTAGGTTCATCAGTTTACCTGTGGCAGCCTAACATTCGGTAACGGCGCATTATAGCCGAAATAGAGTTTCCTGAGAATGGTCATGATTGATCGGTAGTCAGTGCACGTAATTCATTTTGCTCTTCGGGCGTCAGTCGGCTGTTTCTCGTTTTTTCGATCAACTCGCTGAGGCGGTGCTCACGACTTCTACCTTCTGTGAGGTGCCGCAGTCGGTCCAAAAACTCAGACTCGACCCTGTCATCACTAATCTGTATATCCCAAGCCAAAAGCTTGATGATGGCTTGCTCTGTTGGACTGTCACGAAAATATTCCAATAGCCCAGCTGTGGTGATTTGAGGGTACTCCTGCAGTAAATCAAGTATCGGTGCAATAAATTTTCCTGTGGCATCAAGCATCGACAGGCGGTTGATCTTATCGGTATCCACAAAGCGGATGAGATGAGGGTTCTGGGTTAACAATGCCATGAACGTTCTCAGTGCCGATGGCGCAATACCAAAGCCTGACGATCGCAATCCTCGCGATAGAGATTGAGTGATGGAGCCCGTTCCAGATTCGATTTTTTGGCCAATAAACTCTTGCAAGCGCGACTCGATCATCTCCCTAAATACGCCTTGTGGGAGCTTCTGAATATGCACTTGCGCAGCGCTCACCAGCTTTGCTCGCCCCTCAATACTAGCTAAGTCAATTCCCTTGCAGAGTTGTTGGTAAAAATACTCTGAGAAGGGACTCGCCTCCTCAATGCGGGCAAGGAATTGATCCAGACCTTCTTCCCTGATCAAGGTGTCCGGATCATGCTTTTCGGGTAGCGTTAAAAATTTGAGTTGGCGCCCCTCTTTGAGATGGACCAAACTGGACTCAAGTGCTTTCCAGGCCGCAGATCGTCCTGCTGCATCCCCATCAAAACAGAAAATAATGTCTTGAGTGTAACGAAACAACAGTGCGATGTGCTCACTTGAGGTCGCAGTACCCAAGGTTGCAACAGCATTTGAAATTCCAAACTGCGCCAGCGCGATTACATCCATGTAACCCTCCACTACCAGAATAAACTCTGGTTTGCGCACTTCATTCAACAATTCGAACAAGCCATACACCTCACGGTGCTTCTTGAACACTTCCGTTTCCGGGGAATTCAAATATTTTGGGACGCCATTTCCGATAATGCGTCCACCGAAACCGACAATACGCCCCCGACGATCCCTTATAGGAAAAACAATTCTGTCCCTAAACCAGTCGTACGACGAGCGGTCTGACTCTCTCGCAGCCACCAGGCCGGCCAATTTCAGGGATTCATATGGAATATCATTGGGCAGATTCTGATGGCCCGGTGGAGCATAGCCCAACCGATAACGCAACGCTACATCACCAGATACGCCACGTTCCCGCAGGTATGTAATGGCCGCCGCCGCTGCAGGGTTTGTTTTGAGTTGCACCTGATAAAAGCTACAGGCCTGTTCCTGAACGTCATAAAGGTGAGTGAGTGGCAGTTCACCTTCAGTCCTCACACGGTTTGCGGATTGTTCGCGCGGCACTGATAGCCCGGCGTTATCTGCCAAAGTCTCAACTGCCTCGACAAAGCTTAAGCGGTCGAATTCCATCAAGAAACTGATTGCAGTGCCATGGGCACCGCAGCCAAAGCAATAGTAGAACTGCTTTTGGCGGTTCACAGAGAAACTTGGCGATTTTTCGTTATGAAATGGACAACGGGCGATGTGACTGCTTCCTGAACGTTTCAGGGGCCATCGGGCATCTATGAGTTCAACCAGGTCGATTCTGGCAAGCAGATCCTGGATGAAATGATTAGGAATTTTGCCTGCCATACCCGGGGTCTACTTTACAGGCTTTCTGGAGGGGTAATCTTTAGATACGAATCTGCTACGCCTACAAAATCAACTTAAGAAAAGCACCACATGGCGCTGATAATGGGTACTATTCCCTAAGTCACGCAGTACCGACAGTGTCAGCGCATGCGGCTGACCAAGACCATTCTCAGCAGGTCTCTAGCCGAGCCTTTACTTGCGCGCTAACTGCCGACATATCGGCGCGTCCCTGCATTTGCGGCTTTAGAACAGCCATCACTTTACCCATCCCGCTTATCCCTGCAGCACAAGTTTCGGAGATAGCGGCAGCTATCATCTGCTCAATTTCAATGTCAGTCAGCGCCTGAGGCAGATAGCCTGCAATTACCGCAATCTCCATTTCTTCAATGAGTGCGAGATCGGCTCTCCCGCCAGCGGTGTACTGCTGAATCGACTCCCGACGCTGCTTTACCATACGATCAAGCGCTATAACGATGTCGCCGTCTGTCAGTTCGATCCGCTCATCTACCTCCCGCTGTTTGACAGCAGCAAGAATCAGACGGATAACGCCAAGCCGGTCTTTCTCACCGGCCTTCATCGCCGTTTTCATATCGGACTGCAGACGTGACTTCAACTCACTCATCAGGGTATCAACGCTCTGTCTGCGGACGACCCTTGCGGAGGTTTTGCAGGGCAAAACGCTCACGGGAAAGCTTTTTCAAATGACGCTTTACCGCTGCAGCGGCCTTGCGCTTGCGCTCGGCAGTGGGCTTCTCGTAAAACTCGCGGCGACGAACCTCGGACAGAACACCGGCTTTTTCACATGCGCGCTTAAAGCGGCGAATAGCAATTTCGAAGGGTTCGTTTTCTCTGATTTTGATCGAGGGCATGTAAGCTTTCCAAAAAATATGCTAAATCAATACGTTATAAAACCGGCTGAACCGGAGCGGATAAAAGCCCATAATTATACCGTCTTAAGGCCAGAAGGCAAAAATCGATTTTATGTATGTATTAGGCATCGAAACTTCATGCGATGAAACCGGCATCGCTCTTTTTCACTCTGAATTTGGACTTTTGTCGCACCGACTTTACAGTCAGGTCAAAATCCATGCGGAATATGGGGGCGTGGTTCCGGAATTAGCTTCTCGCAATCACATCGTCAAGCTAATACCGCTGGTCCGCCAGGTCTGTGCCGATGCCTGTATTCATTCATCCCGGTTGGACGGGATTGCCTACACTAGCGGACCAGGCCTGATTGGTGCGTTGCTAGCCGGAGCCTCCTTCGCCCGAAGCCTGGCTTTTAGTCTTGGAATCCCGGCAATTGGCGTCCACCACATGGAAGGACATTTACTAGCCCCCTTGCTGGAACCCGATCCGCCGGTTTTTCCGTTCATTGCACTACTGGTCTCGGGGGGACACACACAACTGGTACAGGTCAGTGGTATTGGATCCTACATAATCCTGGGCGAATCACTGGATGACGCGGCTGGCGAGGCCTTTGACAAGACCGCAAAAATGTTGGGTCTGGGCTACCCCGGAGGACCTGAAATCGCCCGTATGGCCGAAAATGGCGATCCACACCGGTTCAAGTTTCCCCGCCCCATGACAGATCGACCGGGACTGGATTTCAGTTTCAGCGGGCTCAAAACCCATACCCTGACTACCCTTGCCGCAACAGCGGGTTCAGCAAAGGACAAGGCAGATATTGCCGCAGGTTTTCAACTCGCAGTTATAGACACGCTTGTTATCAAAAGCCGCCGCGCGTTGCAACAGACCGGTCTATTGAGACTAGTGGTTGCAGGCGGAGTCAGTGCCAACACTCTGATGCGTGAAAAACTGGGGATCATGGCCACAAGAGAAGGCTATCAGGTCTATTTTCCCCGACTGGATTTCTGTGGGGATAACGGTGCAATGATCGCCTACGCTGGCTGCCAGAGGCTCCTGAGCGGTTACGCCGAACCCCAAACCATTAGCGCCCGACCTCGCTGGCCTTTAACAGAGCTCCGCCCGGCCTGATGCCACTTCCACATCATCTTAAGCTTTGCCACCGATCCGGCCTTCCTCGCCCTTAAATAAACGCAGGATGTTGCCGCGATGACGTGAAATTAACAGCAGACTCATACTCAAAGCCGCGCCCGTCAGGACCTCCGAATGCAGCACAGACCATACATAGATTGGGGCCAGCACAGCAGCCACCAGAGCTGAAAGTGATGAATAGCGGGTTAGGAAAGCAGTCAATAGCCAGGTCGCCAATACGGCAAGTCCAACCCAGCCGGAAAACCCACCCAAAACCCCCCACGCCGTGGCGACGCCCTTGCCACCCTTGAACCCAAAAAAAACAGGGTACAAATGCCCTATAAATGCAGCAAGACCGACCGCCGCTACGATCTCGGCGGGAGCAGAGAGAGATTTGGCGACAAGCACCGGAATCAGCCCCTTGATTGCATCACCCAGCAGAGTAATGATTGCCGCCTTTTTCCCGCCAAGCCGCAACACATTGGTAGCCCCCGGATTTTTAGAGCCCTGCTCACGCGGGTCAGGCAGGCCGGAGAGCTTGCTCACGATCACCGCGCTGGACAGTGAACCCATCAAATAAGCCAAAACTACAAGCAGCCAGATCGTCATGGTCTTTTCATATAGGAGTTGTCAGGATTAGGCTGCGTATGTTACCAAGACGGCGCGCAATTCATAACAACTGGACTACACATGGACATCATTTTTCTACGTGGCTTGCAAGTCGATACGGTGATTGGCATTTACGACTGGGAGCGCACCATACGCCAGACCATAGTGCTCGACCTTGAGATGGGAACCGACATCCGCAAGGCCGCCGAAACTGACGATATCGCCCACACCCTCGACTACAAAGCCGTTTCAAAACGGGTTATTTCCTTCGTGGAAGCGAGTGACTTTCTGCTTGTGGAGCGTCTGGCAGAACGGATCACGCAGATCATCATTGACGAATTCAACGTTCCCTGGGTGCGGCTGACACTGAATAAAAAGGGCGCTATTAGCGGAGCCAGTGACGTCGGCATCTTAATTGAAAGAGGGAACCGCAAAAGCTATGCCTGAGGTTTTTTTAAGCATTGGCAGCAACATCAATCCGGAGATCCATATTCCAGCTGCCTTGAGCGATCTCGTCGATTTGTTTGGTCCGCTCCGGGTATCCAGCACCTACGAGACCGCTGCCGAAGGCTTCGAGGGTCCGCCTTTTCACAACCTCGCAGTTGGATTCAACAGCGACAGACCGCCCAAAGATATAGCCGACCTACTGAGAGATGTCGAAGAAAGACATGGCCGCACCCGTAATAGTCAAAAATTCTCCTCCAGAACCCTGGATCTTGACCTCATCGTCTATGGCGCCGCCATCATTAACGACGGGAAACTGATCCTCCCGCGCGACGAAATTAAACGCTATGCTTTTGTCCTTGAGCCACTGGCAGAAATAGCACCCAATCACCGCCACCCCGTCACCGGCGAGACCTATGCGGAACTGTGGGCCAACTTCCACAAGCAGCCAGATCGCATCAGATAAACAGACTGCGGCCCCCATCCACAGCGAGAATCTGGCCCGTCACATATGGCGCATCCAGCATAAGAAAGATCACAGCCCGGGCAATATCTTCAGGGGTACCCGTGCGTCCCAACGGCACCTTGGCCAGAATGGCCGCTTCGGCTGCTGGATTACCGCCCTGCTCCGGCCACAAAATAGCGCCGGGCGAAACACCGTTCACCGTAACATGGACAGAAGCCAGCTCCACCGCCAATGTCCGCGTCATGGCGGCAAGCCCCGCTTTGGCTATCCCATAAATTGAATACCCCTGAGGCGATCTATCGGCATAAATATCAACAATATTCACGATGGCACCCCCTTGGCGGCCCAAAGGCTCGGTCACTGCTTTTGCCAAAAAGAACGGGGCTTTCAGATTGCTTCCAATCAGATCGTCCCATTCCCCCTCTGACGCAGACGCGAGAGGCGTAGGATAGAACACAGAGGCATTGTTGACCAAACCATCCAGCCGCCCCCAAAATCCGACAGCGCGCTCGACTAACCCCGGCAGCCCCGCCACATTCCTGAGGTCAGCCCGCACCACGCGGACCGAGTCAGGCCGCAGCTGCTCCAAACTGGCCGCCAGCGCTGCCGCCTCACCCTCCGAGCGATGACAGTGGATGACCACCTTGCACCCACGCCCATGAAGATTGCGCACGATCTGGGCACCAATGCGACGGGCCGCTCCGGTAACCAATACCACCTTATCGCTCGTATCACCCAACATGATCACCTTCTGATTTTATTGCGATGCCTGATTCGTCGGCAGAGCACTCGAAGCGGGCAAACCATTGACCCGCACCATTGGGTGCGCTGTCGTCATAATAAAGCGAGCCCATTTTCAAATGGCCAAAAGGCCCCAGCTCGGGCCCGGCGACCAACGTGCGAAAAAACTGGCCCCCCATCAATTGGTGGGTAATAGTCTGAAACAGACTTGCAAGCCGCTCTTCCCGCACCATAGTGTCCAACATTTGAGGACCGGCTATGAGATAAAGTGTCCGATAACCCAACTTTCCCAGATGGCGGGTCAATGCAGCCCCCTCGACCATCGAGCCCGACCCGGCAAAAATCACCTCATGACCCTGATCTCGCCAATAAGCCACTTTACGCCGATCGGCATCGGCTCCGGTGGCGATGTAGCATTGCTGCCCATGCTCACGCAGCGAGGGTGGCATAGGGAAATCAAGACTGGCGCTTGCAATCACCACCGCCGGCTGAGGCGGTAAGCCGTGGGCTTTACGCCAATCGGGCAGATCCTGACTTAATTCGTGGCCCCCAATCTGGAGGATGTTACCCAATCGCCCAGCTGCCAGCGCCCGCAAATATCCACCGTGTGTGATCAGGCAATCCGCCTGACACTGTAGCTCCAGGAAAAGTCGAAAGTCGTCTGGCGTGGTGAGGCTTGCAGGAAGGTAGCTGACGCCCTGACCATCCTCCAGCGCAATTCGGCCATCAAGACTGGTCAGGAAATTACCGTACACATAAGGATGCTCGCAGGTTCCATGTTCGTGAAGATTCAGGGCCAGGTAAAGGCCGCGCAAGGGCACTGATTCACAGGGAGAGGGGTACAGACGTAACAAGTTTTTGGCCACGAGATCACCAACAATGGAAAAGTGCCAACATGGTAACGGAGGGGGTGTCAGAATTTCTGTGTGTGAGGCGTGAAGAGACT
>JBKCCF010000104.1:0-3782 GCA_046305255.1 Methylococcaceae bacterium
TGCAGGCAGCGGCTTGAGATACATCGCACATTGTGCCGGTTTGAGGGTTATGGCGTTGATGGCGCTAATGATGGCGGTTGCCGCAATGACGAGGGCAAACTGGCGGAATAACTGGCCGACAATACCCGGCAAGAACGCCGACTATGCGCTGACGGTGCTCAAGACCGATCAGGAAATCCAGGACCACCTCCATGCCAACGGCTTTCCCGAAGCCGAAATACAGGCGTTGATCCACCTGCACTTCAAGGACTTCGTCAGGCTTTCCATCAAGGCTCTACGAAAACTGTTGCCGCTGATGCGGGAAGGCTCACGTTACGATGAAGCTGCGACCGCACTTTACGGCAGTCATAGCGCACCTCAGTGCCTTACGCCCAGCCGTCTGTTGCCGGCCATTGATCCTGACGACATCCGCAATCCGGTTGTTCAGCGGGCGCTGAATCAGGCCCGCAAGGTGGTCAATGCGCTGATACGGGAATATGGGGCACCTGTCAGGATACATATTGAACTGGCACGCAATCTGTCTCGCGGCTTCGATGAACGGCGCGACATCATGAAAGCGCAGGCGCAGTACCGTGATCAGAAGCAGGATGACGTTGCCGCGTTCAAGGCCCAGTTCGGGTTTGAACCTCACCCCAGAAATCAGGACCTGCTCAAATGGCGGTTATACCGTGAGCAGGACGGTCAATGCCCCTACACCCAGCAACCCCTGGCCGCCCATGGCGACCCGGTCACCATTTTTGACCCTACCCGCACCCAGATTGATCATGTTCTACCCTACTCGCGCAGCTTTGATGACGGGTACAACAACAAGGTGCTGGTCATGGTTGCTGCCAATCAGATGAAGGGCAATCATACCCCCTACGAATACCTGCAGGGCGCTAGCGACAGCCCGCGCTGGCAGATGTTCGAAGCCTGGGTCAAAAGCAACCGCAAACTGCGGGAAGCCAAGCGCCAACGCCTGCTACGCAAGCAGTTTGATGCCGGTGCCGCGCGGGAATTTCGCGATCGCCATCTCACCGACACCCGCTATATCTGTCGCTATTTCAAGGCCCAGCTCGAGCAGCTTGAGTTGGCTGCTGACGCCAAAGCCCAACGCTGTGTGGTGGTCAACGGCCAACTCACGGCCTATCTCAGAACCCGTTGGGGTCTTTTGAAGGATCGCACGGATGGCGATTTGCATCATGCGCTGGATGCTGCCGTGGTCGCTGCCTGCAGCCATGCCATGGTGAAGCGGCTGGCGGATTATTCCCGGCGGGGTGAGCTTGAACGGGTAAAAAACCCAATTGATGCAGAAACCGGCGAAGTGGTGGACATGGCCACCCTGCGCGAAGTGGAGGCGCGTTTTCCGCAACCTTACGAAAATTTTCGCGAAGAACTGCTGGACCTTCTGACCGTGGATCCCAGTTTCGGCCCGCCGATACGAGTATCGCGGGCACCCAAGCGACGCAATGGCGGTGCGGCCCACAAAGAAACCATCCGCTCCAGCAAACGCATGGCCAGTGGTGGCGTCACCACGCTTAAAACGCCGCTGACCAATCTCGGTCTGGCTGATCTGGCGCGGCTGGCGGCACGGGATGACCCTCGCAACGTGCCACTCTATGCCGCGATTGAGGAACGGCTGAAAGCTTTCGGCGGCGATGGCAAAAAGGCATTTGGCCCCGACCAGCCGCCCTTGCGCAAACCCGGCAATGCCGGCACCGCACCCATCGTACGCGGCGTACGGCTGGAAACGCCTCAGAAAAGTGGTCTGCCGGTCAGGGGTGGTATCGCCGATAACGACACGATGCTGCGGGTGGATGTGTTCGCCAGATAGGGCCGGCATTATCTGGTGCCGATCTATCTGGCCGATAGCCTCAAACCGGAACTGCCCATGCGGGCGATCGTTTCTGCAAGGCCTGAAGCGGAATGGACTCTGATCGATGGAGGCTACGATTTCCTGTTTTCGTTATACCCCAATGATTTTGTGGTGATTACATTTCGGGACAAACCCAGCATCAGTGGATACTACGCAGGCGCGGACCGATCAACGGGCGCAGTCAGTGTGCGAGCCCATGACCGCAGTCCCAGTGCGGTCAAAGACGGGCTTTATCGGGGTATTGGTGTCAAAACTGCGCTCTCGATTGAAAAGTACCATGTCGATGTGCTGGGCCGCTGCTATCCGGCCGGCCGGGAGGTGCGCCGTGACCTGGCGCAGTATCGTCGTTAGTCGGGCGGCCAGCCTTCGCTATGGTGGTCGGCGTCTGATCGTCGTTCAATCCGGTCAGGAAACCTCGGTGCCGCTGGAGGATATTGCCGTATTGTTGCTGGACAGTGCTGAAATCAGCCTCACCAGTCACCTGCTGCAGGCCTGTGCCGAGTGTGGCATCAGTGTGATCACGGTCGGGAGCGACCATCATCCCAATGGCGTATTGCTTCCGTTTCTGCCCCATAGCCGACCATTGAAAATGCTGGAGCGCCAGATCAACACCAGCCAGCCGCAACGCAAGCGGGCCTGGCAGGCCGTGGTGCGGCAAAAAATACTCAACCAGGCCCGCTGTCTGGAGCTGTGTGGTCAGCCGGATGCGGCAAGGCTAAAGCCACTGGCCGCCAACGTGCGCTCCGGCGACCCTGATAACCGCGAGTCGGTAGCCGCCCGGCTTTATTTTGTTGCCCTGTTCGGCACTGGCTTTAGCCGCAGTCAGGCCCGCCTGATCAATGCCGCCCTGAACTACGGCTATGCCGTGCTGCGGGCGGCTATCGCCCGTAGCCTCACTGCCTATGGCTATGTGCCGGCGCTGGGTCTGCATCACCACAACGAACTGAATGCCTACAATCTGGCAGATGATTGGCTGGAGCCGTTCCGCCCGCTGGTGGATCTCTGTGTCCATCAGCATTTTGCAGCAGCCCCCGAGCGTGACCTGGCCCCCGCCGACAAGGCACTACTGGTCAGTCTGCTGCACCATGATGTGCGGGTGAAGGCTGGCTGTTACTCGACCCTGGCTGCGATTGATCTGACACTGCAGAGTCTCGGCCGTTTTTATGAGCAGGGACGGGCGGACTTGCTGATGCTGCCGGAGCTGCTGCCTTTGGCCCTGCATGCCCATGAGTAACGAAACGAGGCGGTTTATGCGCTTGATGGTTTTCTTTGATTTGCCGGTCAGCACAGCCGAGCAACGCCGACGGGCGGGCCAGTTCAGGCGTTTTCTGAAGATTGATGGTTACGACCTGATTCAGTGGTCGGTGTATGGGAGGGTTATCAATGGCATGGATGCGGTGGAAAAACACCTTAACCGCCTTGCCCACAACCTGCCACCGGAAGGCTCGGTGCGGGCCTTGCAGTTGACCGAGAAGCAGTTTTCCAGCATGCAGATACTGGTGGGGGAGCGTCGCCCGCAGGAAAAAAACGTCGATGCCCGTCAGTTGTTGCTGTTCTGAGCCCGTTTTTGGGCGAAAAAAGCCGCGCCAGCCTAGAGCTGGCGCGGCTTTGCGCGGTAAGTATTATAGCTTTCCGGGGTGAGAGAGGGAGCTATAACAATCCGGACAATGGCGGAATTAACGCCAATATTATAGCTTTCCGGGGTGAGAGAGGGAGCTATAACATCACAGTGCCCATGATTTCCCCACCGGTAATTATAGCTTTCCGGGGTGAGAGAGGGAGCTATAACTAGGGCCTGTTAACACATGCGGAGCGCATCTACGATCAAGGCGAAATGGATGAAGCTAGTGAACATGACATCAAGTTTGTCAAAGCGTGAGAAGACACGGCGAAATCCCTTGAGTCGGCGAAACAGCCGTTCAACCTC
>JBKCCF010000105.1:0-14773 GCA_046305255.1 Methylococcaceae bacterium
CTCCGCACCCATCAGGTCTGCCAGCATGGTCTTGGCATCGCGGACTACCGAATTGGCGTTGGCCTCTTTCTTGACCAGGTCGTTGCGCAACTTGACCGATACGGTCTTCATGGCGGTCAGCAGGTAGATGTTGATCATCTCGCCGCGCTGACCTGTTCGGTGCAGCCTGGAGACCGCCTGCTCAAACAGGCCCGGGACCGAGATGGGCTCGGCAAACGCGACATGGCTACAAACCGACTGCAGGCCATCGACGCCTACACCCCCTGAGCGTGGGTTGCAGATCATCAGCCGGCAGGAATCGTCCTTAATGAATTTGGCCTTATGTTCTTCCCGGCTACTACCCGTGACTTGACCGTAGAGCAGCGCGGGGTTGAGCTTTTTGTAGCGCTCGGCCAGCTTCTCGATGGACTCGGTGAACCAGCAGAAAACCAGCAACTTGCGCCCGCCCAGCGAGCGAATCAGCTCATCCAGCGCCGTGATCAGGGTGTTTTCGGTCTTCCATTCCCCGTCATAGAAGCTTTCAGGGCAGAGCAGCATTCGCTGCATCTTCTGGTAGAGGCTGGAGGCGGTCGTGGCATCGATGACCCCTTCGCCGATCTCCAGGATCCGTTCCCTGACCAGCTTCTTGTAAAGCTCCATGTGCGGCTGGGCCAGGCTAATCTGCAGCTCAGATACCATCCGGGGCGGTAGATCATTCGCTTCCTTTTTGGTGATCCGGCGACCCTGCAGGTAGAGCGACTGGTAGCAGTAGTCGAGGTTGCTGTAGCCCACCACCTGCGGGAACCGGCCATAGGTCATCACGCAGTGAATACGCTCAAAGTTACGGAAACTGCCGTAGCGGGAGGGTGTGATCAGCGAGATCAGGCCATAGGCGTCGGTGACATTGTTCTCGATCGGCGATCCGGTCATCAGCAGCAGTCCGTTGCTATTGTCATCATCCGGCCCGACAAACTTTTTGACGGCCTTGTAGAGGTCAGAGCTGGGCGTTTTGACCGAAGTCGCCTCATCCACCAGCAGGTGGTTATAGCCCTTGGCCAGCCACAGATCGACCCCGGCCTGGTCGGCGTCGGTGAGCGCGGCGGTGGCCACCGGACAGGTGCCCTTCTTCAGCGCTCCTTTCACCCGCTTGGCCACCAGGCTCTTAATCTCCTTGACCGACTTCCCTGCAAACATGTCGTTCGACATGATCAGCACCTGGGGCCAGCCAGACCGGTTCCAGCCTTCTACCAGCTGATTCCGCCGGCTGACATCGCCAGAAAACATTTCGATCGAGACATGGGCGCCGATACCTGGAAAGTTGGCATGGAAGCTCTCATAGAACTGCGCCACCAGCACCGGCGGCATCACGCAGACCGCCCGGTTGCCGAGGGACACCAGCCAGAGGGTGTGGGCCTGGGAAGGTAGCGTCTTGCCGAGCCCGGGGTCGTTGTACAGGCCGCTCCGCACATACAAGGCAAGGTGGTTAAGATCACCGGCCTGATGCTCGAACGGGGTGCGGCTCAGTTTGATACTGTGGGCCCAGGCCGGGTACTGGCCGATGTTGGCCAGCTCCCAGAAGTCGGCCAGGCTGTGCGCCTTGAACGACTCATCTTTCCGCAAAGCTGTTGGCATAGATACCTCTGTCGTCGAGTTGACCCAGATCGAGGGCAATCCAACCCCGTGCTGTAGGGTCGAGGGGGTGGGCGCCGGTGCCCAGGTAATAGCTGGTGTTTTGCAGCAGATAGATCAAACTCGACACGCTCTGAGCTTCCGGGATTCCGCCCAGCGCATTGATGTACATGCGATAGGGAAGGAAGATGAGATGCGGGTTGATGTACAGGGTCATGTTGTCCCTGATGTAGTGCGCACCGGGCAGGATGCGGCCTGGAGCCCGGTCCTCTGCATGGATTTGTGCCATGGTGGCAAAGGTCTGCATGACCGTTTCGGAGGTTGACCAGTTGCTGCGCTGATGCGCGGACTGGGACTCCTCCTCCGCCCAGCAGCGGATCACCGTCTCGTCCAGTCTGGCGATCCCGTCCCTGATCTCCCGGGGGAAGTCGGCCAAGGTCCGCTTCAGGAAGGCCAGCCCCAGCCGCACGACAAAGAGGTTGTTCACCTTCCGCGCGTTTTCATCCAGCGGCAGTTCGTGCTTGATCTCCTCATACCAGCCCTTACAGTCATCGCAGGTGGTTTTCAGCGCCTTGCTGATCAGCATCTTGGTCAGCCGCTGCATGGCGTTGCCCCCCGATTTAACCTCCGACATGCTCCGCCGGATGGTCTGAAAGTTCACACCATAGTTGCTGACCTGGTGGTCCTCCGCCTTGATGCGGATGACGATCGAGCGAGCCAGAAGCTCTTCGTTTTCGGTCGATTCGCGTGACATGTAGATGAGCGGCGCGGTGGCATACATCGGCAGGGTGCCGGCGGTACTCTCGCCTACGGCCTTGCGCGTGATGATGCCGACGGCGACGTTCTGCCGGCAGTAGGCGGCTTTGATGAAACCGAGCACCTGCAAGTATCGGTGGGCGGCCATGCTGGGCCGGTTGAACTCGTCAAATATCCGGGCCACCGTAGTGGTCTGCGACAGGGCCTGCCGCAGCGGAGAAGGGGTCGAAGAATCGACCGGGATCGGGCCTTCACCGGTGGCACCGGTCAGGGCCCCGTAGACGATGGCGCTCTGGGTCTTGCCTGAGCTGGGTTTGCCGGCAATATGCAACAGCGGGAATTCGGAAAAGCCGGCGCGATAAAGGTGGTCCTTCAAGTGACAGGCCGCTGCCCATCCCAGCATCGGGCCGACCACCTCCGGGCGGTTGCTGTTGAACAGCTTTTGCAGTAAATCGATCGCGCCCTCGTCTTTAGCGTCGGCCGGTTGGATACCGCGCATCGATTGCACGGTGTCGCCGGCGTTGCCGGCGTAGGAGTAGTTGCCGGCCATCCCCAGGGCGTCCAGACTCCAGTTGGGTTCGACCCAGAAACGCTCCTCGGCGCCGCTGTCGTTGATACAGTGAATGCCTAGTTGATTGACCCGCATCAGTGCCTCGGTCTGTTGAGTGGTGTTGAGATAAATGTGCAGCGCGGAGAGTGTCTGCTCGGCGGTAGCGGTGACGACTGCACCGACGACTGACGAGACCGCCCGCTTGAAGGCTGAGAGGGAAGTCCAGTCTTCCGCCGGTATCAGGACCGTGTGGGCGGTCTCGACGCCCGACACCTGCTGCCTCAGGGTGAATACGTCACCGAGGAAGCGCTGATTGCCGGCTTCGTAGGTGACCATGTGGTGTTGGCGTTCCAGCAGGAAGGTGGTGATGCGCATGCCATCGCCCCGGCCGTTGATGGCGTAATAGCCGTCGTTGCGGGCCTCGATACTGGTCTCGGCTTCGGCTGCACTGTCATTGCTGAGCTTCAGCGGGCAGCCGTTGCAGGGGTTGTCGCTGAGCACGCTGCGATTGGAGCCACAGCTGAACTTCAGCGTCCCGGCTTCCGCTGCCCGGATCTTGGTGCGCAGCTCCACCATCTTGGCCCCGAAACTAGGCTTGCTGTCGGACTGCACCGTTTTGGCGAAGCCCTCCAGCAGTCGGTCCTTGGCCTCGGGCGTCACATGGGCAGCGTGGGCCACGAAGGCCGCGATATTCATCGCCTGCTTGTTGAAGCCGCCGTTGGCGCTGATGCAGTTGCCGTCGCGCATCCACTCCATGCACATCGGCAGGGTGGTGCCGCTGAACACGTCGAGGTCCGCGTCTGCGACCTCGGCATAGCGGGCGCGGGCAGCCTGTTGGTCTTTCACGATTTCCTTGGCCCGACTCCATAAGGCGCCCAGCTTCTCGCAGAAGTAACTGGGTGGGACCATGTGGGAGACGGCCAGCTGCCGGGGCGCCTGCACCAGCTGCAGGTATTCGATGGCAGAGAGCGAGCGGACCTCCTCAATCGAGATCGGCACCTTCCACCGGTTATCGTTGCGCTGCGAGTTCGCAATCCGCAGCAGATGGCGGTTGTGATATAGGTTCATATCCATGGTGATGCCGGCGGTCTCGGCGATCACACTGGCCATCACGCCATGGTATTTGTTGAGTATCGCGGTAGCTTTGGGTGAGGGGTCAAAGACCTTCTGCGGAATCGTGATGTGGAAGCCCTTGCTGCCACTGCAATAGACCTTCAGATAATCGAGGTTGAGCTCCCACTCCTGCAAAAGATCGAGCAGCTTGTTGACCCATGTAATGCCTGTGGCCAGGTCATTGGCATTGATGTCGAACTGCAGATCGCCCAGCAGCTTGACCTTGTTGTAGTCGAGCCCCTCCCTGTGCTGCTCGTTCTGCAAGTAGACCGACATGTGGCGGTGCGACTTGAGAATTTCGGGTAGTTCAATGTCCTTGTGAAGCTCCCATTTCTCGGCCTTGTTATCGGTCCGTTGTGCGTAAAGAAACATGGGCTACCCCTCAAGTGATGATTCGCAAGCTGGATAGCGCCCTCGGGAAGTGTTTGCGCAGGTATGCCAGGTGGTGCACCCGGTAGTCCCTCGGCAGGTGGAATTTGAATACGGCCCTGAGGCCGAAAGTGGAGTGTTTGGTGCGCAACGGCGCTTCGGGCTGGATCAGGCACAGACCTTTATAGAGATCCAGCTGACTCATGCTGCCGTCCCACCAGCGCCCGTCGCCATCGACCAGCGTCCAGCGAAGCTTGTTGTCTTCGGGGGAACGGGGGTGTGGGTCGATGTACAGGCTCTCGACGCGGAAGGTTTGCAGGATCTGCGGTGTCCGGTTTTTCGGCGCATCGCACAGGCAAAAGATCGACCCGAGGTTGATACTCAGGGCAACTTCTTTATTGGGGGTCAGGGGTTTTAAGGCTGTCGGCGGTTCATAGAACGACGCCAACGGCTCGATTTTGGCCGCAGTAAGCATGATGTATCTCCAAGGCAGGGTTCTGTCGGGTGCTGCCGACATGACGGCCGTCGCAGGCGTGCTGTTCCTGCGACGACCATCAAACTATACCTGCAAATGCTTAGAGTGAGTAGATGTATTGGCCGTAGGCTTCCATGTCGTCGCTGAACTGCTTGTCACGGATCAGGTAGCGACCGCAGCGCGTCCGCACCGCCAGGGGTAGATGCATGTACTTGATGCGGTGTACCGCATACTCCCGGATCAGCGGCACGAGCATCTCGACCGCTTCGATGTCGCGATGAACGTAGCCGGCCGTGTGAATGGCCCACTCGATATCGCCAATCCAGAACCGCCCGTCTTCAGCGATACGCCCGTCAGGCGAGCCATTAGCTTCGATTTCATCTGTAGCCGGCTGGTAGCCGGGAAAATTAACGATGTTCACTGGTTTGCTCCTGTTAGTGGATGGTGATGTATCTACTCGTGTCGGCAGGACTTTCGCCTGCCTCGCTCTTCGCCCGGGCGACGCCGCGCTGCAGGGCGATTAGCTCCGCAGTAGGGTTCAGGACCGACCGCCTGGATAGTAGTAATTGAAGTTCGTCGACGGCCAGGTCGATCGTCGTGCAGTCCAGTTGCAGGTTGAGGGCTTCGGCCTCCTGGTGCAGGTCCTGATGGGTGATCAGGAAAAATGCGACGGTCTCGTCTTCGTCGTAATCGTCCAGTAGCTCTCTCAGTTCAGAAATAATCATGAGGTCTCCAAGGTTAGTCTGAAGGCCCGGTAGGCGTGCTGCTTCCACTCGAGGCCGTGAGAGTTGATTGTGTAGCTGTTGGCTTGCCCATCGCAACCCTGACACTCAAGGCAGGTCACATGCTTGCCGGCCTCCGCTGAGGCTGGGCAGGGCCGTTCGCCCTTGAAACGGGCTTCCTCCGGCAGCTTGACTCGGTAGGTCTTCCAGCCCAGTGCCTGAGCCTCACGGTAGTCACCGGGGTGATCGCACGAGGCCATGAGCAAGGCCTGGAATCGAGGATCGCAATAGCGCCAGGCATGGGTATAGCCGGTACGGCCGATCGACCCCTCCAGCAGCTGAAGCCAGATCTCAATCGGGACGGCAGCGGGGTCGCCGTAACTACCCATCCTGACGACGCGGCCCCGGCCTGCCTTGCGCAGGCTGACCCTGATGGCCCGGCCCTCAGTGAAGGACCGGTAAACCCCTGCCGGCCCCCGCACCATTTCCACATAGCAAATCCGTCCCTTGATCTTGCCGTCGATGAGCGTGCCCCGGTAGGCACAGTCACCGCAGACACTGGCATCCTGCCCGGTCGCGATAGCCTCTTGCGGATGCATGTCGGCCCGCATGATGTATGTCTGCAGCAAATTGCCGGTCTTGCTGTTTTCGCTGCTTTCGGTAGCCAATAGAACGATCGGGGCGCCGTCGAGCATAGACGGGCCCTGCCAAAGTAGGATAGCCATTTCAATCTCCAAGGTCAGTACGAGCGAGGTGTGCTGTGCCTCGCCAGGCATAAAAAAGCCCGGACTAGCCGGGCGTAAAGGTCGTAGGTCGCGGGTAACTGTTATTCGGTAGCGCTTCGGCGCTGCCTGACCTCCTGCAGGAGATCGACCGCTGCCGGGTCGGACAGCAGCCAGACCAGCAGCTGGTGAAACTCCAGTGAGATATCCGCAGCAACTTCCACGGTGCCGCAGTCTTTGATTTGAGCGGTGTAGTGCACGGTGACGGTTTGGTCCATTTAGCGAACTCCTGCTAGATAGCATTGGGCGACATTGCTGTCGGTGATGGTATTGCCGTCATCGTCATAAACGACGACGGGGTTGGTCGTTTCGAGCCAGACTCGGGCCCCGCATGACAGCGGTTTGTCGTGGCGGTAGACCAGCCGCGCCACCTCCTGGCCGTCCTTGTCGAGGATCGCCGCCTCGTAGCCGTAGCGGTTGTCCTTGTAGGTCTTCACACTCAGCACCGGGCGGCTCGGCCGTTTGTCAGCAATGTTGGCGCGGATATTGGGCTGACTGACATGCAGTATGGTTTTCATGATTAGCTCCAGTGGTTAGGCGGCCAGGTCGGATCGATCCCTGAACCCCAGAAATACGGGAAAGCGCGGGGCATCAAGCACCCCGATGGTCACCGACTTGTACTTCACGACCTGCCCAATCAAGGTGTCGCGCTCGCTCCAGAGCCGATCCCGATCGGCCGCCGTGAACCCGCCGCCGATCGAGAACACCTGTCCCGAGTGCAGATCCCTGACCTGCAGAGCGCCGAGCGTGTCGCCGGCAACCTTGCCGTCCTTGGCCGTCGAGCGTTTTGTGTGGCCCAGCTCATCCTTCTTGGCCTCGTTTTGATTGCGCTCCAGTTCGTCGAAGCCGATGATTTCTGCGTCACTGTCGGACCAGGGCTTCATCTTGAGCAGGTGTCCCTCCCGCACCGTACTGCGGCCAAACTTGTAGGGGCCGGTAGGGCTGCGAGCCATCAAGCCCTCAAATCCCTTCTGCAGGTAGTGCTCGTACTGCTGGTGTAGCTCGGCCTCGTTGTGAACCAGGGTGTGGCTGACGAACGCTACCGGCAGCCCGATCGACTGCGCGGCCAGGACATGCGACTCGGCCATCTCGAGTCGGGTGAAGAAGGGCAAGGCGGGGTTCAGGAAATAGTCAAACACATGGAATACCAGGCCCTCCGTCGAGGCTTCATGCGTCATCACGGAGCGGGTGGTGGTGTTGAAGGCGGTTTCAGAGGTCGCAGAACCGGCCAACAACTCACCGTCCAGGTGATTGAGGGCCGGGTTGCTGAGGATCTCCCGCAGCGCCTTGTTGGCAATCGGTTTCAAGGTCCGCGACACTGCCTGACCATCGACGATCAAACAGCGGATGCCGTCGAGTTTCGGCGATACCAGCAGGGGGAAGCTGACCGGTGTGGTGCTGTCGTGGGTGGCTGACAGCATGGGTTTGAAGGATTTCATGGGCATCTCCAAGGGTGTGAAATGGGCAGACGTGCTGTTCTGCAAATCGGGGCGGCGGAATCCCGCCGTCAATAGTTGTAACTGATGTGCTCCCAGACCAGCCACTCGCGTTTGCTGATCTGCTTGATCGGGTAAGCCGAACTGAAAGAGCAGCCGCAGCAGTCGTAGTCATGGCTGCAGCCACCCCGAGTGAAGGTCTCGCTGAGGCAGCGTCTCACGGTGCGGGGGTCCATGCCTTTGGGTGCGACCACCCGGTACAGCACGGTGGTTGATTCATCCCAGTCACCGACTTTGAGCACAGTCTGCTTCAGTAGGTGGAACTCGCCTGGGTAGGTTTGCCATTCATCCATGTAGCTAAAAGCGGGTTTGTAACGATGGGTCAGGCGGTGCTGGGCTGGGAAAGTCTTTTTCATGCGGACTCCTTCAGTTCGGGTAAAGGGATGGCCAGGTAGCTCACAGGGTCTGGGTGGCGTCCATGCCATTGGCAAAAGCTGCACTCCCAATAACCGCGAGTGTCATTCCAGATATTGGCCGGCTGGCCACAGTCCGGGCAGTACCCGGGACGGGTGTTAGCGTTGTCGGGAAAGGTCATGGTGTTCTCCAGATTTGCGACCGTCGCAGATTTAGGCGACCTTGCCCAATACCAGCGTCTCGACCAGATTCAGCAGGTCGAGGGGCTCGCCTTTGTAGGGCAGCGGTGTGCCTCGGGTGATGGCTTCTTCCAGCTGGCCGATACGGCGGTTCAGTTCCGCCGCAACCTCGTACAGCTGGCCAACTTCTCTCAGGAGTTCAGTGCGGGTGTGGTCATTCATGGGATTCTCCAAGGTAAAGCGGCCGTCCCTGGCCAGGTGCAGGCCTAGGCGGCCTGGGTTGAGGGGGTGGATTCGATCGCCTTCTTGTCAGGCTGTACCACTGGCGACAACTTCAAGGCGCCGATCTTGCCGTTGCCGATCCGTTCGAAATCGGCCTTGCCCAGCGATAGCTTGAAGAAGCTGCGGAGGTCTTTGTGCTTGACGAAGAAGGCCTGAGCGGCGGCCTGGTCGAGTTCCACCGACTCGCGGAGCGTGACTTTGATGAAGGGCGGTGCAACGCCGTCTTTGATGTCCGGGTATTGCGTCAGCAGGAGGGTTTTGAGGGTGGCTTCCTCGTCTTCGATGGCTTTACGGGCAGCCGCCAGGGTACGCAGACGCACTGCGATGTCGTATGAGCTTTGCATTACAGTCTCCAAGGTAGGTACAAAATGACAGGGTGCTGACCTGTCGGGTTAGGTGCCGGGTGGCACTAAAGCAGTTTCCAGCTGCCGTCGTCTTGCCGGTAATGAATCTCCGTGCAGCCTTCGCGATTGCTGAAATAGTCCAGCGGATCAAAAGCGGCCTGAGAATCCCGGTCGGAACTGAAACCGGAATAGATAAGATTCTGATCGTCGTCATACAGCCGAAAGGCGTGCGTCAGTTCGTTCATATCTGCAAAAACCCCCAGTAATCTGGGTCGTTGTTCAAAATGGTCATAGGTCACTAGCCACATTACGGTGCTCCTGAGAAGGGTTTGGGAATAATCTTAGGTGCCGGAAATCAGCTTTTCGTACACCGAGGTCAACAGTTGGTGATCTTCGTCCTCCTTGCCCTCGTCGAGCACGTATCGAAGAGCCCGTTCGAGGGCGAAGAATTCCTGATCCGTTAGCTTATCCATCGACGTCCTCCTGGCACTCGGCGGCGTAGTGCTCTCTACTCAGCCTTACCGATTCCATAAATTCCACGTTTTTCCAGTGACAGAGGTGGCGCAGGTCGGCCAAGAGGTCGGCTACCATTAGGTAATCAACGGGGTCATCGAGGGTGAGGGGGCTGTCATCGAGTTGGTGCTGTATAAGGGTTTTCATGCCGCGTTCGGCGCGGCGTTGGTTTTCCGCTTGTACGTGTGCGACCCATGCTTCGTTGGGCTCAGTCTTGTTCTGCATAGTGTTCTCCAAGGGTGATTTACATAAGGCCGTGCTGGGCCTGGTGGGTGAGGTAATCTAACTCACTCCTTTTAGTTGAGCCTTGATCCGGGCAAACTCCTGCTTATACTCAGCCTCCCATACCGTGCTGGCACGCTGAGCACGCATCTTCTGCTCGATTTTGCGAGCATCAAACAGGGTGCCCACTACTCGCTGATGGTGGGGGCCAAAGGTGACCTCCCACAAGTATCGATCTAACCTAGAAATCATCGTATGGTTCCTCCTCTTCCAGAGTTTTCAAAGGGTTTTCAGCGTATTCCAGGCACTGAATCTCCAGGTCAAGCCTGATGGTTTCGCCAAGTAATGGCGCGACGTCTACAAAAATAGTTTCGCCGGCCGGCGTTTCGGTTTCGAAGAGCACAGCGGAAATTTCACATTCCAAAGGCTCGTCGGGATAACAATGTTCGGGGGGACCGAAGTAACGCCCCGGCCGGCCGCCGGACAAGGTGTATTGCACCAGTACATCGGCATCGTTGATATTGGTATTAAGTACGTGCATGGGTTTCTCCAAGGTGAATAGGGCCGTGCTGGGCCTGTTAAATTCACGCGGCTATCGATTTCCTTTTTCAGCGGCGTACAAGTCGTAACTCGCGGCGACTTGCTGCTTGAAATCGATCGTTTCAGCTTCGCAAAAATGCCGGAGGTCTGATAACAGAGCGGTCATAACATTTGCGTATTCATCCACGTCAACCGGCTTTTCTCCGAAAATGATTTCAGAGTAGTCGTCGAGGGCTTTACGGGCATTGAGTATCATCGGGATAGGGTTCATGGTATTGCTCCAGGTATAATGGGGGTGAGCATCATGCGCACCCCGGTCTGGGTTCCGAGGACTCAGTTTTCTGGTCCCTTGAAGAAATCGGATATGACAACTTAGGGGTTTTAAGGCCCATCGGGGATAAGATAGAACCCGCAATACGCTCTGCCCTGGGCGGGCAATACGATGGCGGGGTGGTCATAGCCATCTTCCGCTGACGTTTCAGCTTCCAAAATAAGTTTAGAGCCCCAGCGCTTCCACCCGGTGAATTCCCGCGCATCGTCAAAGGCTTTTTGGTCTTTGAACTCCACGGTCAAGGTATGCAGCCATTCAAACTGAATGACGTCTGGTATTACGGGGCCGGTGCGGTTGAGGCAGGGATCGGCATCAGGATCTGATGGCTCGACCCAGGGATAAGGGTATTCATTCATCAGTTGTAAGTGCATGTCAGCCTCCTTTGGCTTTTAATTTGATCTCACCTGTCGTTAAGGGCACCTTGCTCACGTCCTTATTAGCGGCGGCGGCCTTATCCCGCCGCATCTGCTGCATAACCCGAGAACAGCGGCGGTGGTCGGAGCCCCGACCCCGGCGCTGCCCACAGATCGGGCAGTCAAAAGTGCCTAGGTACATCATGCGGTGGGCCTGTAGCTGGCGTAGTTGCGGATCCGACTGGTCCTGTCGGTGTGATGTTGGCGGAAAGTGGGCTGAATACCGGTGGCGCGTTTGGCCCGCAGGAAGGTGCTTAGGTCGAGATCTTCCTCAAGGAAGACATACTCGCCCCGCTCGTAGCTATAAGGGGTAATCTGGTCGGCAATCCCGAGGGATTCGAGTTCGGCACGGCGTACTTTCAGCCAGCCGTGACCAGGGTCTTCGTAAAGATCGTAGCTTTTCGTGTGAGTCTCCAAGGTAAAGGGGCGATGCTGCGCCCCGGGGTGTTAAGCGACTTCCAATTTTTGCGACAGTCGCAAATTCTGGAGGTAAGCGTTGTATTCACGATCGGCAAAGGCTTCGCTGTCGAAGTCGGCATCCCGGTCCAATCCGAGCTCCGCTGCTTTACAGGTCAGCTCTTCTTCGTAGGCTTCCAGCCATTGTTCAAAGGTCAGGGCTCTCATTTCTGTGGGTTCTCCGTGGTGTAACAGGTGTCGCAGCGCCATCCCTTGACATGGGGCCTGCGATTTTTGGGTTGATAGGTGCAGCAGCCTTCGCAGTAGGTGAAGCCGCTTTTGGCGGCCTTACCCGCTGCGGTCCAGTGGCCATTGGCCACCTCGGGCTTTAGTTGCTCGGGGTATGGGATGAGGTACTGCGGGGTGTATTTACGTTTGGCCATAGCGTAGTCAGGGTGAGGGCCCCTGGGTAAGGGGCCTTTTGTGACGGTCTCAGATTTGGGCTGCAGTGTGAGCAATAGCGGTCACGTTCGACTCATGTCGAACCGTTTCGAGTTTAGGAATCATGGGAATCTCCAAGGTTTACAGTACAAAGCCCTGTGCTGGAGGCTCGTGGTTTTTGTGACCGTCGCAAATTTAGTTGGTCACTCCTTTGGCAATTGCCAAAGCCACCCGTAGATTGAATCTTTCACAGGCAGCTATATGCCTTTGTGCATAGGGTAATTCGCGGTCCAAAGCCTCAAGTAATGCCTCGGCGCAAAGGTCAAGGCTGCCACCATGATTCGGCCGGAGCTTCCAGGGGCTGGGGGTAAATTTGGTTTCAGTGGTCATATCAACTCCTCAGATTCCGACGGTTTACCCATTCCAGCTTGGCTTCCTCGCAGCAGATGCATTTACCGCATCTGCATATCTGTCCCACTGCCACGCGCTCCTTGCGCCGATCCTCCTCCCTTAGTATGTAATCCGGTCTTTGCTCCAACGGATGTGACTCGGCTCGTATGCTCATGGTTGTGCCTCCCTATAAAACTTGACCTCGAGGCAGTCGGCCCACAGGCCGGTTACCTCGTCTTGTGCAAACTGCGCCTGGTCGTCGTCGCAGTCCCATACCCCATCGTGGCCCACCGATTGGAGGAAACGGTCGAGTTCCGCGTCCTCATTTTCTTCCAGCCCTGTTACGTCGCCGTTTATGATGGCTGACATAAAGTGTGTGGCTATCATGTAGGTTTCCTGCTCGAATATCATGCCGCACCTCCACTGACTGACAGGAAAACGGTGTCCTGGATATACCCAGGGACTAAATTCCTGTAGGCGTCTCTATTCGGGATCGCAACCTCCAGGAAGAGCAGGTTGTCTCGGACAAACTGGGTTTGATAACCCAGCACTGCGTCCGCAAACTGCTGCGCCGTGCCACGGTTAAAAAACCGGATAACGCCGTCCCGAAAACTAGACCTCCCTGAACTCGTCCTGAAGCTCAGGAGATACCTGAGGTGGTTGTCGTTGCATCCCTCGATTATCGAGCGGTTGAAGTAATTTATTTTCATGGCAATCTCCAAGGTTTACAGTACAAAGCCCCGTGCTGAGGGCTCTAAATTTGCGACCGTCGCAAATCTATAGTGTTGCCGGTAAGCCAGTACCGGCACTGCTGCAGTCCTCACGCCCGAGGATATGGGCCTCGCCTGCAGATCGGATTTATTAGATTCCCAGTCCGGTAAGGGAGGGGTAAACCCCAGGTGAGTCAGCACCCTGCGCAGGAGAACAAAAAACCTGCTCTGTCGTGGCCCGCGTATTCAGGAAAGAGAGGCATAACCTAAAGAAAACCTGCACTCTGTCCACGAACCGCCTTTATAGTCCCAAGGCGGTGAGGGTTATGAAATCAGGGGGATTAGTTTCGATTGCGCCTTTCGAACTCAATGCAGGCTTCGGCCAGTACCTCGCAGACGTCCGGGTCCAGCAAAGAGCTGACGTCGACTTTTACTTTTTGTTTATCAGTACTGAGCCCTTCGAACAGGATGGCCTGAATATCGCATTCGGGCGGTTCATCCGGCTCGAAATAACTGCCGGGCCGGCCGGCTGAAAAGTCATAAACGATTTCTACCGTGGCATCCGCAACCTGGGTTCTGAAGGTTGGCATAGTGGTGATCTCCAATGGTTTGTAGCCTGTCCCCGCGAGTGCTGTCGTGGGGGTGGCCGAATTTAATGATGCGTCATCCAGTACTCGCGCATCCATTGCCCGCGTTGAAACGCCAGCCGGTGCAGGCCGGGATCGAAATACAGCAGGCCTTGGGCAAGCGCCTGCCTTAAACGCTGCCCAACATACTGCTGGGCCTCTGAGTTATTGCTCATTTTGAACCTGCAAGGCAGCCGTAAGCTGCTTAACCTGGCTCGTGAGATATGCGACTGTCGCAGATTGCATCTCGAATTTATGCGCTTTCTGGATGGCTTCTTCGGGGTCGAAGTGGGTGGTTTGATACCACTTCTGCTCTATGAGGCGTCCCAGCCCATCCACGCTCATTCCTGCGTTTCTGAAGAGTTCGTTCAGTGTGTAATCGGGACAATCCAAGAGAATACTCCAAGGTAATAGAGGCCGGGGTTCCGTGTGCTGCCGGAACCCGTCCTTCATTCGATTAACGACCAGGTGTGCTGCCCCGATCACCGACTTTCAGGTTGGATTAAGGCGGGAGCATGTAACCTCGCCTTAATCGACCCGGCCGAAATTATTGCGATAAAACACCAGACTGTCATTGATCATTATCACAATAGGGGTAGATTAACGTGATCTATATCACATAAAACCTAACTTTTTATGTACTTCTACTTATGTCCCAACACCAAAAATAAAGGCCCAGATACTGCCAGCGTAGGCCATACGTACAACTACGTATACTCGAAACCCAGCTCCTCCATCGCGTTCTGAAACTCATGCAGCAACTGCGGCAGGCGCTCCATCAACCGGCCCTCTAAGCCCTCGGCCATCAGCTCCTCATCAGTCGCCTCCGGCCAGATCGCCGCCGACCGGGCCAGATCCAGCCTCCGCTCTTTACCTTCCCCCACCCGCATAACGGGCTGCCATACCAGCTCGATAGGGCGCGGGGGTTGCTCACCGGTGGCCAGCGTATCCAGCAGGTATATCGGGACAAACTGCGCGTCTCGGTGCAGGTCGCTTAAATCCGCTCCTGAGAAAGGCAGCACGCTATCGCCCTGCTCATCGAACTGGTTCACGGCCTGCAGGCGCCACATCAGCTTGCCTCCTGCCGCCACCTTCTGCCGCTGCTCACCTTTACGCAGGCCATAGTGATCGCGGTCGCCAGCCCAGTAGAGAGGATTGGCC
>JBKCCF010000106.1:0-2448 GCA_046305255.1 Methylococcaceae bacterium
GCGTTTCGATTGCCGGGCAATCGGCCCTGATAAGCGGTTTCCGTTACTCATCATGCGTCAACTCTCCTGACCCAGCTCGTAGTAGTCAGCCAGTACATTCATCTCGGCGACCCCAAAAACACCGGCGGGAGAGGGTCGCACAGCCGTTTGGCTCAGTTCCTCCAGCAAAATGTCGTTGATGACTCCGGCGGGGGTATCCAGCGGGAGCAGGCGACCGCAGTTCATATGTCGTATCCGCTCGGCGATCGCACCGATATCGAATGCGATGGGGTAGAGGCCGTTGGCCCAAGCCTCGGACAAGGTGTAGGAGTAGGTTTCGGGCCAGGGACTGAGAAACAGAGCAATAGTGGCGCCGAGGCTGTCGATCAAACCCGGTAACTCTGCGGGCTGATATTCGCCGGTGATACTCACGTTGCCATATTTGAGCAAAGGCGCGTCGTCACGAGTATAGCCAATGACGGCGAACTTCAGCGGCAAATCCCGTTTTGCGGCGTTTTGCACGCAACGACACAGCTGCTGATAGCCCTTGTAGTCGGCCAATGCACCCAATAGCAGGACAGTCCTGACATCCGTTGCTGGCGACCTGAGAGCAATCGTTTGCTCTGGCTCAATGTGCGGCTTTACGCTGAGGTTTTTGAGTCGAAAGTGCGGCAACAGGGTATCGGCGGCGGCCTGACTCGGGGCGAATACCCGCCGCGCCTTGCCGAGCCGATCGCCGTATATCGCACGCCAGGCGGTGACCGATCCACCAAACGCCTCATATTTCCATTCAAGGTCATGATCCAGACCATTGACCCTAATGCAGCCATCACAGATCAGTGGATTGAACTGTGCGTCACCGCAGTAGGCACCCGTTTCATCAATCATGTTGATACGCGGGCAAATCGGCAGATAATCATGCAGGGTGAAGTCGTAAGTCAGTCCGAGATCCGCCGGCAAATTCCAGATTCGCAAGGGGAAATCCATGGTTTGGTGGTAATGGATATGCCAGACATTCAGGGCTTTGAGGTCCGCGACCAGATGGGGGTATTGATCCGGGTGGTACTGGATCAAATAGGGCAATTCGGCACAGCGCAGGGTCCACACGTCCCGCCTGACCGACCTGAGCTGGAGCACCCGGAGGCCCTGAAGGGCTAAGCGCTGGCCGAGATCGTCCGCAGCCCTCTGAGTGCCGCCGCCCAGACCATGCAGTACGAACACGATGTAGCGCGGCGCGTATCGCTTGAAGATGTCCAGCGCAACCGCCTGACGGGCGGCACGCAGTGGATCATCACGAATGAATGCCTGTACGGTCGTTTCATAGTCGGGGTATAGCGCATTGAGTTGCGCCAGATTGTGGTTGAGCTGGGGAATGCTGGACTCGCCAAACGAGGTGCCTCCCTCGTGCTCGACAAACACATCGCATGCAGCGACATGCCGCCAGCCCAGACTTGAGGCTCTGAGGCAGAAATCATTTTCCTCGGCATAACCTTTACCCCAGCGCGCGTCGTCAAAGTAGCCTGTTTCGTCCAGGGCGGCGCGCCGGATATACATGCAGAACCCGACCGCAGTCGGCAGATCGACGGTGAGCCCTGCGTTGATCACCGCGAAGGTACTATCCAGGGTGGCTACCGTTTGGCCGGGTGGCAACGGGTTGATCTGACAAAACCACGGAAAACTGCAAATGCTGGCATTGTTCGACATCGCCGTGACAGTGCCTATGGTGGCGGCGCTGTGGGCCGCCCGCGCCAATCGGTCCAGCCAGCCCGGCGCTACCCGCGTGTCGGAGTTGAGCAGTACCACGTCACGTCCTTCGTGCATGCGCATGCCGCGATTGACCGTAGCGGGAAAACCGAGGTTCGATCTGTTCTCCAGCAGGATGAAGCCATGGTGACGGGCCAGTTTTCTCAATTCCGCCGTCAGTGAGGGGTCAGGGCTGGCGTCGTCAATGACGATCAGAGCCATCGGTGTACGATTGGGCGAGCAGAGCACGCTGGTGAGGCAGCGCACAACAGCATCCCGTCCGCCGTGGACCGGGACGATGACATCAATCGTCGCTTCGCGCGGGGCAGCTGTTGGTAGCGGTATAGTCGATGTGATCGGCAGGCTCAACAGGTTCGGTAGCACTGCACCCTGCCGCAACTGCTTTTGGAGCTTGACGAGGAGTTCATGCCGCACCCAACTTACAGCGCCTGGATCAAGCGTTCGCATTACCGGGTGCCTTTGCAGCAGATCGGGGTCATTGAGCAGCCCCGCCAATGCGCCGAGCACCTGTACGACAGGCTGATGCACGGCACGCAGCGAGCGGGCACCTAGCCCGTAACCGCTGCCGGCCAGTCGAATGTCGACCGTCTGGCATTGATCCGCCCGCATGGACGCGGGCAAACAAAACTCGAATCCGTGCTGGCCTTCGCCGGACCGACGCGGCAGATTGGCCACCGATTGGGCGACGACCTTGCCGTTGAGCAG
>JBKCCF010000107.1:0-6609 GCA_046305255.1 Methylococcaceae bacterium
GCAGGAAGGCCCTCAGCGCACCAATGGCCACTGTAAATCCTCCTCGCACCTTGCCCGTTAGACGACCAATAACGGTCTCATTCTTTTCGTGTGCTTCTTCAAGATCCAGCCAGGCCTTGAGGCGCTTTGCCTTATCGCGGGAGAGCAGGGTCGCGCCCAAACCATCTTCCAGCAGTTCCAGGGTGCATTCAACGGTATCACCAACCTGGACTTCGATCTGACCTTCAGCGTCGAGAAATTGCCATTTGGGAACGACACCCTCGGACTTCAGCCCGGCATTTACTACTACAACATCCGGGCCGATATCGACTACAGTGCCACGAATGATACTGCCTGGACGCATCTCTGCCTTGGCCAGACTCTCCTCGAACAATTGTGCAAAGCTCTCGCTCATAAAAATCTTCTGTTTGCAGGCGACCTGAATTCAAGCCGCATGACGGTAAGTTAAAATTACGCCAGCAGGGGCTGGCACCTATGACGTGGCAGACGCTCGATAACATTCGACCCTGTCGAGAACCTCGGCAATGACCTGCTGAATATCCATAGTGGATGAGTCCAACAGCAAAGCTCCTTCAGGCACCACTAGCGGCGCTTCAGCCCGTTCCCGATCACGACGATCACGCTCGTCTATCTCCTTCGTCAAGCTATCAAGCGTAACATGCAGACCCTTTGCCTTCAACTGCTTAAGTCTTCGCATGGCCCGTACTTCCGCACTGGCCGTCAGGAATATCTTTACCGGTGCATCCTGAAAAACCACACTGCCCATATCACGCCCATCGGCTACCAGGCCCGGCAGTTTCCGGAAACTGCGCTGTTTTTCGAGGAGAGCCTTGCGCACAGGCCCTGAGGCCGCAATCAAGGATGCCGCATTTCCGCAGGTTTCAGTACCGATTTCATCCGATACACTCTCGCCATTGAGCAAGACTTGCGGCGGCTCGTCCGCCGTGAATGCCAGATCTATCTGCCCTGCCCTCTCAACAATCCTGTCGATATCATCAAGCGGGATGCCTCCGCGCAGTACCGCGACAGCCAGAGAGCGGTAGATCGCACCGCTATCCAGAAAATGCCACCCCATCACCCGGGCTACAGCTCGGCTGACCGTACCTTTGCCGGATCCGCTAGGACCATCTATAGTCAAAACCGGTATTTCCGTGCTCATGGGTTCTCTGTTATGACCGAGTCAATGTGCAGCCCCAATCGGCGCGCAAGTTCAACAAAGGTGGGGAAGGAGGTATTAACGTTGGCGCAGTCGTTGATTTCGATAGGCCCATTTGCCCGCAATGAGGCAATAGAAAACGCCATTGCAATTCGATGATCACCATGCGACTCAACCATCCCACCCGACATCGGGCCACCCCGAACGATCATGCCATCCGCCGTAGGTTGGGCATCAACGCCCAGAACCTGGAGACCATCCGCCATGACCTGGATGCGGTCGCTCTCCTTGACCCGCAATTCTTCAGCTCCCGTAAGGCGGGTCTCACCCTCGGCACAGGCGGCGGCGACGAACAGAACGGGAAACTCATCAATCGCCAGCGGTACCAGGTTTTCTGGGATGTCGATTCCTCGCAACTGGCTGGAGCGAATGCGGATATCAGCCACTGGTTCGCCGCCCGCCTCTCGCGGGTTCAGTACATCAATTCGGGCCCCCATAAGCCTTAGAATATCAATCACGCCGGTGCGGGTAGGATTGATCCCCACGTGTTGCAGTAAAACGTCGGCATCTCTGGCGATCGATGCGCCTACCATAAAAAAAGCCGCCGATGAAATATCGCTGGGCACATCAATATCGCAGGCGGTCAATTTCCCGCCAGACCCCACGCTGACGGTATCACCCTCACGGGTAACAGGATAACCAAAGCCCACCAGCATCCGCTCGGTATGATCACGGGTAGGAGCCGGTTCCCGGACGGATGTCGTACCCTCGGCATAAAGACCCGCCAACAACAGACATGACTTTACCTGGGCGCTGGCTACCGGCATATCATAGTGAATGCCCGTGAGCGTGGCTCCCCCGTGAATATGTAGCGGTGAGGTGCCGGTTTCTGTGGTGCCTATAACTGCCCCCATCGACCGCAACGGATCAGTGACCCTCTTCATCGGACGGCGCGATAGGGAAGGATCGCCGGTTAAAACAGAATCAAACGGCTGCCCTGAGAGCAGGCCTGACAACAATCGCATGGATGTGCCGGAATTACCCAGATAAAGGGGTTCCGCCGGCGCATTGAGTCCTCTCAGACCGACCCCATGAATGGTCACCCGCCCTGCTTCCGGGCCTTCTATGCTCACGCCCATCGCTTTGAAGGCTTTCATGGTTGACAGACAGTCCTCAGCATCGAGAAAGCCGCTGACATGGGTGGTACCCTCGGCAATTGAGCCCAGCATGATGGAGCGATGGGAGACTGACTTATCACCCGGCACCCGCGCCTCGCCCTGCAGTGTCCCGCCCGGTTGCACCCGGAATCTGACATTGGTGTTGTGCATTTCTATTTTTCCAATTGATCGAGAAATCGTTGTCTGGCCGCCCGCGCACTATCAAATAAAACCCGGAGTTCTTCGCTTTTGCCGGCAGACATCAGCCTTGCCGCGTGACCAAGCGCCTCGCAGTACTCCTCAATCAGTGGGACGATCTCCGCGCGGTTAGCCATGCAGATGTCCAGCCACATGGCTGAATCGCTCGACGCTATCCGTGTGAAGTCGCGGAAACCGCCTGCGGCGTAGTCAAAAATCTGTTGCTGCTCGTCCTTGCGCCCCAGCATCTCGGTCAGGACGAAGGCCAGCACATGCGGGAGATGGCTGGTCGCCGCCAGTACCTCATCGTGCTGACCGAAAGGCATCACCGACAAGTGTGCGCCCACTGCCTCCCAAAGCCTCTCCACCCGCCAGAGCGCCGCCGTCTGGGTAAAGGACAGCGGCGTGAGTATCACCCGTTTACCGTCGAAAAGGTCCTCGCGCGCAGCGTCTGCCCCTGAGCACTCTGCTCCCGCCACCGGATGACCCGGCACAAAGTTGGCAGGCAACTGACCGAACACCACCTCAGCCGCCGCAATCACATCCGCCTTGGTGCTGCCGGTATCGGTATAAACGCACGCCTCGCACCAGACGGGCTGTAGCGCACGAAAAATGGCTGGCATGGCGCCGACCGGGGCAGCAATAACCACGATGTCAGCCATGGCTGCAGCGTCGGCGATGGTTGCGCCAGCGACATCAATCAGACCCAGCGCCAGTGCCGTGGCAAGATTTTCAGCATCGGTATCGTAGCCAACCACCCGGCTCGCAAAACCGCGACGCCGCGCGGCCAGTGCGAGTGAGCCGCCAATAAGGCCCACCCCGATGACGCATAGCGTCCCGACAGTTTTAGGCGGGTTCATGCAGCCAGCACGTAATCAAGCGCGGTAAGGAAGGCCAGATTCTGCTCAGGTGTACCGATGGTCACCCTTAGGTGATCCGGTAAGCCATAATTGGCAATCGGCCGCACGATCACACCCTGCCGCAACAGGGCCTCATAGACAGGGCCAGCCGGCCGTTTCAGGTCAAAGGTAACGAAATTACCAACCGAGGGTATCCAGTCGAAACCTCGTTCGGCCAATCCATTAGCCAACTGCTGCATACCCGCTTGATTAAGGCTGACTGAACGCTGCAAATAATCGTCATCGGTCAAGGCAATACGAGCGGCTTCCAGAGCCAGCAAATTGACGTTGAAAGGTTGCCGAACACGGTTTAACAGATCAGCTACCGCCGCGCTGGACACTCCGTAACCGACTCGCACACCGGCGAGTCCATAGGCTTTGGAAAAAGTGCGCGTAACAATCAGGTTGGGATAGTCGGCCAGCCAGTCGAGGGCATTGGGGTAATCCACCGCGCTGACATATTCGAAGTAAGCCTCATCGACCACCACCAGTACGTGTTCCGGCAATCTACCAAGAAAAGTCGCCAACTCGTCCTTGCCGAGGTAGGTTCCGGTCGGGTTGTTCGGATTAGCGATGAACACCACTCGGGTTGTCGCAGTGATGGCTGCAGCCATGGCAGCCAGATCATGCCCATAACGAGGCCCATGACTGCCATCATGTGCGGGAGTCACAATTGCGCGGGCACCGGCAGCCTGGGTCACGATCGGATAGACGGCAAAAGCATGCTGTGAATGGAGTGCATCAAGACCCGGGGCCAGAAAGGTTCGGGCCACCAATTCCAGCACATCGTTCGAACCATTACCGAGTGTGATCTGATGGGGCTCCACGCCGAGCTTTTCAGCCAGGGCCGCACGCAATTCAAAGCCGCTGCCATCCGGATAAAGATGCAGTTCGGGCAACACTCTCGCCATAGCCTCCAGTGCCTTCGGACTGGGCCCGAGTGGGTTCTCATTCGATGCAAGCTTGATGATGTTGCTGATACCCAATTCACGCTCCAGTTCGCCAATCGGCTTACCCGGGATATAGGGTGTCAGAAGGCGAACTCCGGAAACGGCTAAATCGTGTGGCTGCATGGGTTATCGCTCAGTGGATCGTCAGGCAAAGGCCCGGGGATAGGAGCCCAGAATCTTCAGCATGGTGACATGCTCGGCCAGTTCAGCCAGCGCTGCGGCGACCGGTGCTTCGTCACGATGACCTTCGACGTCGACAAAGAATACATAATCCCATGCCGCACGCCGCGATGGCCGCGATTCGATCTTGCTCATGCTGATGCCGTGGCGGGCAAACGGCTCCAGCACACCATGCAGGGCCCCTGGATCATTCTGTATGGCCAGTAGCAGTGAGGTCTTGTCACCGCCGGTGGGACCTACAGGATTGCGACCCACCACCAGAAAACGGGTGGTATTGTCCGGTTCATCTTCGATATTGCGTTCAATTATTTGCAGGCCATACAGCTCAGCGGCGACCTCGCCCGCTATCGCAGCGCTACCGGGGTGCTGGGCGGCCATCCGCGCAGCCTCGGCATTGCTACTCAGCGGCGAGCGGGGCACATCGGGCAGGAAGCGGTCCAGCCATTCACGGCATTGAGCAAGCGACTGCTGATGGGAGTAAATGCCAGTAATGTCCTTCAGTGAGGTCGCAGTGGACATCAGGTTATGATGAATCCGCAAACTCACTTCGCCGGCAATCAGCAGCGGTGAGTGCAAAAAAATGTCGAGTGTGTGGGTAATCACACCCTCGGTGGAATTCTCAACCGGCACCACGCCGTACTGGCAAGCGCCACTCTCCACCGCACGAAAAACATCGTCAATAGCGGGCAGGGGTGTCGCACAAATGGCATGACCGAAGTGCTTGTAGGCAGCCTGTTGGGTAAACGTGCCTTCAGGCCCCAGAAAAGCGACGCCTAGAGGCTTCTCCAGGGCCAGGCATTCAGACATCAGTTCGCGAAAGAAACGCCCTACCGTTTCGCGACTAAGTGGCCCCGGATTTTTATCCATCATCCGGCGCATCACTTCAGCTTCCCGCTCGGGCCTGTGGAAACAGTCGACTTCGCCCGCCGCCATCTTGATTTCAGCGACCTGCTGGGCACAGGTAGCGCGACGGTTGAGCAAATTCAGCAACTGGTCGTCTATGGCGTCAATTTCGCCCCGAATACCCGCCAAATGTTGGGTCTGCGCGGCCTGACTGTCTATCGCGTTCGCCATGACCGTATCAGACAACCCGGGCAGACAGAACGCCGGCAATGGCCCGTAAGCGCTGAACGGTCGCTTCCGGTATGTCTGCGTTCACGTCCAGCAAGGTATAGGCAAGATCGCCGCGTGATTTATTGACCAGATCAAGAATATTCAGATTGGCTTCGGCGAGGGTGCTGGAAATCTGCCCCACCATGTTGGGGACATTTTCATTGACCACCGCCAGGCGGCTTCCCTCAGTTCGGGGCATAACAACTTCCGGCAGGTTGACGGCATTGCGGATATTGCCGTTTTCAAGATAATCCCGAATCTGGTCAGCCACCATCGCAGCGCAGTTGTCCTCGGCTTCCCCGGTAGAGGCACCAAGGTGCGGCAGGGCAACCACCTTCGGCTGTGCCAGCAGCGCCCGACTCGGGAAATCGCAGACATAGCCACCTAACTGACCCGCCTCAAGGGCAGCAATCACTGCCGCCTCATCCACCACCTTGTCGCGTGAGAAATTGAGCAGAATTGCCCCTTTCTTCATGACATCCAGCCGCGCAGTATTGATGATGTGTCGGGTATGATCATTCAACGGCACGTGCAGGGTGAGCAGGTCAGCGCGGGCGATGAGGTCATCAATGCTGGCTGCCCGAGTGGCCGATGATGCCAATTGCCACGCGCTTTCGACGGTCAATTGGGGATCGAATCCAATCACATTCATGCCGAGGTCAATCGCCGCATTGGCGACCTTGACGCCGATGGCACCAAGTCCCAGCACGGCCAGTGTCTTGCCGGTCAATTCGAAACCTGCATACTGCTTCTTGCCTTTTTCGACCAGGGTGTGCAGGGCATGGTCATCACCCTCAAGCCTCCGCGCGTAATCCCAGGCACCGCAGATATTGCGGGCCGCCAGCAGCATGCCGGCGATGACCAGTTCCTTGACAGCATTCGCATTGGCGCCCGGCGCATTGAAGACCGGGATACCACGTTTGGAATATTCGGCCACCGGAATGTTGTTGACGCCT
>JBKCCF010000108.1:0-20166 GCA_046305255.1 Methylococcaceae bacterium
CTACCATGCTGGCGACCGTGAGGACTATCCCCCGTTTCCCGAGCATTATTTCAGCCTTGAAGTCTGCGAACGCCTGAGCGATTACGGCCGGCAGGTGCGGTCGGCGCGCGAGGCGGCCGAGCCCCTGCCCGTGCTGAATGAGGCGGCGGTTTTGCCCTGTCTGGATAATACCTGGCGTGATACCGCCAAGGCGGTGTTCAACAACTGGCTGGGGCTGATCTATCAGGTGACCGATCAGGATCGCCGCAAGCCTCTGATGGATGGGGTAAATCCAGCCAATCCACTGGGTCTTGAGTTGTAGCCGGCAGGTTTGTGCCTGCCGGATCCCCCGATGGGCTGCATGGACAGAAGGGCAGCTTTTTCATAGAATCCGTCACCACAAACGACTTACATGAAATTAACATCGACGGGAAGGACCTTGCGGTTCCTCCCGTTTTGTATGTTTAAGGTGATCCAAATTGAATACCCAGGCATTGTTGGCTCTTGAAGATGGCACTGTTTTCAGCGGCGTCGCGATTGGCGCAGAGGGCTGCTCCGTTGGGGAAGTCGTTTTTAATACCGCGATGACCGGCTATCAGGAGATCCTCACCGATCCCTCGTATGCGCGTCAGATCGTAACGCTGACCTATCCCCATATTGGCAATGTCGGCGTCAATGACGAGGATATTGAGTCGAGTGGCGTTCATGTCAGCGGACTGGTGGTGCGGGACGTGCCGTTACGTGTCAGCAACTGGCGCGCTCGCCAAAGCCTGCCTGACTATCTGAAAGCCCATAACGTAGTGGGCATCGCCGGCATTGATACCCGCAAACTCACCCGCATTCTCAGGGACAAGGGTGCGCAACGCGGCTGTATTATGGCGGGCGCGCAGTGTGATGCCGACCAGGCTATCGCCCAGGCCAGGGCGTTCCCCGGGCTGCAGGGTATGGATCTGGCGAAAGAGGTGACCGCGCGCGCCACCGTTCAGTGGTCTGAGGGCAGTTGGGATTTGGCAAGCGGTTACACTGCGCCGCTCCAGGATCGTTTCCATGTTGTTGCCTACGATTTTGGCGTCAAGCGCAACATTCTCCGTCTGCTGGCGGATCGGGGTTGTCGTCTCACCGTGGTGCCTGCGACGACGTCTGCCGAGGACGTACTGGCCCTGAAGCCTGATGGGGTTTTCCTGTCCAATGGTCCCGGTGATCCCGAGCCCTGTGACTATGCCATTCGTGCCATTCAGCAGTTTCTGGCGTTGAAGGTGCCGGTGTTCGGCATCTGTCTCGGTCACCAATTGCTGGGACTGGCTGCCGGGGGGCGCACCATCAAAATGAAGTTTGGCCATCATGGTGCCAATCATCCGGTGCAGGAACTTGATACCGGCCGGGTGCTGATTACCAGCCAGAATCATGGTTTTGCGGTGGATGAAGCGACGCTCCCGGCCAATGTCCGGGCGACCTACCGGTCGCTGTTTGATGGGAGTCTGCAGGGTATCGAACTCACCGACCGACCCGCTTTCGGCTTCCAGGGTCATCCCGAGGCCAGCCCCGGCCCCCACGACCTCAAGCCATTATTTGACCATTTCATCGCTAAGATGACCCTTGCCCGCCACTGAGACCCGAAGCCTGATGCCCAAGAGAACCGACATACACTCCATCCTGCTGCTAGGCGCCGGTCCCATTGTAATCGGTCAGGCCTGCGAATTTGATTACTCCGGTGCCCAGGCCTGCAAGGCACTGAAGGAGGAGGGTTACCGGGTGATTCTGGTCAACTCGAATCCGGCGACCATCATGACCGACCCCGAGATGGCCGACGCGACCTATATCGAGCCCATCGACTGGCCAACCGTCGCCCGTATCATCGAAAAGGAAAGGCCCGATGCGCTGCTGCCCACCATGGGGGGCCAGACTGCGCTGAATTGTGCGCTGGATCTCGACAAGCACGGGGTGCTTGAACAATTTGGCGTGCAGATGATTGGTGCCTCGAAGGAGGCGATCGACAAGGCCGAGGATCGGGAGAAATTCAAACAGGCCATGACCCGGATTGGCCTCAGTTCTGCCCGTTCCAGTGTTGCGCATTCTTTGGAGGAAGCGCTGTCCTGCCTCGAACAAACCGGCTATCCCGCCATCATTCGCCCCTCTTTCACGCTGGGTGGCAGTGGCGGTGGCATTGCCTATAACCGTCAGGAATTCATCGAGATTTGTGAACGCGGGCTGGAACTGTCTCCCACTCATGAATTGCTAATTGAGGAGTCGATTCTGGGCTGGAAGGACTATGAGATGGAGGTGGTGCGGGATCGAAAGGACAACTGCATTATCGTCTGCTCAATTGAGAACTTCGATCCCATGGGCGTCCATACCGGCGATTCCATCACGGTGGCACCGGCACAGACCTTGACCGACAAGGAATACCAGTTGATGCGCGATGCTTCGATTGCGGTGCTGCGGGAGATCGGGGTCGATACCGGCGGTTCGAACGTCCAGTTTTCGATCAACCCCGATGATGGTCGCATGATCGTCATCGAAATGAATCCTCGTGTAAGCCGATCTTCGGCGTTGGCATCAAAGGCGACAGGTTTCCCCATTGCCAAGGTCGCGGCCAAGCTGGCTGTAGGGTACACCCTGGACGAACTGCGTAACGAGATTACCGGCGGCGCCACGCCGGCCTCGTTCGAGCCTAGCATCGACTATGTCGTGACCAAGGTGCCGCGCTTTACCTTCGAGAAATTTCCCCAGGCTGATGATCGCCTGACTACCCAGATGAAGTCGGTCGGGGAGGCCATGGCGATAGGCCGGACCTTTCAGGAGTCCTTGCAAAAGGCCTTGCGCAGTCTCGAAATTGGCGTGGATGGCCTGAGTAGCAAGCTGGATCTTACCGCCCTGGATGCTGCCGACACGCTGGCGCGTGAACTGCGTCATCCGGGCCCGGACCGGATTTTCTTTGTCGCCGATGCCTTTCGACTAGGCTGGACACTGGATGACGTATTTGAAGCTAGTCGGATTGATCCCTGGTATCTGGCCCAGATTGAAGACCTGGTGGCCGATGAGCAGGCACTCGCTGGGCGCGCGCTCGGTAGTCTCCAGGCGGCCGAACTGTTTGCCCTCAAGCGCAAGGGTTTTTCTGATTCACGGCTGGCCGGCATACTGGGTAGTCAGGAGTTTCAGGTGCGGGCTGCCAGACACAAACTGGGTATTCGTCCGGTCTATAAACGTATTGATTCGTGCGCGGCTGAATTTGCGACCGCTACGGCCTATCTCTATTCAACCTATGAGGAGGAGTGCGAGGCCAAGCCTAGCGATCGTAAAAAGGTCATCGTGCTGGGTGGTGGGCCGAACCGCATCGGTCAGGGTATAGAGTTCGACTACTGCTGCGTGCATGCAGCAATGGCTCTGCGCGAGGATGGTTACGAAACCATCATGATTAATTGCAATCCGGAAACGGTTTCGACCGATTTCGATACCTCCGATCGACTCTATTTCGAGCCGCTGACCCTTGAAGATGTGCTGGAAATCATCCACCTTGAGCAGCCCTACGGCGTGATCGTCCAGTACGGTGGCCAGACCCCTCTCAAGCTGGCCCGTGCATTGGAGGCGGCGCAGGCGCCCATTATCGGTACCTCGCCGGATTCGATTGATCTGGCCGAAGACCGCGAGCGTTTCCAGAAACTGGTCGATAAACTTGGACTGAGGCAACCGCCCAACCGGACGGCCCGTTCACAGGATGAGGCACTACAGTCGGCTCAGGATATCGGCTATCCGCTGGTTGTCCGACCGTCCTATGTGCTCGGCGGCCGTGCCATGGAAATTGTTTTTAACGATGAAGAGCTCAAGCGCTATATGCGCGAGGCGGTCAGCGTCTCCAACGAATCACCCGTTTTGCTGGACCGTTTTCTCGACGATGCGATTGAAATGGATGTCGATGCCGTCTGCGATGGTGAGCAGGTCGTGATCGGTGGCCTGATGCAACATATTGAGCAGGCTGGGGTCCATTCCGGGGATTCAGCCTGTTCCATTCCACCCTATGATCTGAGCACCGAGTTGCAGGACCAGATTCGGCAACAGGTCGGCTTGTTGGCCAGGTCCCTCGGTGTGGTCGGCTTGATGAATACCCAATTCGCCATTAAGGGTGATGAGATTTATATCCTCGAAGTGAATCCCCGTGCTTCACGGACGGCCCCCTTTGTATCCAAGGCCACCGGCTATCCGCTGGCCAAGATCGCCGCGCGCTGCATGGTTGGCAAAACTCTGGCTGAGCAGGGCGTGACCAGGGAGCGGGTGCCTTCGTACTATTCGGTCAAGGAGGCCGTTTTCCCCTTCATCAAATTCCGGGGTGTTGATCCTCTGCTGGGACCGGAAATGAAGTCCACTGGCGAAGTGATGGGGGTCGGTGCAACTTTCGGTGAGGCTTACGCCAAGGCGCAGCGGGCTGCCAGCGTGAAGCTGGCGCAGAGCGGCAATGTCTTTATAAGCATCCGTGAAAGCGACAAACCTAAAATCATTCCCGTCGCCCGTGACCTGCTGGCCCAAGGGTTCAAACTGGTGGCGACCCGCGGAACTGCCAGGGCGCTGGAGGATGCGGGCATACGCTGCACCATCGTCAACAAGGTCTACGAGGGGCGACCTCATGTAGTGGATATGATCAAAAACGGTGAACTACAGTTCATCATCAATACTACCGAAGGCAAGAAGGCGATTTCCGATTCGTTTACCATTCGCCGTCAGGCCTTGCAGGATCAGGTCACCTATACCACGACCATTTCGGGCGCCAAGGCCACCTGTGCCGCCCTGAGTGAGATTGGGGCATGCGACGTGAACAGTTTGCAGGAACTGCATCGGACACTGAATTAGGGCGCCCGCCGGTCTTGCCGGTCAGGGTGGCTGCTACTAGACACTTGAAGGACACTACATCATGCAAAAGATACCCCTGACAGCCCGTGGTGCGGAGAAACTGCGTGAGGAACTCAATCACCTCAAGACCGTGATGCGCCCTAAAATTACCGAGGCCATTGCTGAAGCAAGGGCTCATGGTGATCTCAAGGAGAATGCCGAATATCACGCCGCTCGCGAGCAGCAGAGCTTCACTGAGGGCCGGATCAAGGAGATCGAGAGCAAGTTGTCCAACTGCCAGATCATTGATGTGACTCAACTTAATCATCAGGGCAAGGTGGTCTTCGGTGCTACAGTTGACCTGGAGGATGCCGAAACCGGCGATGCACTGACTTATCAGATCGTCGGGGAGGACGAGGCAGATATCAAACAGGGAATGATCTCGATTACCTCACCCATTGCCCGTGCTCTGATCGGTAAGCGGGAGGGTGATGTGGCGACCGTTCAGGCGCCCGGTGGGGTGCGTGAACTGGATATTTGTGCCGTAAGGTATATTTGAGCTGATATGGCGCCACTAGCTGGCGCCAAGACGGGTCGCTTGCGCTGTGATCAGTGGGGGCGGAGCTTGTTAGGGTTCTTTCGATAAAGCGTCACGACATGACCAACAGCCTGAATCAGTTCTGCTGAGCTATCCTCACAGATTGCCCGGGTCATGGCTTGCCGGTTCTCGCGGTCCGCCGCATTGACCCGTACTTTGATCAGTTCGTGGTGGTCTAGCGCCAGTCCGATTTCAGTGAGCAGGGCCGGTGTGATCCCGTGCTGGCCAGTAATAATGACGGGCTTCAGGGTATGCGCCTTGGCTTTCAGAAACTTCTTCAGGTCGGGTTTCACGCGGTTTTTCTCTTTGTAATAGCTTAATAAATTTGGCATAAACCATGGCGCGTAGCCGTAGCAGCGGACGCTGGCTGTCCGAGCATTTTTCCGATGAATACGTCAAACAGGCCCAGACTTTGGGCTATCGCTCGCGTGCGGTATTCAAGCTGAAGGAGCTGGATGAGCGCGAAGGGCTATTGAGGCCCGGCATGGTTGTGGTTGATCTCGGTGCCGCACCGGGAGGTTGGTCGCAATACGCGGCCAAGCAGATCGGCAACAACGGCAAAATTATAGCCCTTGATCTTCTGCCGGTGGAAGAAATTCCCAACGTGACTTTTATTCAGGGTGATTTTCGGGACGATGCGATTCTGACCCGACTGATGGATGAGTTGGCGGGGCGACCCGTTGATTTAGTGATGTCGGATATGGCGCCCAATATGAGCGGGAACCGGGTAGTGGATCAGGCGCGCGGTATGCACCTTGCCGAGTTGGCGCTGGAGACCGTTCGCGATGTGCTGAAGCCGGGTGGGCTGTATGTGACCAAACTGTTCCAGGGGCCGGACGTCGATCTCTACGTCAAGTCAGTACGCGAACTGTTTGTCAAAGTGTCGGTCCGTAAACCCAAGGCATCGCGTGATCGTAGCCCTGAAGTCTATCTGGTGGCTCGGGGCCGAAGGCAGACCTGAGCCGGTCGAACACCGCGAGTCCCGGATAAGTGTCACCGCTCCCCTTCGATCCGTTACATGTGGGGCAGGGTGTCAAGGCCTTCATGACTATCACGCGGCCATGCGTTCAGTATCGCCTTGACCAGAGTTGCCAGCGGAATGGCAAAGAAAACCCCCCAAAAACCCCACATCCCGCCAAAGAACAGAATAGCAACAATGATGGCGACAGGGTGAAGGTTGACGACCTCTGAGAACAGGAGTGGAATCAGAAACACGGCATCAATGGCTTGAACGATTGCGTAAGCCATTATCAGGTAGCCAAATTCGTCACTTAAACCCCACTGGAAAAAGGCAACCAGCACGACCGGAAACGTCACCAAGGTGGCGCCTACATAGGGAATGATGACCGATAACCCCATCAGCACCGCCAGCAACAGTGCGTAATTGAGGCCCATCAGCCAAAAAACGGCAAAACTGGCGATAAACAGCGCCATCACCTCAAAAAACTTGCCGCGCACATAGTTTCCGATCTGCATGTCGACTTCGCCCCACACCTGCATCGACAGGTACTGATCCGACGGGAGAAACTGCTCAAACCAGGACAGTATGCGGTCTTTGTCCTTCAGGAAGAAAAACACCAAAAGCGGTACCAGAATCAGGTACACGATGACCGTGATGATGCTGACCAGTGAGGCATAGGAGTAGGTCAGCATGGACTGACCCCATGTGATCAGTTCCCGACGCACCGCCGCCATGATTTCGAGTAACTGGTCTTCGGTGATGACCTCTGGGTATTGTGCCGGCAATTGCATGACAAGAATTTGTCCCCGCGTCATCCATCCGGGTAATTGCTCAATCAGTTGCATCGTTTGCTTGTACAGTGAGGGTAAAAGAGCCACTAGCAGGAATACAAGAAATGCCAAAAACAGTAGGTAAACGAGTATGACAGATACCACGCGCGGCGCTTTATGACGGTTGCCGAACTCTACTACGCCATCCAGAAGGTAGGCGATCACGCCCGCGGCAAAAACAGGCATGAGCATTTGGCCCAGGCTGATGACCAGAACGAAGGCGACAATCAGGAATATCGTAAATGACACTGACTGAGCGTTGGGGAGAATTTTCCTGAACCAGTCGCTGATCCACTCGAGAATGCTGTGCATGGTCTGCGTAAGCTCCGCGTCGTCTGTTTTTATTGTTTTAGGTCTTGTCGCGGGCTTGGTCGCCCACCCCACTATCTTACAGTAAACCTATGAAATAGCCTGATTTTGGCCATGAAAAACCTTGGTTCAGTGGGTTGCGAAATACAGTCTCAAAAGGCTAAAAGCACAGCATGTAGTGCTTGACCATTTTTGTTGGCACATTATATAGTGTTGGTCTGTTCGAAGTTCCCAGCCATTGTGAGGTTTTACAAGATGCAGTCCGAATCCCCGGTCCAGTCCTCAAGCACGCCGGTTATACCCCATGGTCAGGGGTTAGTTGATCTCGATATTCGCGCCAATCTCCCCGGCGAAATGCGTGTGATTCGTCGTAACGGCAAAGTCAATCTCTTTGATGGCAGTAAAATCAGCGTTGCCATCACCAAGGCGTTTTTGGCCGTTGAGGGTAGTAACGCCGCGGTCAGTCGCCGCATTCACGAGATCGTTGCAGAGTTGACCGAGCAGGTGGTGAGTGCACTGTTCAGGCGCATGCCTTCGGGTGGTACGATCCATATTGAAGACATTCAGGACCAGGTGGAACTGGCGTTGATGCGAGGTGAGCATCACAAAATAGCCCGCGCCTACGTGCTCTACCGGGCGGAACATGCTCGGTTGCGCGCCGAGAAACTCGCCGGAGATCCCCACCAGACCGTCCAGGTGAGCGAGCTCAGAGTGAGTCTGGCGGACGGTAGTCAGAAGCCGCTTGATGTCGTCCGATTGCAAAAAATCGTCGATGAGGCCTGCCGCGATCTTGCCGATATTGATAGCGCCTGGATTCTGGAAGAAACTCGTCGCAACTTGTTTGATGGTGTTCCAGAGAAGGATGTGGCTCCGGCACTGCTGATGACGGCTCGGACTCGGATTGAGCAGCAGCCAAACTACTCCCTAGTCACAGCACGCCTGTTGCTAGATAGTATGCGGCAAGAGGCTCTTAGCTTCCTCGGTCATGGCCGAATTGAGGCCACCCAGGCTGAAATGGAGCAGCGTTACGGCGAATATTTCATGGATTTCATCAAGCGAGGCGCGGAACTGGAGTTACTGTCGACAGAGCTCACACGCTACAACCTGCCGCGTCTAAGTTTGGCACTCAAGCCTGAACGGGATCTGAATTTCAATTACCTAGGTTTGCAGACGCTCTATGATCGCTACTTCATTCACAGTGAGGGCATCCGTTTCGAACTGCCCCAGGCTTTTTTCATGCGCGTCGCGATGGGCCTCGCCATGAACGAAATCGACAGGGAAAGTAAGGCTATCGAGTTTTACAACCTGCTATCTTCCTTCGATTTCATGAGTTCCACCCCCACCTTGTTCAACTCGGGCACTCTTCGCCCGCAGCTTTCCTCCTGCTATCTCACTACAGTGCCAGATGAGCTGGAAGGCATTTACGGCGCGATCAAGGACAACGCACTACTCTCCAAATACGCTGGCGGACTAGGCAATGACTGGACGCGCGTCAGGGGTCTCGGTGCTCACATCAAGGGCACCAACGGCAAATCTCAGGGGGTGGTGCCGTTCCTGAAGGTTGCCAATGATACTGCGGTCGCCGTCAACCAAGGTGGCAAACGGCTAGGAGCTGTTTGTGCCTATCTCGAAACCTGGCACATTGATATTGAGGAGTTTCTCGAGCTTCGCAAAAATACTGGCGATGATCGTCGTCGTACGCATGATATGAATACCGCTAACTGGGTGCCGGACCTGTTCATGAAACGGGTGGTTGAGGATGCCGATTGGACCCTGTTTAGCCCAAGCGATACCCCAGATCTCCATGATCTGGCAGGCCGGGAGTTCGAGTTGCGTTACATCGCCTACGAGGCGAAGGCGGACCGGGGTGAGATTAGCCTGTTCAAGCGACTTCCCGCCAACCAACTGTGGAGGAAGATGTTATCGATGCTGTTCGAGACCGGCCATCCCTGGATCACGTTCAAAGATCCCTGCAATATCCGTTACACCAATCGGCATGCGGGTGTGGTGCATAGTTCGAATTTATGTACTGAAATTACCCTACATACCAACGACAGCGAAATTGCCGTCTGCAATCTCGGTTCGGTCAATCTGGCGGCCCATATCACGAATGATGGTGAGCTGGACGCCGACAAACTGGGCAAGACGATTAGCACTGCAATGCGTATGCTTGATAACGTCATTGATATTAACTATTACAGTGTGCCGCAGGCGCGGCGTTCCAATCTGCGCCACCGACCGGTGGGGCTGGGCATCATGGGATTCCAGGATGCCCTCTATAAGATGGGGCTTTCCTATGCCTCGGAAGAGGCTGTCAGTTTTGCGGACAAAAGCATGGAGGTAGTCAGTTATTTCTCCATAAAAGCCTCTACCGACCTTGCCGAGGAGCGGGGTCGCTATTCGAGCTTCGAGGGCTCACTCTGGAGTCAGGGTATTTTGCCCATAGACTCGGTGGCGTTAGTCGAGCAGGAGCGGGGCGGCTATTTGCAGATGGACCGGACTACAACACTGGACTGGGAGGGTTTGCGGGAGCGGGTCACGTCAGTGGGCATGCGAAACAGTAACACCATGGCGATTGCGCCTACCGCGACTATTTCCAACATTTGTGGCGTTTCGCAGTCGATTGAGCCGACTTATCAAAACCTGTTTGTAAAGTCCAATCTGTCGGGCGAATTTACTGTCGTTAACCCCTTCCTGGTGAGGGAACTCAAAAAGCATGATCTCTGGGATGAGGTTATGATCAATGACCTTAAATATTATGATGGCAGTCTGCAGAAGATTGAACGGGTTCCCGATTCGATCAAGCAGATGTATGCCACAGCTTTCGAACTTGATGCCCGTTGGCTAATTGAAGCAGCTTCCCGGCGCCAGAAGTGGATAGACCAGGCGCAATCGCTAAACTTATATCTCTCTGCTCCTTCTGGCAAAAAGCTTGATAATCTCTACAAGTTGGCTTGGGTGCGTGGCCTCAAGACGACCTATTACCTCAGGACACTCGGTGCGACCCACGTTGAAAAGAGCACTGCTTTCGATGGTAAGCTCAACGCCGTCAAGAACGATGCCGTGGATGATGCTGTTTTGACTCTGGAAAATATGGCCGTGGTATCCACCGATATGCGGCAGTCAGGTAGTCCCAAGCTCTGTTCAATTGATGATCCGACATGCGAGGCCTGTCAGTAAGCTCCCCGGGTTTTCAGTTGCCCACCGCCCCTTTTTAGGGGCGGCTGTGTCTCTGGCCCGCGTTGACCATCAACCTATTCGGGGTCATTATCTGCACCCGGCATGATCAATTACTCATTCCTAGCCATTGCCGAGGATATCTTTGTGATCGGGCTAAATCCTTCCCCTCAATCTCGTCTGGTCAGTAAACCAGCATTGAGCTTACTTGCTGTCCTTACCCTGATGGCAGTCCTGGTCGGCCTTCAGGGATGTGCAAATGTCTACAAACCCCAGAATCTCCCTCTCAGGATCATCGACAGTGAAAAAGGTTATCGGATGATGGAAGCCCGCAAGGGTGATTATGGTGATCATCTGATATTTCTAGCTTTTTCTGGCGGTGGTACCAGGGCGGCAGCCCTTTCCTATGGTGTATTGCAGGAATTGCGTAATACTCAGGCGCGGTCTCACCAAGGCAAGATACGCTTGCTTGATGAAGTCGACAGCATCAGCTCGGTATCGGGTGGGAGTTTTACCGCCGCCTATTACGGATTGTTTGGCGATAGGTTATTCACGGACTATGAGGATGTATTCCTGCGGCAAAGCATTCAGGGAACACTGATCGGGCAGTTATTTGATCCTGTGTACTGGTGGCGCAGCCTGTTTAGCGGGTTTGATCGCACCGAGATGGCGATCGAATACTATGACGATCATATTTTTGAGGGCAAGAAATTCTCCGATATTCGTGTCAACACAGGTCCTTACATAGAGATTAATGCAACGGATCTGGCCGGCGGTAATCGCTTCGCCTTTGTGCAAGGCTATTTCGACATCATTTGTTCTGACCTTGATTCATTCTCAGTCGCTCGCGCGGTGACGGCTTCCTCAGCGGTGCCGGTGGCTTTTCCCACCGTTGTATTAAAAAATCACACAGGGCAGTGCGATGTAAATCAGTCGCGCCTGGTGCGATACCTGAACGGGTTAGGTGACAGTAATCTTCGCGTGAATGAACTGAAACGGAGGGTAAAGTCATATACCGATCCCAAGGGTCACCCTTACATTCATTTGGTTGATGGCGGAGTGGCAGATAATCTTGGGCTACGGGCATTGATTGATCGGATCGAAACCATGGGAGCCGGTATCTTCCTGACTGATACGGCCCGAATGCCCAGGGATGTCCTAGTGGTTTCGGTCGATGCTGAAGTGACCTCAGAGCGTGGGATTGACCAGTCAGCGGCCAAACCCTCACTGGTCGATACTCTGGATGCTTTCTCCAATGCGCAATTCGAACTTTACAACAACGAAACCCGGCTATTGCTGGATCAGAAGTTGAACGACATGGATACGATTCTTAAAGCGCGAGGTCATCATCTCAAGTTTTATAAAGCGCATGTAACTTTCGATTCCATACAGGCCAAGACTCTCAAGTCATACTTCAATAACCTCCCCACGTCGTTGGAATTGTCTGATGTGGAAGTTGATATGCTGATCAAGGCAGGTCGTGAGTTACTGCGCGGCTCTAAGGGTTTCAAGGCCTTCATGGCCGACAATGCAGCGGCGCCTCTCAGAGAGCGCAACGGCAACACTTTGGCTATTCCCGCGTCGACGCATTGACCTCGCTGACTTTTTTGTCCTTTGCCAGCCGTTTTTGGCGCACGGAGTGGCGGTTTCCAGTTTTTCCATAGAATGGTATTTTGGGTGTTCGACACTCTTTGAAGTCTTGTTACCTTCCGGGCACTGTTCCTGCTGATTCCAGTTTGCCTCATGGGCGCTGATCCCGTCGGCAGGCTGTCAGTTCCGGGTGGCGCAGGGATTAAAAATCCACCACTACCTTGCTTTCTTTAGTGCAAATGAAAACTGCCGTTCATCAGGATATTGCTGGCGCAAGCCAGTTGAAAAAGCTTCGCAACGCACTGGCAATCATTCACTGCAGGCGCTTGCTATCCACGTTCCAGAAGGAAGCCGAGGGCACCATCTCCCATGATCAGGCTAAGCGCGTCACATACCTGACTGAGCTTTTTTCGCGGATACACCGCGAAATCTTTCAGGATTGGAAGGATCAGGCCATTAACAGTGATCGTCCCGGCGCCATGGCGGATGCTGAAAAGAGAAAGCTCTTTCGCGAAGCGATCGAAAGCCTGGTTTTGTACGAGGATGAAAACAAGGACACTGCGTTGTTCGACAATAACGGTTTTGTCATCAAAACCGCGAATATCGCCGAGCGACTGGCACGGTTTTATTCTCTGATGCGGAGGATCAAGCCCTTCGGTTATGGCAACAAGATGACTCTGGACTTCTTCATGACCGCCTTGAGTAGTCTTCCTGCCTTCAGCAGTGTCTACGAGCAGGGTATAGACTTCCGTCGACTTGACGCCAGGGACACCATGATCATGCACGACTACAACAGTAGTCTTGATGACGTAACCGACGCATTCCGGCACGCACTGGACCCGACGCGTACCCGTTGTCTTGATAATAGCCCCAATGGCTACGGGAAGTGGCCGGAACAAAAGATATTTGTGTTCGGTATGCCTTTCCTCCGACATAAGACAGCGGAAGGTATCGATTGTCTGGTAACTGTCAATGGCGGTTTGGTGCCGCTTAATAGTTTGCGCGAGGAAGATATTCCTCTCGGTACCCATTTTGCTGACTACCCGCTGAGTCTTTCGACGTCGATCATAGGCTATCTGCCGGGTACCGAGAGTCTGCGCGGAAAGGCGGATATCGACGGTATCAAAATCGGGCCCCAGGGCGAAGCGCCGTTGTTTTGTCTTGATCTCAACATACTGACGGGGCTGCGATCACCCAGCCATACCGAGTTTACTGAACTGCTCAAAGAGTGCGCGGGGGAGAAAACGCCCCTGTTCAGTCTGGCCAACAATCCCGAGTTGAAAGCCCGTCTGCTTGAGGCATCTGAAGGTGACGAGCGGCTCAGTCGAGCCGTTGAAATCGCCTACCAGCGCTTGAGCAGGATTGCCCGTAAGCTTGATTGCAGCAAGGAGGCCATTTTTGAGGGCAAGACGCCATCTGATCGGCCCAAGCTATTCCTCTGCATGGGCGGTGCCGGTGCCGGCAAGACAGCGGTCGAAGAAATTGCCCGAGCCCAGTGTGGGGATAATTTCGTGACGGCCTCACTTGATGAATTTCGCAAGCAAAGTGACCTTTACCTGGTGCTGACTGCCGCCAATCACCATAGTGATGACTACATTTATGTCGAGCCGTTTGCTAATACTCTTCGTGACTGGGTGGCCAGTCAGGCCAGAGTGTCGGCTATCAACCTGCTCTACGACGGAACCAGTATTCCCTATGTTCCGCGTTATTCCGGCATCGTCGAAGCCTTTAAGGCTGCCGGTTTCGTTACCTTGATCGCTGCGGTGGATGCCTTTATCGTCAAGCCGCGAGGTCGCGAGGACGAACTGCCCCGAGCCGCCGCCATAGGGAGTGTCAAGGATCGGTTCCAGAGGACTGGCCGTGCCTTGCCTTGGGTTGTAGCGGTGGACAAGCATATCCGGGCGCCGGGGGCCTTCCTCGACGCTCTGGAGCATCCGGAACTTGACAAGCTTTCGCTCTTTGCCAACGACGGTGAAATGGATCGGCACTACCTCGTGGCCGAGAGTTTTTCCTTCACCGCCGAGGAAATCAGGCAGATGCAGGAACACCAGCGTGCTGGTAGCCTGGCCGATTTTCTGAAGGCGCAGATAATGAACAGGGAAGGTTCCACTCTCAGAAATATTGCTGGCCACAATCCCGACAATATGGCCGCGCTGATCGAAAGAATTCCCGCCTGGAGCGAGGCAAATGTGGCGTATCAGATCTACAACTACAAGGATGGTCACCGGGTGCTGGCCGTCTATAACGCCCGCCGCATGGTAGATTTTCTGGAAAAAGGTCAGCTAAACCCCAACGCCTCGGGCGAGGAGGGTCTGTTGCATAAGCATGGTTCGCTGGCGTTTCATATCGATCCCAGAACCCCCGAACCCTGGACCATAAGGCTGCAGGACTCATCCTCGGATAGAAGTCCGAAAGACAGGCTGCAGCGGTTTTATCGTGCCAGTCTCTAGATTTGGATGATCTCGGCCATGGAGGCAGTGGCCGCTTTTGAGACGATTGAAACCCCGCGTGTACCCTCCTGATGGCAAGAAAAGGCAGTGGTGGCTGTTTTATATTGAGATTGCGGGCGAATTTGAGTACCCTGCCCACGGGAATTTAGTGCCGTTTAACTGTGAACCCACCGAACTAGAACAAGAAATAAAGTAAGCTTCCGGCGGTACAGGGGCATTGAGCCTGTTACCCAAGGTGGCCGTACTGGTAGGCGGATTGTCCCCTTGATAAGTATAAAAATCATATAGTTACAATAACTCAGAGAGGTAGGCATCGTGTTGCAAGCATCTGCATCAGTTACCATCGCACTGTTGATGGGTCTGGCTGGAGTATGGTTCGTACTCTGGCAATTCAAGCGCGTTCTCAACTATGACCAAGGCAACGAGACTATGCGAAGCATAGCCGCGGCCATTCAGGAAGGCGCCTCGGCATTCCTTAATCGTGAGTATCAGGTTCTGGGTATTTTTGTCGCCATCGTCGCGGTGGTGATCTCAAGTTTTCTGCAATGGCAAACAGCCATGTCCTTCGTAATCGGCGCTATCGCCTCTGCAGGTGCTGGTTATCTTGGTATGTATGTGGCGGTTCGGGCTAATGTCCGTACGGCTGCCGCTGCCAGCAGGGGTTTACATGAAGGTCTGCGTGTCGCTTTCGGCAGTGGTGCGATCATGGGCATGTCCGTGGTTAGCTTCAGCTTGATCGGAATGACCCTGCTCTACATGTTCTTCAAGGGCGATCCCAACCAATTGGTCTACATCACCGGTTTTGGTTTCGGTGCCAGTAGTATTGCGCTGTTTGCCCGTGTTGGTGGTGGTATTTATACCAAGGCCGCAGACGTTGGCGCTGACCTGGTGGGCAAGGTCGAGCAGGGCATCCCGGAAGATGACCCTCGCAATCCTGCGGTTATTGCCGACAATGTTGGTGATAACGTAGGTGACGTCGCGGGTATGGGTGCTGACCTGTTCGAAAGCTACAGCGGTTCCATCATTGCGGCGGCGACATTGGGCGCAAATCTGAGCAGCGAAACCGCAGCATTCATCGGTCTTCCCTTCATGGTGGCAGCGGTTGGTGTGATCGCGTCTCTGTTTGGTATTTATATGGTTATTGGCGAAGGTGAGGCCAAGAAATTGCCCGCCAAGTACGCCAACATGATCGAAAAGCATGTGGCCAACATCGACGAAAAGGCCAGTCTGGAAGATCTTCTGCACGCCCTGCGCAACTCGGTATGGGGTGCATCCGCCGTTATATTGGGGCTGTCCTTGGCCGTGGTCATGTTATCGCCAGGAGTCAGCTTCAAATACTGGCTAGTGATTCTGGTGGGCCTCATCGCCGGTAACGGTATCGCCTACGTTACCGAGTACTACACGTCCTACACCGAAAAGCCTACCCAGTCCATCGCCAACGCCTGCAAAACCGGCGCAGCGACCACCATCATTCAGGGTACGGCAGTTGGCATGATGAGTACGGTACTCCCCGTATTGATTACTGCCGTTGCGATTCTGATCAGCATCTGGCTGGGTTATAAAGCGGACGGCAGCATGACGGCCGGTCTCTACGCGGTGGCTCTGGCGGGTGTCGGGATGCTCAGCACTCTCGGTGTTACTCTTGCTACCGACGCTTACGGCCCGGTGGCCGACAACGCTGGCGGCATTGCCGAGATGAGTGGTCTGCCGAAGGAAGTGCGTGAACGCACCGATGCGCTCGATAGTCTTGGCAACACCACCGCGGCGACCGGCAAAGGCTTTGCGATCGGTTCTGCGGTTCTGACCGCTTTGGCACTTCTGGGTGCGTATGTCACAGCAGCCAAGGTCGAGTCTCTCAATATTCTCGGCCCAACCATGCTACCAGGCATCTTGATCGGTTCGATGATGCCTTATTTCTTCTCCGCACTGACCATGACGGCAGTGGGTAAAGCCGCGCATGCAATCGTGCTTGAAGTGCGTCGTCAGTTCAAGGAAATCCCCGGCCTTATGGAAGGTACCGGCAAGCCCGACTACAAAGCCTGTGTTGGTATCAGCACCGAAAGCGCACTGCGCGAGATGATTCTACCGGGCGCGTTGGCGGTTGTTGTCCCGCTGGTGGTTGGTATGGTGCTCGGCAAGGAGGCGCTGGCTGGCATGCTGATCGGCACCACCGCCTCCGGCTTCCTGCTGGCTGTAATGATGGCCAATGCCGGCGGTGCCTGGGACAATGCCAAAAAGTGGATTGAAACCGGCGAACATGGTGGCAAAGGCTCTGATGCCCACAAGGCAGCGGTAGTCGGTGACACCGTAGGTGACCCCTTTAAGGATACCAGTGGCCCGTCCTTGAATATCCTGATCAAACTGATGAGTATCGTGAGCCTCGTGTTCGCCACATCCTTTGGTTCAGGCTGGTTCCACTTCTAGGAAGACGACTGCCCGGCGGTTGAATGCGTATTCAACCGCCGGGGTTCCTGAATGAGGATCGAGACAGTTCCCGGTTCCTGTTATGGGAGCCGGGAATTTTCATTTAAGGTTCGCCGGATCGACCGACAGTCGATAATTCCTGAAAGCCTTGACACACATGAATTCGGCTGCGAAGTCGCATTCCCTCTAACAGCGGCTTCCGCTTGCGTGAATAACGGAAGGCCCAAACCACGCCGACAGAATATGGCCAACGACGCCCAATCCGAAAAGTATTACCTTGAACCCAATAGGGACTATCGCAACGACAGCCTCCGCAAAGGGGCTGAATTCTCGGAACAGGATATTCATGTTGACACCGCCAAGCACTACGATGACTGCTACTGGGACTACCGAACCGCATGGTTCGATAACGAAAATCTCGCCCTCCACTATGGTTACTGGGAAGAGGGCATCAAAACCCACAGTCAGGCCCTGCTGAACAAGAACCGCATCATGGCGGAAATCGCCGGCATTACTGCCGCAGATCACGTGTTGGACGCGGGTTGCGGAATCGGCGGCAGCTCCATCTGGCTGGCCAAACATATCGGCTGTAAAGCTACTGGCATCACCGTCAGTGAGGGTCAGGTCGGCCACGCCCGTAGAAATGGCGATCGTCATGGCGTGTCTGACAAGCTTGATTTTCAGGTGGCTGATTTCTGCCGTACACCTTTTCCTGACGAATCCTTCGATGTCGTATGGGCGGTTGAAAGCAGCTGCTATGCTACTGACAAACGCGATTTTTTCCGGGAAGCCTACCGCCTGCTCCGGAAGGGCGGGACTCTTATTGCCTGTGATGGCTACGCTACTCGCCGTGAGTTCAATTTCGACGAATGGCAGGCCATTATGGACTGTCTCAATGGCTGGGCGGTACCGAATCTATCCAGCGTTGAGGAATATCAGTCAGGCATGGAGGAGTGCGGGTTTCGCGATGTTCACATCACCGAAGCGACCGCTGAAACCATGCCCTCGTCACGCCGAATGTACCTGACTGCCCTCCTGACGTACCCCATGCAGCTCGTCATGCAGTGGTTAGGATTGAGGAAGAAGGCCCAGACGGCCAACTTCAAGGTCGCGTTGGCACAGTACAAGGTTTTCCACGAAGGCATGGTTCGCTACTGTATTTTCAGGGCCAGCAAGCCGGGTTGAAGTTCAGGTCTATGCCTCATCACCCACTATCCGGAGTATCACATGGGGCTCTTCGATCTGCTTGGCAAGCAATTCATTGATGTCATCCAGTGGGTGGAGGACAGGCATGGCGTACTCGCCTTTCGCTATCCCATGGCGGATCAGGAAATCCAGAGCGGGGCACATTTGGTCGTGCGGGAGACCCAGTGGGCCCTTTTAGTGGATGAAGGCCATCTTGCTGACCAGTTTGGGGCGGGTACCCACACGCTGGATACCCAAACCCTACCAATACTCACCAGTCTCAGGCACTGGGATGCGCTGTTCGAGTCTCCCTTCAAAAGCGATATCTATTTCTTCAGCGCCCGACTGCAACTCGCTCGCACCTGGGGAACGTCTAGTCCTGTGACGCTGCGCGACGAGGCTTTTGGGGTCGTGCGATTGCGGGGTTTCGGCCAGTATAGTTACCGGATTGCCGATCCTCGGTTATTTTTTCAGCATGTCAGCGGCACCTGCGATGTCTATACCGTCGACGATCTCGACGAGCAACTTCGAGGGATAGTGGTGGCCGGCATGAGTGATGTATTTGCCGAATCCGGTATTTCTTTCATTGATATGGCGGCTCATCAGGACGAATTGGCGGCACGATTAAGAAGCAGGATTGCACCCGAGTTTATCCGGCTCGGGCTGTTGCTGGACAGTTTCACGGTGCAGAATCTTTCCCTGCCGGATGATCTGCAAAAAATACTGGATGAGCGCATCGGCATGAATATCATTGGCGACCTTGGCCGATACACTCAGTTTCAGGCCGCCCGTTCACTGCCTCTTGCGGCCGCTAACGAAGGTGGCGTAGCGGGTGCCGGCGCAGGGATAGGCGCCGGAGTGGCAATGGGTCAATGGCTGGCCGATGCCGTCAGTAGTGGCCGAAGTTCGACGGCTGCGGCCGGTGAGGATGTGGCCGCACTAATTGAAAAGCTGCAGGTACTCAAGGTCAAGGGCATCCTGACCGAGACCGAGTTCGATGATAAGAAGGCCGAGTTGCTGAAAAAACTGGTCTGACCAGGATTTCGGCTACCCGTCTTCCGTTCAGAGCTTAGCCGTATAGCGGAGCCTATTGGCGTTGGTGACCACGGTAACCGAGGACATCGCCATAGCCGCCCCTGCAATCATCGGGTTCAGCAGTAGCCCGAATACGGGGTAGAGCAGGCCGGCGGCCACCGGAATTGCCAGAGCATTGTAGGCGAAGGCGCCGAAAAGGTTCTGCTTGATATTGCGCACCGTTGCCCGTGACAGCAGGATGGTTTCGGGGACTTTCGTCAATGATCCCCCCATCAGCACCACATCACCGCTTTCGATGGCGATGTCGGTACCGGTGCCTATCGCAAACCCCACATTGGATTGAGCGAGCGCCGGTGCGTCGTTGATGCCGTCGCCGACCATCCCGACGATAGCGCCCTGTTCCTGCAGTTTACGGATGACAGCCGCCTTGTCTTGCGGGATCACCTGCGCTCGTACCTCGTCGATGCCGGCCTCCGCCGCAATCGCACGGGCCGTAATCTCGTTGTCTCCCGTGACCATCAGTACTCTGACACCCATAGCGCGCAGTCGGGCGATCGCCACCCTGGAGTCCGTTTTGATGTGATCGGCGACCGAGAGCAGGCCTATGACGGTCTGGTCCACTGCCAGCAGAACCGGTGTCTGGCCCTGTCCGGCGAGCGCCGCCAAGCGCTCACCCAACACGCCCGCCTCCAGGCCCTGCTGCATCATCAGCGGCAGATTCCCGAGTAGTACACGCTTGTCTTCAATCACGCCTGAAACGCCGTGGCCGGCAATGGCGGTAAATTCTGTCACCGGCAGCAGCCGGGT
>JBKCCF010000109.1:0-12277 GCA_046305255.1 Methylococcaceae bacterium
GTAACAACCGGTTGCGCTCACCGCCTGAAAGCGATTTCACTGGCTGGCGGGCTCGGTCCGGGGTAAACAAAAAATCCTGGAGGTAGCCGATGACATGAGTGTTGCGACCGTTTACCGTCACACGGTCGCTGCCCTGGGCAACGTTGTCGATTACGGTCGCCTCCTCGTCCAGGGTGGCCCGATACTGGTCAAAGTAGGCGATCTGCAGATTGGTCCCCAGTTTGATTCTGCCAGCGGTCGGCTCCAGTTGACCCAGCATCAGGCGGAGCAGGGTTGTTTTGCCACAGCCATTGGGTCCTATGATTCCGACTTTGTCACCGCGCAATATGGTGCTGGTGAGACCCTTGATGATGCTGCGGTCCTCGTAGCGGAAGCTGACGTCCTCAGCTTCCGCTACCAGTTTGCCGGAGCGTTCGGCTTGTTGCACCTGCATGCTGACCTGACCGGTTCGGGCCCGTCGCTCACTGCGTTCATTGCGCATTTCCATCAGTCGTTTAACGCGGCCCATGTCACGGGTACGGCGAGCTTTGACGCCCTGGCGAATCCAGGCTTCCTCTTGGGCGAGTTTTTTGTCGAATTCGGAATTGACCTTGGCCTCGACCTCCAACAGATCTTCCTTGCGTCGCAGGTAGGTCGGGTAATCGCCGGGAAAATCGGTGAGTCGGCCACGGTCCAGTTCAATAATGCGGGTGGCAAGCCGTTGCAGGAAGACCCTGTCATGGGTGATGAATACCAGAGTGCCGGGCCAGCCGAGCAGAAATTCCTCCAGCCAGAGGATAGCGTCGAGGTCAAGATGATTGGTAGGCTCATCAAGCAGGAGAATATCGGGTTTCGATACCAGGGCCCGAGCCAGTAACACCCGCCGCTTGAGCCCGCCGGATAGAGTGGATATATCGACTTCAATCGGCAGGCTGAGCCGGGTCAGCAGGTTTTCGATGGTTTTTTCCATATCCCATGCCCCTGCCGCCTCTATGACGTGCTGGCAGTCCTCCAACTCCTGCAGGGCGCGGGCGTCCAACTCGCCACCCATCTCATGGGTAAGATGGTGGAATCTTCGGATGGCGTCTCCAATCTCACCAAGGCCGGTGGCGACCACATCAAATACGGTGCCGGAGGTCTCCAGCGGTACTTCCTGATCCAGTCGGGCAACCCTTATGCCATCCGCATAGGCAATATCCCCATCATCAGCGCTGATACGGCCGTCAATCAGTTTGAGCAGTGTGGATTTGCCTGTTCCGTTGCGTCCGACCAGGGCAACCCGCTCGCCTTTCTCCAGCGAAAAGCTGACGCCATCAAGCAAAGGGTGACCATAGCCGAGGTGAATGTTAGTGAGTGAGATGAGTGACATGGGTGTTGATGCTGGGTGCACACGCTGCGCTGCGCGAGCTGAGGTGGATAGGCTGGTCCTGTAACCGGTTTCGCCCGAATGTCAGTCAGTCAGTCGGGCGTCGCGGCCGTCGGTCTGCGGCTTAGGGGCAATTGTCTAGTGCCGGGTAGCACGGTCTAGTCATGCTGGCGCTGAACGCTCGGGGCGTACGTCCGCGGTGCCGGGCCGATATAAATCTGCCGTGGTCTGGCGATACGGGTGCCGGGATCATCAATCATCTCCTTCCAGTGAGCAATCCAGCCGGGTAGGCGGCCAAGCGCGAACATCACAGTAAACATGTTCGTCGGGATGCCCATGGCCCGGTATAGGATGCCGGAGTAAAAATCGACGTTGGGATAGAGTTTGCGTTCGATGAAGTAGGGATCGGTCAGGGCCGCTTCCTCAAGCCCCTTGGCAATTTCCAATATGGGATCCGTGATGCCGAGTTCGCCCAGAATCTGGTCACAGTATTTTTTCAATATCACGGCACGCGGATCGTAGCTTTTGTAGACCCGATGGCCGAAGCCCATGAGTCTGAAGTGATCGTTCTTGTCCTTGGCTTTCTCGATGTATTTCCTGTAATTGCAACCATCCCTCTCGATTGCTTCCAGCATTTCGATCACCGACTGGTTGGCGCCGCCGTGCAACGGTCCCCACAGCGCGCAGACACCCGCCGAGATTGAGGCGAACAGGTTGGCTTGTGACGAGCCGACCATGCGAACGGTCGAGGTCGAACAATTTTGTTCATGGTCGGCATGCAGGATGAACAATACGTCCAGCGCCTTGCGGATGGTTTCGTTCGGTTCAAACGGACGCATCTGCGTCGTGAACATCATGTGCATAAAGTTCGAGACGTAGTCGAGTTCCGGCCGGGTGTAGACAAAGGCCTCTCCCACCGAACGCTTGTAGGCGAAGGCGGCGAGCACGCGGACTTTGGACAACAGCCGGGTGATGGTCTGGCTCATCTCCTTGGGTGTGGGGTTCGGCGCCAGCAGTTCCGGATGATAGACCGACAGCGAACAAACCATCGACGAGAGTATTGCCATGGGGTGGGCATGGCCGGGGTAGGAGGTGAAGAAGCTCTTCATGTCCTCATGAATCAGCGAGTGCAGCAGGACCTTGTCCTTGAACCGGGTGAATTGCTCAGGGGTTGGCAGTTCGCCATAAATCAGCAGGTACGATACCTCCATGAAGGTGGATTTCTCGCACAGTTCAGAGATGTCGTAGCCGCGATACCGAAGGATACCCTTGTCTCCATCAACGAAGGTGATGGCAGATTTGCAGGAGCCCGTATTGCCGAAGCCAGGGTCGAGCGTGATGTGACCGGTAGTCGCCTGCAGGCGGGTCACATCAATTCCTTTCTCATTTTCGGTACCGGTAATGACCGGCAATTCATAGCATCGGCCGCCCAATTCGAGTTTTGCAATTTCTGTCATGACGGGTAAATCTGCGGTAAGGTTGTCAGTCGATTGGAGCGCGGGGTATAGCGGTGAGTCACGGCCCCAGGCCATCTATGATACCTGATGTAGCGCTGCAATCTGCCGGTTCGCGCTTGAGGGGTGGAATTCAGGTGCATCAGCTTGAGGGGCTGTTTCAGCCGGGGCCGGCGTCACAACAGAGTCAGTTTAGGGTAAGGATTTTTATGCGTATCGCGTTGGGCGTCGAATACGACGGGTCACAGTTCGCCGGGTGGCAATGTCAGACCGGCAGGCGCACGGTACAGGCCACACTGGAAGAGGCCTTGGGTAGGGTTGCGGACGCGCCCATACGTGTTATCTGTGCTGGCCGCACTGATGCAGGCGTGCATGCGTTGGAACAGGTCGTGCACTTCGATGCGCCCGTGTTCCGCACAGGGTATTCCTGGCTCATGGGCGGCAATACCAATCTGCCGGCTGACGTCCGTATTACCTGGGTGCGAGAGGTCAGCGCCGACTTCCATGCCCGCTACTGTGCCATCGCCCGTTACTATCGCTACGTCATTCTTAATCGGGGCATGACGTCGGCGTTACAACGGCAGCAGATAACCTGGGTCCATACCCCGCTGGACGTAACGGCGATGCAGGCGGCGGCGGATCAGTTGATAGGCGAACACGATTTCTCGTCCTTTCGCGCTCAGGGCTGTCAATCGAAAAGTCCGCACCGTTTCATGCATTTCATCCATGTCAGACGCGAGGGAGCACAGGTCGTCATTGACCTCTGCGCCAATGCCTTTCTCCATCACATGGTTCGCAATATCGCCGGTGTGCTGATCGACATAGGCTCAGGTCGTCATCCCGTTGATTGGGCGGGGTATGTATTACGGGCGAGGAATCGTGCCGAGGGCGGTGTAACGGCGCCCTCCGACGGGTTATACTTCGCCGGTATTTTTTACCCCGACCCTTATGGTCTACCCAAACACCCTATTTTTCAGCATCTCCCGGCCAACGTCCGACGTTACACACCTGAAGACCGCCAGTGAAAATCGCGTCCCCGTTTCGCCGAACTCGCGTTAAAATCTGCGGCATTACGCGTCCCGAGGATGGGGTGTCTGCGGTAGTGTCGGGTGCTGATGCTCTGGGCCTGGTGTTCTATCCCGGCAGTGCACGCCATGTCGGGATTGATGAGGCAAGAAAAATTGTAGCCGCGCTGCCGGCCTTCGTAACGGTGGTGGGATTGTTTGTCGATGCCGATGCGCGGGACGTGCTTGCGGTAATCAATGCGGTCCGGATTGATATGCTGCAGTTTCATGGTGACGAGACAGAAGCGTTCTGCGTGAGCTTTGGCAAACCCTATATCAAGGCGTTGCGAATGCGGCCTGATGTGGACCTGAGTTCTGAGATGGCGCGCTACGCCTCGGCTTGCGGATGTTTGGTTGATGCCTGGCACCCTGACGCCAAAGGGGGTACGGGCACCTGCTTTGACTGGCGTATCCTGCCTCCACACTTGGCGGAATCGCTGATTCTTGCCGGCGGTCTGTCGCCGGATAATGTTGCTGACGCCTTGCGGGCGCTACGTCCGTACGCACTGGATGTTTCCAGCGGGGTTGAGGCCGGTAAAGGTATAAAGGATGTCGCCAAAATGGCTGCATTTCTCAGAGAGGTTAATAAATTTGACTACCGTCTACACATCGGCTGAACCCTACAACCTGCCGGATGCGCACGGCCACTTTGGTCCCTACGGTGGGATTTTCGTAGCCGAAACCCTCATGGAGCCCATAGAGGAACTGCGACTCGCGTACCAGCGCTATATGCTGGATCCCGAGTTTCTGGCTGAAATGGATCATGATCTTCAGCATTACGTTGGTCGTCCCTCGCCCGTCTATCATGCCGAGCGACTCAGTCGCCATCTTGGCGGTGCCCAGATTTACCTGAAGCGCGAAGACCTCAACCACACCGGCGCTCACAAGGTGAATAACACCATCGGTCAGGCTCTGCTGGCCAAGCGTATGGGCAAGACCCGGATTATCGCTGAAACCGGCGCCGGCCAACATGGTGTGGCAACGGCAACGGTTGCCGCCCGACTGGGGCTGGAGTGTATCGTCTACATGGGTGAGGTCGATGTGGCGCGTCAGGCGCCTAATGTGTTGCGTATGAAATTGCTGGGCGCGACGGTTGTACCGGTAACCTCGGGCTCCAAAACCCTCAAGGATGCACTAAACGAGGCCATGCGTGATTGGGTCACCAACGTGGATAACACCTTCTACATCATTGGTACGGTCGCGGGACCGCACCCGTATCCGGCGATGGTTCGCGATTTTCAGGCGGTGATCGGTCGCGAGTCACGCGAGCAGATGCTCGCCAGAGTCGGACGTCTGCCCGATGCGCTGGTGGCCTGTGTTGGCGGTGGATCAAATGCCATAGGTCTGTTTTATCCCTTCATAGACGATGCCGAAGTCAAAATGTACGGTGTAGAGGCGGCGGGTGATGGCATCGAAACAGGCCGTCATTCAGCCCCGCTCAGCGCCGGGCGACCGGGTGTGTTGCACGGCAATCGCACCTACCTGATTGAGGATGACGACGGCGAAATCATTGAAACCCATTCGATTTCGGCGGGCCTTGATTACCCCGGCGTCGGCCCCGAGCATGCCTGGTTGAAAGACAGTCATCGGGCCCAGTATGTCGGCATTACCGATAGCGAGGCGATGGAGGGCTTCCATACCCTGACTCGCATGGAAGGCATCATTCCGGCGCTGGAATCCAGTCATGCGGTGGCTTACGCCATGAAACTGGCCCCAACCATGCAGCAGGACCAGACCATACTCATCAACTTGTCCGGCCGTGGCGACAAGGATATCAACACTATAGCCGAACGTGAGGGGATAAAACTGTGAGCCGACTGACTGCAAAATTTCAGGCACTCAAGCAGGCCCGGCGCACTGCGCTCATCCCCTTTATCACCGCCGGTGACCCCAATCCGGAGTTCACGGTTCCAGCCTTGCATGCCATGGTCAAAGCCGGTGCCGACATACTCGAGATAGGGGTACCGTTTTCAGATCCCATGGCGGATGGACCGGTCATTCAGCGCGCCAGCGAACGGGCACTTTCTCATAAGATGAGTCTCCGCAAGGTGCTGAATCTGGTGAGTGAGTTCCGCCAGCAGGACAGTGATACCCCAATTGTGCTGATGGGTTATCTCAATCCGATTGAGGCCATGGGCTATGAGAATTTTGCAGAACGGGCAGGGATTGTCGGTGTAGATGGGGTGTTGACGGTGGATTTGCCACCTGAAGAATCCATGGGTTTCCTGCCATTGCTGGAAAAAGCCAACGTCGATCCGATCTATTTACTGGCACCCAACAGTACCGATGAACGCATCTGCAAAATGGGCCAGTTGGGGAGAGGCTATCTCTACTATGTCGCTTTGAAAGGCGTGACTGGCGCTACAAATCTTGATCTTGTCGATGTTGAACGCAAACTGGAGGACATCCGCCGACTGACTGAACTGCCAGTGGCCGTCGGCTTTGGTGTTAAGAATGCCGAAACCGCTGCCAGCATAGGCAACTGTGCCGATGCCGTTGTCGTAGGCAGTGCCTTAGTTGGCAAGATTGAGGAATCCGACGGCGACACCACGCTGGCACTTGCCGGCATCGTCAACTTGCTACACTCCATGCGTACCGCCCTGGACGCTTCCACCCAGTCATAATTGACGAGAGCCATGAGTTTGAGCTGGTTTCATAAGCTGGTCCCATCCAAAATCCGTACAGAGGCGTCTACCAAAGGCACCATACCCGAGGGTCTCTGGAGTAAATGCCCCAGTTGCAATGCCATACTGTATCGGTCCGAAGTGGACCGTAACCTGTCGGTCTGCCCTAAATGCGGCCATCACATGCGCCAAAGCGCCCGTAAGCGCTTGCATAGCTTCCTGGATCCCGGTAACCGCACCGAAATAGGTGAAAATCTGGTAGCCGTCGATGCTCTTAAATTCAAGGACAGCAAGAAGTACAAGGACCGTCTGGCCCAGGCGCAGAAAACTACTGGCGAGAAAGATGCCTTGATTGTAGTTGCTGGACAACTGGAAGGCCGACCCATTGTCGCCGCCGCCTTCAATTTCGAATTCATGGGTGGATCAATGGGCTCCGTAGTCGGTGAGCGCTTCGTCCGTGGGGTCAACTACTGCCTGGCCAATGGCGTGCCCATGGTGGTTTTCTGCGCCAGTGGTGGTGCTCGAATGCAGGAATCACTGCTGTCACTGTTTCAGATGGCCAAAACCAGCGCTGCCCTTGCGGCTATGGCCGCAGCCCGTATCCCGTTTATCTCCGTCATGACTGATCCCACCATGGGGGGTGTATCGGCGAGTCTCGCCATGCTCGGTGACATTAATATTGGTGAACCCGGTGCCCTGATTGGCTTCGCCGGTCCCCGCGTGATTGAGCAGACCGTGCGGGAGAAACTCCCGGAGGGCTTCCAGCGCAGCGAATTTCTGCTCGATCACGGCGCACTCGATATGATCGTTGATCGACGCGAAATGCGACAGACCATTGCCTCCCTGTTCGACTTGATGATGCCGGAACAACCACTGCTGACCCGAAGGGTCAGTCGCAGCGCCCGACTGCGGTTGCCGCGCAGTGATCATCGGGATGCAGCCGGAACCCTGAGTAACCCGCACAGCGACAACTAAATCCATGCGCTTTGCAACGCTGGCCGATTGGCTGGCCTGGCAGGAAACCCTGCATCCCAAGGCCATCGACCTGGGACTTGCCCGGGTTGCCGGCGTGTTTGAGTGTCTGGCTCTGCCGGACGCGGCCGTACTGACTATTACCGTGGGTGGTACGAACGGCAAAGGCTCATGTGTTGCCATGCTAGACAGAATTTTTCGTGAGTCCGGCTACCGGGTGGGCACCTACACCTCTCCTCATCTCCTTCGCTACAACGAGCGTATCTGCATTGATGGGCGTCCGGTGAGCGACGATCGCATTGTGGCCTCGTTTCAGCGTATAGATGACGCCCGTGGCGATACCTCACTCAGTTTTTTCGAATTCGGCACTTTAACTGCCCTGGATATTTTTTCCGACCAGAATCTTGATATCAGGATTCTGGAAGTAGGACTCGGTGGACGGCTTGATGCGGTCAATATCATCGACCCTGATATAGCCTTGATCGCCAGCATTGGTATCGATCATCAGGAGTGGCTGGGTAATACCCGCGATGCGATCGGTATCGAGAAAGCGGGCATTTTTCGGCCAGGAAGACCTGCCGTCATTGGCGACCCTGACCTTCCTGAAAGCGTTTTGCAACTAGCGCAAAATCTTGAAACGCCACTTTATCGCCAGGGGCTTGAATTCAGCTATGAAGCAGGCGTTGAAGGCTGGCAATGGCGCGACCCGCACGTGAGTCTGGATGGGCTACCCATACCTGCCATACCCGGCGAGCATCAACTGATGAATGCCGCTGCCGTGCTCAAGGTTCTGCAGATCGCACGTGGTCGCTATCCGGTGAGCGAAGCGGCGATTCGGCGTGGGTTGGCCGAAGTGACCTTACCAGGGCGCTTTCAGTTATTTTTTGGCCCCATCCCGGTGTTGCTGGATGTCGCTCACAACCCCCAGGCCGTCAGTAAACTGGCGGAGCATCTCCATAATCATTATCGGGATCGTCGCATCCACGCCGTGTTTGCCGTCATGCGGGACAAGGACATCGCCGGTATCATCGCCACGATCTGCGATACGATTGATTGCTGGTATCTTGCTCCTCTGCAGATGACGCGGGCAGCGACGCCGGAACAGTTGCTGCCCATCCTGACCGACGCCGGAGTGGTAACGGTCCGGACGGGCTTCAGTGATGTGGCAGCTACGGTTGCCGCGGCGCGCGGTGCTGCACATGACGGCGATCTGATTCTGGTATTCGGGTCTTTTTTTCTGGTTTCAGACTATCTGGCGCAAGCCGCTTAATTAAGGGGTAATGACGATGGATGAAGAATTGAAGCGCCGCTTGATTGGCGCCGGCATTATCACGATCCTTGCTGTTGTAATCGTACCCCTGTTTTTCGAAAACAAGTCGAGACCAGCGGATAGCGGGGTAGAAACCCTGGCCCTGCCCAAGACCTCGATGGAAAAACCGGCCGAAGCAACGACCGAACTGCCCGGAGCTGCCCCTATGGCCACTGATGGTGCAGTAGTGGCGGAAAAACCCGCGCCGAGAAAGCGGGGTTATACGGTGGTGCCACTGGATGAACCCGCTACCAGGCCAGCTAAAGCGGAACCGGAGGCGCTGCCATCACCAGCCCTGCCCGATGCCCGTAATGCGCAGGATGAGCTTGAATCCCCCTCAGACGGGGACCAACCTGTTGAGGAAGAGGAAACACCTGCGGTCAGTGCGCCGGCGGCGGTGGTCACTCCCGCTGTCAGGCCACAAGCCAGGCCAGCCAGCCCTGTGGCAACAGATGCCAAAAAGACCGTCAAGGCTCCCAAGTCTCCGGCAGCCATAGCGGATACCCATACCGCTCCGATCCAGAAGCCCAGGTCACAGTCTGTAGCAAAATCATCGACTACCCCCGCTGCGCCAGTCAGTAAATCGGCTACCAAGCCAGCTAAACCCGCCAGCGCCCGGTCCGCTGCTGCTGCACGTACCCAGGATGTATCGTCCTCATGGGTGGTGCAGGCGGGAACCTTCTCGACCGAATCCAATGCCCGCGTGCTGGCCGACAAATTGCGCAAACGCAATCTCCCTGCAACCGTACATGTGACCCAGGGTAGTTCCGGCACTCTCTACAGAGTGACGGTCGGCAGCAATCTCAATCGCAACCGCGCGGAACAGATACAAAAAGATCTGGAAGCCCAGGATGGCGTCAAGGGCATGATTTTTCAGAATCACTGAGCGTGATACCCCTTTTGAGCGCCTTACAGCAACTGGAGTCCTGACGCGTGCCACCCTTCAACTGGCTTGATCTCTGCATCATCGGCGTTATGGGCCTGTCGGGCCTGGTGGGTTTGGTGCGGGGCCTGGTGAGAGAAGTATTTTCCTTGGCGGCCTGGGGTGTTGCGATCTGGGTCAGCCTGCATTACGGCGCAACCGTTGCCGTCTACCTTGAGTCACTGATACCGCTCCCTTCAGCCCGTGCCGCAGCGGCTTTTGCCATGTTGTTTCTCGTGACACTGATGCTGGCCGGTCTGGCGGGTTTCTTGCTCAGCCGTCTTATTGAGAGTACTGGCCTCACCGGGATTGATCGGCTGGCAGGTCTGCTGTTCGGCTTGGCCCGGGGTATGTTGATCATCGCGGTACTGGTGTTTCTGGCCAAGGAAACACCTTTTCCGCAGGATCCCTGGTGGAAGGAGTCACGACTTATCCCCCTGTTCCAGTCTTTGGCGGTCTGGCTGGCAAGCCAGATTCCTCCCGGCTATGTCAGCCGACTCGGTTCCCAGATTATTTCCCATTGATTCAGGTTTAGGACTATGTGTGGTATTGCCGGTATCGTTTCCAGTGAGGACGTGAATCAGGAACTCTATGAAGCACTGACCGTGCTTCAGCACCGGGGCCAGGATGCCGCCGGTATCGTGACGTGTGAGGGTAACCGTTTTCATCTGCGCAAGGACAGTGGACTGGTTCGGGACGTCTTTCACACGCGTCACATGCTAAATCTGCGCGGTAGCATGGGTATTGCCCATGTCCGTTATCCGACTGCAGGTTGCATCAGTTCGGCTGAGGCCCAGCCGTTCTACGTCAACTCGCCCTACGGCATCACGTTGGCTCATAACGGTAATTTGACCAATGCCGAAGCCCTCAAGCAGGAACTGTTTGTCGAGGACCAGCGCCACCTAAATACCGACTCCGACTCCGAAGTGCTGCTCAATGTTTTCGCTCACGAGCTGCACGAGCTCGGCAAACTCAGCATTGGTGCCGATGATGTCTTTCAATCGGTCGCGCGCGTACACAAACGTTGCCGGGGTGCCTATTCGGTGGTGGCGATGCTCACCGGATTTGGCATCGTCGCCTTTCGCGACCCGCATGGTATCAGGCCCCTGGTCTACGGTGAGCGCAAAACTGCAAAGGGTACCGACTACATGTTCGCTTCAGAAAGCGTGGCGCTAGATGTGCTTGGGTTCACCACGGTACGCGATGTAGCCCCTGGTGAGGCCATCATCATCGAGAAGGACGGCACTCTGCACGCCCGCCAATGTGCCAGCGCGACCTCAATGTCGCCCTGCATTTTCGAATATGTCTACTTTGCCCGCCCCGATTCAATTCTTGACAGTATTTCGGTCTACAAGGCTCGCCGCAGGATGGGCGACAAACTCGCTGACAAGATTCAGCGACTGCGGCCCGATCATGACATCGACGTGGTGATTCCCATACCCGACACCAGCCGAACCTCGGCACTGCAACTGGCCAACAAACTGGGCGTCAAGTACCGCGAAGGTTTCATCAAGAATCGCTATATCGGTAGAACCTTCATCATGCCAGGCCAGCAGTTGCGCAAGAAATCGGTGCGGCAGAAACTCAACGCCATAGGCATGGAGTTCAAGGATCGCAATGTGCTGCTGGTCGATGATTCCATCGTGCGTGGAACAACTTCCGAACAAATCATCCAGATGGCCCGCGATGCCGGAGCGAAAAAAGTCTATCTGGCCTCGGCTGCCCCACCGGTCAGGTACCCGAACGTTTATGGCATTGATATGCCTGCGGCTGAAGAATTGATTGCCCATGGCCGGACGGAAGAGGAAGTTCAGACTGCGCTGGGCTGTGACTGGCTGATCTATCAGGGGCTACAGGATCTCATTGACGCCGTACAGCGCGGTAATCCGGGTATACGTCAGTTCGACACGTCCTGCTTCAATGGTGAATATGTCACCGGCGACGTTCATCCGGACTACCTTGAGCGCCTCAGCAACCATCGGAATGACACTGCAAAGGTTGGTCGCGATGGTGTGGGTTCGATGATAGGTTTGCATAACGCCGGATAACAAGGGATATCCCCATGAATGACATCGACTGGAATGATTACCACATGGATACCCAGGCCATCCGCGCCGGGCAACATCGGACAGCCGAAGGCGAGCACTCTGACCCGATCTTCCCGACTTCCAGCTATGTGTTCGGCAGTGCGGCCGAAGCGGCGGCACGGTTTTCCGGCAAGGTGCCAGGCAATATCTACTCCCGTTTCACCAATCCCACCGTGCGTGCCTTCGAGGAAAGGCTGGCCGCCATGGAAGGGGGAGAGCGCTGTATTGCCGTGGCGTCAGGTATGGCAGCCATTGCGACCATGGCCTTCGGTCTGCTCAAGGCTGGCGACCATGTGGTCTGCTCACGCGGCGTATTCGGCAATACCGTCCTCCTGTTCCAGAACTTCCTGGGTAAATTCGGGGTGCGGACCACGTTCGTTGATTTGACCGATTACGACGCCTGGGCGACAGCCATCACGCCTGAGACCCGCCTGTTATTTGTCGAAACGCCGTCCAATCCGCTAACCGAAATCGTCGATATCCGCCAGCTTGCCGAACTG
>JBKCCF010000110.1:0-23086 GCA_046305255.1 Methylococcaceae bacterium
ATGGTCGCCAGACAGCCAAAGCTGTGGGCGACAATCCATACCGGCTCAGGCAGTCTGTCCAGGGTGGCGGTGACCCGGTCCGACCAGCGGGTCAGGTCGGGCTGCTGCCAGTCGTCCTGCTCCACCCGGCCTGCTGAGGGCAGTTGTCGCTGCCACCAACTTTGCCAGTGGCCAGGGCCGCTGTTGTTGATGCCGGGTATGAAGAGCAGTTTAACCATGTGTCGTTGAACCTACTTGGCCGCACCGTAGATTTTGTCGAAGATGGCGCCATCGGCGAAATGGGTTTTTTGTGCGTCATGCCAACTTCCGAACAGCTCATTAATGGTGAACAATTGGATGTTGGCGAACTGTCCTGGATGTTTGCCTAAAACAGTCTTGTCGCGTGGGCGATAGTGGTGCTTCAAAGCCAACTCCTGCGCCTCAGGGGAGTAAAGATATTGGAGGTATGCGGTCGCTACTTCCGTGGTGCCATGGCGATGGGTGACACTATCGACGATCGTAACAGGCGGCTCGGCAAGGATACTGATGGAGGGGGCTATGATCTCGAATTTATCAGCACCATATTCCTTCAAGACCAGATAGGCTTCGTTTTCCCATGTCACCAGTACATCACCTATCTCGCGTTCGGCAAACGTGATGGTTGAGCCACGGGCGCCGCTATCCAGGACAGCTGCATTTTTGTAGATACGTGTTACCAGATCCTGGGCGGCGGCTTCGCTACCCAGTTTTTTCAATCCGTAACCCCACGCTGCAAGGTAGTTCCAGCGGGCCCCTCCCGATGTTTTGGGATTGGGTGTGACGACCGATACCCCTGGCTTTGCCAGGTCATCCCAATCTTTTATGGACAGTGGATTGCCTTTGCGAACCAGGAATACCATGGTAGAGGTATAGGGAGCACTATTGTGGGGAAGTCTATCTTGCCATTTTTCTGGAATTAACTTGCCTTTCTCATAGAGCTGATCAATGTCATAAGCCAAAGCGAGTGTCACTACATCGGCATCCAGTCCATCAATCACAGCGCGTGCCTGTTTACCCCCGCCTCCATGGGACTGTTTAACACTGACCTCATCACCAGTTTTTTCTTTCCAGTATTTATTAAATAGCCCGTTATAGTCCTGATAGAACTCCCGCGTTGGGTCATAAGACACATTTAGAAGATCAATCTTATCCGCTATTGCTGGTGCCGATAGCGTGATAAATGAGAGAGCGACGAGTACAGGATTTATGTATCGAGAAAGCATATTCATTTTATTAATCCTAATTCAAATAATTTATTTATCATATTAGCAGGCCATGTGGCCTGCGATAGGATAATTTTGGATTTCGCACACAGAAAATAATGCACGATTTTTCTGTTAGCTTGAGTAATGTCAGAAAGCAAGCTGTACTCGTGTCTGAAAGACCTTCTCCGTTTCACGATCAACAACAGAGTTTGTCTTGGCGCCACTGGACGTCAAACTCACAGCCCCCCCATTGAAACTGGTTTGAGAATAATCGAACATCAATTTCGTATTCAAGCTTAGCCACCAGTTCAAGCCTAGACCCCACGTTGTAGCAGACTCAACCGAAGTTCTCGGATCGGCGAACGGGTATACCGGATTGCTTGCGGTACCAACATTCCTGAAGGTTGAATCATCGAAGTTAATTGGGGTAAAGCGGGCGGCCAAAACCACTGCTCCCCACCCACCATCGAAAGGGTTGAAGTTATGTCGGGGTTTTATTCCTTGATTTAGGAAAGAATTAGCCTCTCCTGTCAAAACATAGTCAGCTGTTATATTCCATGCCTCTATGTTCTCATTCATTGAATATTGATTAGTGGTATAGCCGCTCTTAAGTGTTTGGTTGGCCAAATCCTGATTCGATAGAGCATACTCGCCAACCAGTTTGAAAGGACCATAAATCCAGTAGCCCTGAGGATAGATTCGGTAGGCATTTCCATCAGCTTTAGTGGCCGAGTTATAGGTGAAAACATTCTGGAGTCCTGGACTCTGAAAACTGGAGAGTGCCGTATCATTAGGGTCACCATAGGTACCAGCTATCCCGATCCCAAGGCCTTCAAGTGGTTCGATTCCAGAGTGCAGGAACGGGTGTGTAAAAATGCGCCCCTGAAAATCTTTTGAGTCGTTACCGTCGGAGTAAAGGCTTCCGTTATTACTCGTCCCGTTATATACACCAAGCTGATAACTTATGAAGTCTGGATACATATACATCGGAAAGTTTCCGGTGATAGTCATGTTTCTGCCGGTGGGACTGAAGTCACTGGGGTATCCTGGTTTGTCGAACTCGCCATGCAACAAGAAGCCCATTTCGCGATTAGGTGCAAGCTGTGTGGGCCAGGCACGTTCGACAAAGCTTAGATGCGAGGCACTAGCCAGTCTTTCGAGACTGACAGGGGCCTTCATGATGCCGGCTGCCAGACTGGCTTCGCGGAAGTATCGCAGATCGGCGATAGCGTCAAATATCCGGGGAGATGTCGTGCCTGAGGGGCCAGGTGCAAAGTCAGGCATAATCCGGTAATCCACATATTTCCACACCGTACCTTCGATTATGGGCCGAATTCGGCGCATGTAAAAATTTTTTGGAATATTGGATCCATTAGTATTGATGGGTTGCGATTTTTCATCATCGAAGAAAAAACTGGCATCGGCCTGAATAAGAGCCCGCAGGTACATAATGAAATTTTCGTCGGATGAGACAACCTTCAGGCCCTGACTTCCCAGTTCAACGTTTTTTGGGAGTTTTAGCCATTTATTCTCGTTGGCTTCCTTATCTACCTCGACTCGACGCTCGAGTAGCTTGACCTTGGTATCAAGGGCAGCAACATCCTTTTTTGTCGCAGGTGTTACGTTTTGTTTGGCTGTGGATTGTGACTGGGTTTCGTGAGTAACCTTTTGGGTTTCTCTACTTAGCTTATCTCTGAACTTTGAATTCTCGGATTCCGAGAGTTCCAGTCGATGCTCCAGTCGCTCGATTATTGTTTCAAGCCGTTCGATGCGTTGCTGATCGGAAAGTCCTAGGGCGGGTTGAGCAAAACCTATGGACAAACTGCTTGCCCCCGCCGTAACGATTGTTGACCATCGATGATTCATGATGATAGACCCCTGAATGTTGCCATGTTGCTGAAATGGCGCTTCCGGTGGTCCGGTTAGGTTCGCCTTTCTTTGAGAATGATCGGCCTCCCTGAGTCGGGTTGGCGGTTGATTTAGGGGGTCAGGCTCGATACCGAGTCTGGGCAGGCCAGATTCAGCCGCTGCTTTTCCCTGCGCTCAATCTGAACGATCCGTCCCTCGTGGACGGTGATCTCGACAGAACCGAACTTCAGTCCAGCCAGCGCCGCCATGATGCTCTGTGCCACCGGATGGCGTTCGTCGCCGCTCTGCGCTGAAGATAAGTCGAGTGTCATGTCAGAGATCCGTTATAGCCTTGCCTCACAGCCTGACGCCCCGCTTGGTGCCTGACTTGCGGTGCATGCTACCAACGGTTTTTTTGATCTAAAAAGACTTGTTTGGAAGATGCTTATTCACGAATCGAATAAGATGGACAGCATGATGGCAGGGTTGGAGGCGCAGACTTGAGTACACTAGAACCGCTGCACCGACCCTGGGGCAGTGGCGTTGGCAAGGTCGCGCCGTTGCAATGCGACCGGATCGCCAACGCCCAGATTCACCACTCGGGATGATTGATTCACTTCCACAAACACAATGATTTTGAAGCTTTATCAGCACCGCTGGGTGTTCTTGTGCTGGCTGATCTGGCTGGCCATGCAGGTATGTCCGCAACCTTTCATGTTGGGGGAGAGGCCTCCTGTCACGTTGGCTGTTGCCCTGATTCTGTTGTTTATGGTGATGCTGGGTTGCATATTCACCGTGGTGCGCCACGCCGATGCGCTAGCCGAAAGACTGGGTGAGCCCTACGGAACCCTGGTGCTGACGCTCTCCGCGACGGCTATCGAGGTGAGCCTGTTGCTGATGGTCATGATGGGGGGTGAGCAGAATCCCACTCTGCTCAGGGATACGGTATTCGCGACCCTGATGGTCGTACTCAACGGCATGGTAGGCACCAGCCTGGTTGCGGGGGGCTGGCGACATCTGGAGCAGGGCTTCAACCTCAAGGGTGCGCTGGCCTTTCTGCAACTGATTACCCCTTTGTCGCTGCTGATGCTGGTGTTACCCAACTACACCGTTTCACTCCCCGGCCCCAGGCTTTCCATTGATCAGGAAATCTTTATGGGGGCGATGTGCGTGGTGGTGTATGCGATCTTCCTGCTGTTGCAAACCGGGCGACATCGCTCGCATTTCACGCTCAAGGCGGCCTCTCTGGCAGATGGGGGAGGGGCGACGGCGGTGACGGGTGCCGACAACAGCGAAGACCCAAAGGCGCCTGCCACGCTCCTGTTGTCGTGCGGTGGTTTGCTTTTTGCGCTGCTCCCCATAGTGCTACTGTCCGAGCATCTCGGTGCCATCATTGACTACGGGATTGATGAATTGAAATTGCCCCCATCTCTGGGGGGGCTTATCGTGACCGCACTGGTTTTGGCGCCGGAGGGCGTCGGCGCCTACCGCGCGGCTGTGGCTAACCGGATGCAGCGTGCGGTCAATATCTGCCTGGGGTCTGCCTTGTCGACCATCGCCCTGACCATCCCTGCCGTGCTGATTGCGACGGCAAGCATGGGGCACTCCCTGGTCATTGGTTTGACTGAGGTGGAATCAACCTTGCTGTATGCCACGCTGATGGTGTCGCTCATCACATTCATCAGCGGCCGCTCCAATCTTTTGCAGGGTACGGTTCACTTGATGTTATTCGTGTCTTATCTGTTCTTTATCATCAAGCCCTGAACCGCTGCAGTCTTTTGAAGTGAGTATCACGTTTGCTATGTGAGGAGTTTACTAACCGGCACTCATCAGTAAGTCAGTGTCACCCCACCATAGCCCGCAAGACGGGTGGTGCCATAACCGTAAACTTCCTGATATTCCTTGTTGAAAACATTGTCGATACGCGCAAATAGCTTGATGTTGTCGCTGAGTGTATAGCTACCCGCCAGGTTGGCAATCGCATATGCGGGTATTCGTGAGCCTAAAACACCCTGCTTTTCACCTACGGCGACAACGACCACATTGAGGTCGGCTTTTTCAAGAAAACGGTAGTTGGCCTCAAAATTTCCCTTGTCTGTCGGGCGGTAAATCAGTTGGGTACCGGTCTCAAGATCAAGGGTGTGGTCATAGGTATAGTTGCCCCGCAGTGTAAGGCCCTCAAGAGGATTAACCTGGACGAACGCTTCTACTCCTTCCGCCGTTGCGGTATTGATATTTTGTGCGATCCATAGTGGTGGTGCAGCCTGTATCAAGTTGCTGAATCGGTTTGAAAAATAGCTCGCTCCGAATTGCAGCGACTGGTTTGGAAAACCCTGCTCGAAACCGATATCCCAGTTGGTACTGGTTTCTGGGGCCAGATTCAGATTGCCATAGAAAGGGGCATATAGCTCATAAAGGGTAGGCACTTTGTATCCCGTACCATAGTTTCCCTTTAGTTTGGTGCCGGTTTCATTAACGAGCACGGCCTCGGTCATACTCCAGGTCACTTTACTGCCGACCAGATTATTATCGGCATACCGCACGGCAGCGGTAGTAAACGACCGCTCAAACAGTGTGAATTGATCCGAAAGGTAATAACCTTGAGTTTTATAGATTTTTGAGCCTATGCCTTCGCTCTGGTTTTCCAGAGTATCCGCTTCATCCTCAAGGCCAAGAGTAAGCGTGTTAGCCTTGTCAATATGCAGAATATTTTGCCAATCCCCTTTTATTTTAGTGCCGGTATAAGCACCGGTCAGGCTGTAGGGCAGGCTCGGGTCCCAGTTCCTGTAGTCGCGCTCAATCTGACTGTATCCCAGGCCAAGCGTCTGTTCCCACAGATCATCCAGCAGGTTGAAGTGAGAAAAACCACGCGTGTAAAGCTCGCTGGTAGTACCGGTATAGTTGAGCGCATCGACCGGGGCATTGGGGTGTGCGCTGTTGCCGCTTCCCATCATGTAGTCCAGGGCGCTTTTGCCGTGGTTGTAGCGCAGATTGACACCGAAATCGAGATCATCAAGCGCCGTGTATCCCGCACGGCCATCAAAGGTGGTATTCCGGTACCAGTCTTTCTCCGGGTTTCCCCATAAATAATCGGCGGCTGAATAGCCGTGTGTCTGGGTTTCACTGGTGGCGACGTTGTAATTGAAGCGTTCCATGGCCCCCGTTGCCGTACCCAAAACCTTGAAGGTGTCATAACTGCCGCCCTTTGCGGACAGCGAGACCTTGGGTTTATCCTTGCCCTTTTTGGTAATGATGTTGATGACGCCGCCTATCGCATCTGAACCATAGATCGCACTTTCCCCGCCCCGCAGGACCTCTATCCGCTCAATGTTATCGACGGTGAGGTTGGCGAAATCAAAGGCTCCAACCGGTGAGGATGGATCATTCATTTCGACCATGTCGATCAGTACCAGCGTCTGACCGGCGCCGGCACCGCGCGTATAGACCGAGGTCATGCGGCCGGGCCCGCCACTGTTAAGAATGTCGAGGCCAGGCACCAGTCGCAGTGCATCGGCAACGCTGAGCACCTGGCGTTTCTCGATTTCTTCGGCTGTGATAACGGATAGGGAGGCGCCCGACTCGCGCGCCGATGATTCGGCCCGAGTGGCTGTGACGATGGTGGTTTCCAATTCAGGCACCGCGTCCTCGCCCGCCTGTATACCGCTGGCTTGGGCCGTGAGGATCAGGGCCAGAGCACTTTTCGATGTAGATTTCATTGGTGATGCAACTCTTCAGATTAGGCCGGGCACACCCGCACGGCTGGAAAAGAAGTTGCAGAGGCAAACGGATCGGCAGAATCGGCAAGACCTGCCTGATACAGCGTCAAATCCGGCGTCGCCCTCCGCAACGTTCGGTCAGTCGCCTCGGGGCCGGTATCCGGGCTCATCGGCGGCTGTAAAGCCAGCCCTGACGCCTTCCCATGCCGAAGCACAGTGGCTAAGTGTCAGGTGTTAACCGATTTACCGTTGCGGGGGCAGCGCCGGGTTTGGACGTGTGTCCACACCGGCTTCCCGTTTAACCCGAGCGTGAGAACACCCCGGGCACCTCGAAAGCAGCGACAGGGTAACAGAAAAGTGGCGTCTGTTCAGACACGCCGAAGATGTGCCGATCTTTGACCTGCGTTCACGGGTCGATATGAATGCTGCGTCAGTAGAGCATTAGTAGGCGGAGTAGACCGCTATTCAAGGGGTCAACGTGACGTGGAGTGAGTGCCCATCAGCCATTGCTGGAGGGGCGACACCTGAAAATTGGCCGATGATGCTGATCGCTCTGGGGCGTTCCGAGAATTGATTCAGCAGTACCCCGCCGCGTGCTGCTTCAGGTCAGCACGGAGAATGAGCCACCCGCTGGTCTGAGTTATCCCGCTGCAACTCCCGCATTTTCATTAGTGCATAAAGAGTGGTCAGATGCGGAATGTTAACCCCGGTACGTAAGCCGGCACGTAGGGTATTGCCGAGAATTGCCTCGGTTTCCATCGGTCGATTGGCCTCAAAATCCAGCAGCATGCTGGTCTTATAGGGAGGCATCTTGTAGGTACTCTCAATCTGCTGGTCAATGATTGCCGCGGGTAGGGGATGACCCACTGCGCTTGCGATATGGCAGACTTCGGCCATTAATGCGCGAACCAGTGGCTCCTGGGTACTCAGGATATCGTTGGTACTAAGCCCACCTGATAACACCGAGAGTGGGTTGAAGGCTGCGTTCCATAAACATTTCTGCCAGCGCGCGGTGACGATGTCATCGCTGGCGGCACAGCCGATACCGGATTTTTTGAACCTATCGGCCAGCATTTCGGCCGCGTGGGACTTGCCCGCCGGATAGCGTCCGAGTACTAGTCTGCCATAAGCCTGATGCCGTACTTTGCCCGGCTCCGTGCGAGTGACACAAATAAATGCGAGACCGCTGATAATCTCATTGTAAGGAAAGGCCCGCGCCATTTCGTCCTCAATTTCGACCCCATTCGAGATCAGTACGATTTTCGTCTTTTCTCCAATCGCGTCGCGGATCAGACCGGCACGATCAGCGCCATCGACCACTTTGACACAAAGCAGAATGTAGTCAGGTTTTTCGCTCAGTGCAGAAGCTTGCCGAACGACCTGTGAGGGCTTGAAATGCCAGTTGCCCAGTTGGGTGTCGCTACTGATGTCGATACCGTGTGCCTCAACCTGGGTATAGTCGGAGCGTGCCAGCACCGACACGTTGGCCCCTGCCTTGGCCAAGAGTGACCCGTAGAAACTTCCGATCGCGCCGGTGCCTATGACGAGTACATTCATGCTATGTCTCCGCTGATGATGTCCGATGTTCGGCCCTTATCGGAACCCGCTATCCGGCCACTGGCAGCTTTCAGAATTTCCACGGATTGACCTCTTTGGGCTGGGGATTCTTCTGGGGTGCGCAGGGATAGGCTTGCGACAGGGCCTTGCCTATCACCACATCCGCGCTGGTCTGGGCCTCCTCAGGATGAGCGGCCAGGTATTTCATGACAAGCGCAACGCCCTGCGCCTTGTCGAGACCGTCGGGGGGGCAAAACACCAGTCCATTGGTGGCATCGCCGACACCACCTATGTAACCATCACACACGCCAGCAGAGTAGGCGTTTTCGGTCGCGACCCGCGCATTCCTGCTATCTTGGCGGGCATCGCACTGAGTTTGCAGTTCACGGCCTGTTTTACCGATGCTCAAGCCCGGGGTCAGTGATGTCAGCAACAGAGTAATAAAAATGCCATTTATTTTCATGGTAGTTACCCTCGTTAAGCGAGATGCCGCAGGCATAAAAATTCAGACGCTATCCTTGAGCCGTGACTTGACGAATGGCACGGTGAGCCGCCGCTGTGCCGCCAGCGAAGCGTGATCAAGTTGTTCGAGCAAGCGAATCAGGGCTGGCAGCTCGCGCGGCTGACGAGAGATCAGGTATCGGCTTACCGGGGCGGGGAGTTCCAGCCCCAGGCTACGCGCTTTTATTTCCAATGCCGCTACCTTATCCGCATCAGACAGCGGCAGTATGCGCAACACCAAACCCCAACTCAGACGGCTGTTAAGGTCGGCAAGGTTGATGGCAATCTGACCGGGTGGGGCGTGTGCGGTCATTATCAGCCTGCTCTGACGCTCACGAAGTTGGTTGAATAGCGTGAACAGAGCCAACTCCCACTCGGGATGACCCGCCACCTGATCAAGATCATCAATGCAGACGATGTCCTGTTCATCTGCCCCCTCAAGGATCACCGGCCCGTGGTGATGCAACTGGGTCAGAGGCAAGTAGCAGACCGACAGACCGTGGCGAGAGGCCCGGCGACAACTGGCATTCAGTAAATGGGATTTGCCACTCCCTGTTTCGCCCCACAAAAAAATCAAGGGCTCACCCTCCGCCTGGGTGCAACGCTTAAGGTGACCCACCAATTCGGCATTTGGGCCCGGCTGGAACTGTTCAAACTCCAGTGTCGGATTAAAACTCAAGGGAAGGACGAGTTGTTCTGCCATGATGCCGATGCGGAGTAGGGCGTAACAGAGCTGCTCAGCCGATGGGGCTGTCTTTCAAGGCCAGAGCCGCACGGGCCAGACGCATGCCGAGGACCCGACAGACTTGCCGCTCCTCATCGGTAAGACCCGCACCACCGTTGCCAGTGTGGCGACTCGGGCCGTAGGGGGTGCCACCGCTGGTAGTCCTGCTTAATGCCTTTTCGGTGCTGGGGATACCGATGAGTAACATGCCGTGATGAAGCAGGGGCATCATCATGGTCAGCAGGGTTGCTTCCTGCCCCCCGTGCATCGACGATGTAGAGGTGAATACGCCTGCGGGCTTGCCAGACAGGGCGCCTGAAAACCAAAGGCTGCTGGTGTTATCGATAAAGTACTTAAGAGGCGCGGCCATATTGCCAAAATGAGTCGGGCTACCCAGGGCCAGTCCGGCGCAATGACGCAGGTCGTCCGGTGTCGCATAAGGTGCACCTTCACCCGGTATCGTGTCCTTGGTTGCGGCGCATACGGGAGAAACTTCAGGCACGGTACGTATTTTGGCGGTCACACCGGGTACTTCCTCAACGCCTCTGGCGATCATGTTGGCCATTTCTGCTGTGGTGCCGGATCGGCTGTAGTAGAGGACAAGAATTTCAGTCATTGAATCGGGTGGGTTCAGGGTAGGGTTCGAAGGGGGCAGCCGCGCACCAGACGTCCATGGTTCGCAGGCATAAGGGCGGGGCCGGCCAGAGACGATTTAGTCAAGTATTGCCAGTATGTTCTCGGGCGGGCGCCCGAGCGCAGCCTTGCCGTTTGCCAACACGATTGGCCTCTCAATCAGAACGGGGTGTGCCACCATCGCCGCCAGCAGAGCACCCCGGTCCAGGTGCGGCTGATCCAGTCCCTCGCTTTTGTAAGCGGTTTCGGTCTTACGCATGAGTGCTCTGGGTTCCTGCTTAAGCAGTTTCAGTATCGCATCAAGTTCATCGACTGTTGGAGGGTACTTCAGATATTCGATGACCCGCGGTTCAATGCCGCGTGAGCGGATCAGTTCTAATGTCTGCCGCGACTTGCTGCAACGGGGATTGTGATAAATGCTGACAGTCATGCTGTTATTTTGCTGAGACTTTTAGTTTCGTGTTCCCGTTCATGGCGGATGAGTTTTACCATGTCACCCAGTTCACCTGCCAGCAATTCGAGTAAATCGTCCATACTCAGCAGCCCAATCAAGGCACTACCGGCATTGACGACCGGCAGGCGGCGTATCCCTGCGGCCTGCATTCGCTGCAGTGTGTCCCATATACCGTCGTCTTCATGACCCGTCAGCAGATCGGTACGGACGACGTCACCCGCAGTAACAAGTGCCGGATCCAGACCGGTGGCCATGATTTCAATGGTCAAATCGCGGTCGGTCAGAATCCCTACCGGTTTAGCGCCGCTCGCGGTTTGAGTCACAACAACGACGCTACCCACATGGTGTTCCCGCATTAACCTTGCGGCGGTGAGGACCGATTCGGTGTGCCTGATAATAACCGTATCCCGGGTGCAAATTTGTCCAATACTCATGTCAGTTCCCTCTTGACAACGGGTTGAGCCGATACTCTGACCGGCGGGTTCTTCCTTCTTAACTTCAGATGCGCCACGCCATGAGCGATCCAGTCAGATCTCTGAATCATTCATGTGGACCAACTCCCTTAGAACAACAGTAGCAAAGGCTCCCGCCGGAAGGGTGAAACTCACGCGAAGGACATCATCTTCAGGAAAGTCCCAGCTCAGCCCCTCAGGACTCAGGCGAAACGGGCGGCGGGCAGTCTCCATACCGACCCCCTCCAGCCCTGCGCATAAATCCGGGTAACGGGCGGCTACATGCTGCTCTATTGCCAGGGCATGGTCGCTGGCAGTACTGGCCGCTGTCCCCCAAAGAACACCGCTAGGATCAATCCGCCGGGCCTTGACCCGTTCAACAATCTCGTCTGTGATCGTATCCGGCTTAAAAAAACTTTGGGAGTCCGGGAACATGAAAACATCACCAGACATGGCCTTATCCCAGTTTCCTTGTCGAACGCGCTCGGCCAGGATGTGATTGAAAATCTCCGAGCGTGCGGCTGACAGGTACATTCCACGCCTGTGGTGATCGATTCGCAGACCGCTATTCGCGAATAATTCCCGGGCACGATCAAGATTCCCACCATTTCGGCCAAAACGCTGCGGTCCGAAATAGTTGGGCACACCGCGCTCCGAGATAGTGGCCAATCGTGTTTCAAGTTCCAGCCGGGCCGCATCCAGTTCGCGCAACCTGATTTCGAAATAATTGCCGCTGGCAGCACCTTTTTTTAATTTACGATTGTTACGGGTGACGTCAAGCACACGGACAGCGTCGGAAGTCAGAACGCTCCAGTCCGGCCCGACCTGCCCTGGCAGTTGCACACTGAACCACTGTATCGTGCTGCCATGCCTGTCCTTGAGCCCGGCATAGCCGACATTTCGTAGTGGTACGGCGGCGAGACGGGCCAGTTGCCGGGCCAGATAGTCGGTGTTTTCGCCCCGCTTTTCAATACGAAGGAATACGTGTTCACCCTCACCTGAGGGAGTAAAGCCCAGTTGCTCCTCCACGATAAAGTCGTCGGGTATCCGCTTTATCGCTGCCGTTCCGACCGGTCCGCCTAACGCATGGGGCAGGACCTCTGTAGGATCAGCCACTGATTCAGGTGCGGTTAAGCAGGGCTACCGCACATGCGGAAATGCCCTCGCCACGCCCCTCAAAGCCCATGCCTTCAGTGGTGGTGGCCTTGACGTTGACGGCGTCAATTTCGATCTGCAGATCAGTCGCAATCGTAGCCCGCATTTTGTCAATGTAGGGCGCTAGTTTGGGGCGTTGGGCTACTATGGTGACATCGACGTTGCCCACCGCATAACCTTGTGCATTTAATTTGGCGCAGGTATTGCGGAGCAGGATGCGGCTGTCTATGCCTTTGTAGTTTTGGTCGGTGTCGGGGAAGTGGCGGCCTATATCGCCCATGGCAGCAGCACCCAAAAGAGCGTCGCACAGTGCATGTAGCGCGACATCACCATCGGAATGGGCAGCGAGGCTTTTCTCAAACTCAATAGCAACCCCCCCCAGAACCAGTTGACCGCCTTCGGTGAAGCGATGCGCATCGTAGCCTTGGCCTATTCGTAACATTGTTGCTCCAGGTAAAAATTGGCCAGCGGTAAATCCTCAGGCCGTGTGATTTTGATATTGTCCGATCGACCTTCGACAATTTTCGGCCTGAAACCAGCCCGTTCCAGAGCGCTGGCTTCATCGGTAACTTTCAGCTGATGCAGCGCCGCTTCTGTGAGGCACTGCCGCAATTGACCATAGCGGAACATCTGTGGTGTCAATGCGCGCCAGATGGTGGCGCGATCTGGGCTGCCAATGATGCTCATGCCATCGACCGATTTCAGCGTATCGCTAACCGGTTGGGCCAGTATGCCGCCTATCGGGTCATCCTTGAGTGTCTGGATCAGTTTTAATATGTCGGTTCGGGTGACACAGAGCCGGGCGGCATCGTGAACCAGTACCCAATCATCACTCTTTGCCAGTCCCTCCATGTGTGTCAGTGCTGAGCACACCGAGTCAGCCCGCTCTTTGCCGCCTGGAGTCGTCGTGATGCGTGGTTCTTGTGCATAAGGCAGATCCGGCCAGTAGCCATCTTCCTCGCCAAGGGCAACGAAAATACCGGCTAGACAATCCACCGAAAGCAACCGATCCAGCGTGTGCTGGATGACAGGTTTTCCCCTGACTTCGAGATACTGCTTGGGAACTGTAGCGCCCATTCGTTTGCCGACACCAGCGGCCGGGACAACAGCCCAGAAACGGGGTGGCGTCATGTCCCGACTCCGTCCCGGCTGGTCGGCATCAGGTCACCCGGCGGATGAAACAGGGGAAAGCCCTCACTGCTTTTTTGGACTGGCATGCGGGTGATTGTGGCTGGCATGGGCCGGGGCAGGGGGCTTGCTCGCAGGTTGTTCGCTATCGTCCTGTGATTCGTAGACCTGAACGAAGGTTTCGCCGGTTTTGATCATACCAAGTTCACGCCTCGCAAGTTCTTCAACGGCTTCCGTCCCTTCCTTGAGATCCCTCACATCCGCAGCAATCGCCGCATTGCGGATTCGCCGGCGTTCGGCCTCAAGCTTGAGCGCCGCAATGTGAGCCCGCGTATCGTAATACTCACGGATGCCGCCATCCCCCCGCCATAAACGGTACTGGAGGGCGGCAATGAGCACCAGCAGAAAGGCTATGAGTTTGACCACAAAAGTGACCGGCCCAAGGCTCCCTTAGAATGCGCGCTTGAAGGCGTTCTGACCGGCATAGCGGGCCTTATCCCCCAGTTCAGCTTCGATCTTGAGCAGGCGGTTATACTTGGCGATACGATCGGAACGGCTAAGTGAGCCGGTTTTGATCTGGCCTGAACGCGTTGCCACGGCGAGGTCGGCGATGGTGGCGTCTTCGGTTTCACCCGAACGGTGGGACATAACCGTGGTGTAGTCTGCATCATGCGCCATGCCAACAGCCTCCAGTGTCTCGCTCAGGGTGCCGATCTGATTAACCTTGATCAGGATTGAGTTGGCAACCTTGGCTTCAATGCCCTTCTTCAGGATGGCCGGGTTGGTGACGAACAGATCATCACCCACCAGCTGGATACGGGAGCCCAGTTTGTCAGTGATAACGCCCCATCCGTGCCAGTCACCTTCCGCCAGGCCATCTTCAATCGAAATGATCGGATACTTGTCAACCCAGGCAGCCATGTAGTCGACGAATTCTTCCGAGGTGAATTTCTTGCCTTCGGATTCTAGGTGATAGTAGCCGTCCTTGTAGAATTCGGAGCTGGCGACGTCAAGGCCCAGGAAGATGTCCTTGCCGGCTACATAGCCCGCATTGGCAATCGCTTCGAGGATGACTTCAATGGCTGATTCGTTGGAAGGCAGGTTGGGCGCAAAGCCACCTTCATCGCCGACACTGGTCGCCATGCCGCGCTCGTGCAGCACCTTTTTCAGTGCATGGAAAACTTCGGCGCCATAACGCAAAGCTTCCCGGAAACTGGGGGCACCGACCGGAAGAATCATGAACTCCTGCATGTCAACGCTGTTGTCGGCATGCGAGCCGCCATTGATGATATTCATCATCGGCACCGGAAGAATGTATTCTCCACTGTCGTTCAGGTAGGCATATAGGGGTTTGCCAGCATCCTGGGCTGCGGCACGGGCTGTCGCCAGTGAAACGCCAAGGATGGCATTGGCACCCAGGCGGCCTTTATTTTCAGTGCCGTCCAGATCAATCATTTTCTGATCCAGAGCCTTCTGGTCAGTCGCATCCATACCCAGTACAGCGCTACGGATTTCGCCGTTGACATGAGATACGGCCTTGCTGACGCCTTTCCCAAGGTAACGCGCCTTGTCGCCATCACGCAATTCGATCGCTTCACGGGAGCCGGTAGATGCACCGGAAGGCACCATTGCGGTGCCGACGGTACCACTCTCCAGTACCACGTCTACGGCTACGGTTGGGTTGCCACGCGAATCCAGCACTTCTAATGCCTTAACATCAACGATTTTGCTCATGGGTTTACTCCTGTGATCGTGAGTGAGTGTATTAATACGATAATTCTAGAACAGGGGGCGGGATTTGACTGTACGGTCAATGTCGGCCAGCACCTCAAGGATTTCACCCATACGTGCCAGTGGCCAGGAATTAGGGCCATCGCTCAGGGCACGATCGGGATCGGGGTGCGTTTCCATGAAAAGCCCGGCGATACCCACAGCGACAGCGGCCCTAGCCAGGGTCGGGACGAATTCGCGCTGTCCACCAGAGCAGGTTCCCTGCCCCCCTGGTAACTGGACCGAGTGGGTGGCATCAAATACTACAGGACAACCGGTATCACGCATGATGACCAGCGAGCGCATATCTGACACCAGATTGTTATAGCCGAAGGATACACCGCGCTCACAGACCATAATGCCTTCATTGCCGGTGTCCTTAGCTTTATTGACGACATTCTGCATATCCCACGGCGCCAGAAACTGGCCCTTCTTGATATTGACCGGTATGCCCTGAGCCGCAACGCTGTTGATGAAGTTGGTTTGGCGGCACAGGAACGCGGGGGTTTGCATCACATCGACCACTGCGGCCACCTCATTGAGAGGACTGTCCTCATGGACATCCGTTAGAACCGGTACGCCGATTGTCTGCTTTACCTTCTCAAGTATGCGCAGACCTTCGGCCACCCCAAGACCACGGAAACTGGTATGTGATGAGCGGTTAGCCTTATCGAAGGACGATTTATAAACGAAGTTGATGCCCAACCGGTGGGTCAGTTCCTTGAGTGCACCCGCCGTATCCAGCGCCAACTGCTCACTCTCGATAACGCAGGGGCCAGCGATCAGAAAAAAAGGATGCTCAATGCCGACCTCAAAACCGCAAAGTGTCATGGCGAATCCTCACGCTGACGGCGATGCTGGTTGGCGGCTTTTATAAAGCCGGTAAACAGCGGGTGGCCACGCCGGGGAGTCGAGGTAAATTCCGGGTGAAACTGGCAGGCCAAAAACCATGGGTGCCCAGGAATTTCAATTGCTTCTACCAGCCGTCCATCCATGGAACGACCGCAAACCCTCAGTCCTGCCTGTTCAAGAGCAGGCAAATAACGGTTATTGAATTCATAACGGTGCCGGTGTCGCTCGGATATCACCTCGCTGCCATAGACCCGCTGGCCAAGGCTACCTGTAATCAGGCGACATTTTTGTCCACCTAGCCGCATTGATCCACCGATGGGAGTGTCAGCCGAACGCTGCTCCAGTGATCCTGACTCATCCTGCCATTCGGTGATCAGCGCGATCACTGGATGGCAGGTCTTTGGATCGAATTCGGTGCTGTGAGCCCCCTGGAGGCCAGCCACATTGCGTGCGTATTCGATTACGGCAACCTGCATTCCGAGACAGATGCCAAGGTAGGGTACTTTTTGTTCCCGTGCATAGCGCACGGTGGCAATTTTGCCTTCGACGCCGCGTTCACCAAAGCCGCCAGGAACCAGAATGGCGTCAATATCGGCCAAGTGGCCCGCACAATCCTCGGCGATATCCTCAGAGTCATAACAGCGGATATTGACCTTGGTGTTGGTGTGAATCCCGGCATGTATCAGGGCTTCAGTCAGTGATTTATAGGCATCGGAGTGATTGACGTATTTACCCACCAGCCCGATGGTGACCTCCGTTTCAGGATGGGTCAGTCCGTGGGTGACAGCGTTCCACTCACCGAGATTGGCGGTCGGAGCCTCTATGTGCAGCTTGCGAACAACGATTTCGTCCAGACCCTGCTCGTGTAGCATGGCCGGGATCCGGTAAATCGTATCGGCATCGACGGCGGATATGACGGCGTTGTCACTGACGTTAGTGAAGAGGGCGATTTTCTTGCGATCAGATTCCGGAACAATCCGATCGGAACGGCAGATAAGAATGTCTGGCTGAATGCCGATGCTACGCAACTCCTTGACCGAATGTTGTGTGGGCTTGGTCTTCAGCTCACCGGCGGTATGAATGTAGGGAACCAATGTCAGATGGATGAAAAGCGAATTGCCATCACCCATTTCGACCCGCATCTGGCGGATAGCCTCAAGGAAGGGCTGTGACTCAATGTCACCCACGGTGCCGCCAATTTCGATCAAGGCAATGTCGTAGCCCTCGGCACTCAGGCGTATCACGCGTTTGATTTCATCGGTGATATGCGGGATGACCTGAACGGTGGCGCCCAGATATTCGCCGCGCCGCTCTTTGCGGATCACGTTTTCGTAGATCTGGCCGGTCGTCCAGTTGTTAACCTTGCCCATGATGGTTTCGACGAAGCGCTCATAATGACCCAGGTCGAGATCGGTCTCGGCGCCGTCGTCAGTGACGAAAACTTCACCATGCTGGAAGGGGCTCATCGTCCCCGGATCGACGTTGATATACGGGTCAAGCTTGGTCAATGTGACCCTGAGGCCACGGGCTTCAAGTATCGCGGCCAGTGAGGAAGCGGCAATGCCTTTCCCCAGTGAGGACACAACACCGCCGGTAATGAAAATGTACTTGGTCATTCAGGACTGTTGGGGGTTTGGGTCGAACGGCAGCAGCGCAGGGGTCAATGCGAGGGGACCAACCCAAGAGCAGGAAGGCCGCATTTTACTCGACCTGCAGGCAGACGTCATCGGGAACTGTTCCAACAGCCTGACGAATCGGTTTAGTATTCTTGGACAGTGAGCCACAACCAAAACGCGAGGATGCTGAAATGTCGAGAAAAATGCGAAATCTGACGTATTTGATGGGTCTGTTGATGGTTGCTGGCTGTTCGTGGGTTGATATCAAGCCTCAGGGGCAGAATGTGAGAGTTCTTACTGCCAGCGACGTGAAGCGCTGCAAGAAAATCGGTCATGTCACTTCCACCACAACTGCTACGGTGGCCTACATCCCACGTGATGATGAGTCTATCGGGGAGGAACTCAACCGCCTGGGTCGAAACTACGCGGGGGGTATGGGGGGAGATACAATCGTACCTACCGGACCGGTCAGTAATGGGGAGCAGTCGTTTAATGTCTATCGCTGCAACGGCCTACGCTAGACCGCCAACATGAGCGGCCAGTATTGGAGATGGCCCGCCGACGGTGGCCGCAGCATCTCGCCTCACCCGTGTGCAGGCTAGCGCCGAAATCAAAAAAGGCCCTCATTGCTAAAGATCTGACGGTCACTGTCCTGACGACCACCCTCTGCTCGATGGCAAGACTCGGTTTCATTGATGAACTGGTGGGGCAGAACGGTATAAGAGCCATTCGACAGGAGGGACAAACTCACTCTGAGAATCAGACTGCATCACGAAAGGTAGTGAAAGGTTGCGGCCTGGAATAGTGCTACACTGCGATCGCACACATGGTGTGCCCGGATGTTACTGGACTGTAACCCATTCAACCTGTAAATGCTGGAGATCTAAACCGTGAGTAAATTTACTCTGACTGTTCTTGTGGGCACCCTAGGCATTACTTACCTCTGCCAAGCAGAGCAAGTCCCATCTACGCCCTTGCCGCCCGCATCCAGTCAAACAACTGATGCAGGAACACCCAAACCACAGGCATCACAACCTGCAAGTACACAGGAATCACCTAAGCACAGCGAGACAGAAAAGAAGAAAGGTATTTCAGAAATCTGCAAAGAGCAGACCTGCTAGGAAAGGTTTCAGTGCCTCTCCCTTTCAGAGACTTCGACTAATTATAAGGGTTTTTCCATGAATACTAATATTATCGGCCTCATGCGTGTATGTGCCTTGACGGTTTGCCTGAGTGCGGCAGCTCAGGTGAGTGCGAGTGATCCACATTGGGATTATACGGAGCAGTCCGGCTGGGCTTATCTTCAGGATGGCAGCAGCAACCCTGCGCCAATTAATTATCCGTATGCCGCCTGTGGTATAGGTAAGAGTCAGGCACCTGTGGCGCTTACCGGGAATCCACCGACGAGACGACTCAATCGCATCAAGCTGAATTACGGTGTTGGATACCCAATATTCTACAACAACGGGCATGTCGCCCAGGTCAACTCCTCTGACTCTTATTCAGGCACTGTATCAGTGGGTAATGATGTATACCCACTGATCCAATTTCATATGCACTCACCTAGTGAGCACACCGTCAACGGCAGGGCTTATGAAGCGGAGATACATTTCGTAAATATCCGTGACGATGGCAAGGCTGTAGTGCTAACTTCGCTGGTGACCACGGGAAAGTATAACGCCGAGTTTCAAAAGGTTTTAGATAACATGCCCATAACAGCTAATACCAAAAATGAAACTGGAGGGGTTACTTTCAACCCGGCGCGACTATTACCCAAAAATCTCTTGCAGTTCTATACCTATGCGGGTTCACTTACGACCCCACCCTGCAGAGAAGGGATAAATTTCTATGTTTTCGCTCAGCCAATTACAATATCTGCCGATCAGTTGACCGCTCTTAAAAACATCTATAACAACAACAACCGGGAGGTTCAGCCTCTGAACGGCAGGGTCGTTACGACAACGATGCGATAGCCTTTCCTGTACTTCCGTATATTGATGTAATTTCCGGTCAGAAGCCATTTTCGGGATCTCTTCCGTTTTGTATGCAAACAGGGTTCACACCTGCAGGGTACCTCGATTAACCTCAAACTCGTGAAGTCGACTCAATATAAGTTAATGTATTAGTTTTGTTATTTCGGTGAAATAGGTGAATTTTTCGAGGTGCCCTGCAGCGGGTTTTGGATGGGGGTAGCCGGAAGGTGCGAAAGCTTTCCCGTCGTCAGGGAAATGATGTTTGTCAGGCTGCGGGGCGATTTGAATCCTCCTGCCCTAACGATGGCTGTCCGAATCTGACTATTTGATATTCTAGGCTTGAGATTGCTTACGCCCAGATGGTAGGGCGCAAGAATTCCTGGTAGATGGGGCTTCAGTGTCTGATCAAGGGTTCAAGGCGATCGCGCCTTGCCTGGGAGATCCGGAATCAATCTGGAAGGGTTCGGATATGTCCATCGTGATGAGCTTGATGGTTTCAGGCTGGCCCTCATGGCTCTCAAAATGAGTTATTGAACCTCTTGATGAGGGTGGCCGGAACCTCGGAGATTTTCTTGAGCGGGGTAGTGGTGAAGGGGTTGAAGGTCTTGGGCAGCAGGCCGGCCAGCTGCGGGTTGTGCCTCTCGACTTCGCGCATGACCGCATTCACTTTTCCGCCGATCTCGGCCGCCACGGGCGGGGTCAGAAGATAGCCAAAGCGCGCTGTAGTTGTATTTTCATATCAATGGTTGGGCTTGATGATTTACCGTTGGCCCTCACTTGTGCTTGCCAGCGTGCTCCCCGTTTTATACCCGTTTTATAAAAGTTGCCATTTTCTTTCCTGGTGCAGCAGAATGTGCAGCGGAGGAAGTTTCTTGTCGCTGAGGCGGGTAGCCTATTCTCATAACCATTGTTATAAATTATAAACTCCATTAAAAATGCTATCGGTCGCCAGGCGCATGAAGCCAACGATCTTAAACAGGCCGGCAACGGCTAACGGTGCTGCGGCCGACCCTCGTAGAGTTAGGTCTTACGCCATACCTGCTGGAGGATGCACGCATGATCAGCATATTCTGTTCCCCTGGTCGCTATGTTCAGGGTCGTGATGCCAGCCTCGAGCTGGCTGGCGAAATGGTTAAGCTGGGTTTTTCCGGAAGGGTGCTGATTCTGGCGAGCCGAAGCGCTCGTGCTGCCCTCGAAAGCACCTGGCAACAAAGCTTTGCCCTGCATGGTCTCTCCTGCGACATTCTTGATTTTGGCGGCGAATGCTCAATCGGCGAGATAGAACGTGGCAAAGCCGAGGCGCTCCGCTTGGGATCCACCTGTATCGTGGGGGCCGGAGGTGGCAAGGTGCTGGATACCGCTCGGGCTATCGCCTCAGAAATGGGTTTGCCGGTCGTATCCTGCCCGACAACCGCCTCCAGCGATGCGCCCTGCAGCGCGTTGTCGGTGGTCTACAGTGCCGAAGGCCGATTCGAGAAATGCCTGTTCTACAGGCGTAACCCCGATCTGGTCCTGGTCGATACCGCCATCATCGTCAAGGCACCGGTACGCTTGCTGATCTCGGGTATGGGTGACGCACTCGCCACCCATTTTGAAGCCGAAACTTCACGCAAGGCGCACAAGCGAAATCAGGTCGGTGGCGCCAGTACCATCGCTGCAGCCGCCCTCGCTGAACTGTGTTATCGCACGCTGCTGGAGGATGGTCTGGCCGCTGTGGCTGCTGCCAGAGCCGGCGCCATTACCCCCGCTTTTGAGCGTATTGTCGAAGCCAACACCCTGCTTTCGGGCTTGGGATTTGAATCGGGCGGGCTCGCGGTTGCTCATTCGGTGCACAATGGACTGACCGCCGCGCCGGAAACCCATGCTTATCTCCATGGTGAAAAAGTGGCTTTCGGCACCTTGGTGCAACTGGTGCTTGAAGGTCGCGATGCGGCTTTGGTTGAGCAGGTCATGGGCTTTAGCCATGCAGTTGGTTTGCCGCTTACCTTGGCCGATCTCGGACTGGACCCGTTGAGTCCCATCATGGCGCAGAGCATTGCCGAGCGGGCCGTTGCTGCCGGCGAGACTGCCCATAACGAAGCCTTCGAAGTCAGCCCCGCCAACCTGCGTGACGCCTTGTATGCGGCAGATGCCTGGGGTGCAGATTTCAAGCGCCGCCACACCGGCTAGGCCCCGGGCAATAGCAGCCCACCGATATCCGTCAGTACCCGAGTTGTCAGATCTTCACTATCACTGACGTAGCTCAGTGCGGTTGACTCCTTCCTGAGCCAGGTCAACTGCCGCTTGGCAAACTGTCGGGTCGCGATAATGCCGCGCTCAATCATCTGCTCCCGCGAAGACTCACCCGCCAAAAATTCCCAGACCTGCCGATAGCCTACCGCACGCATGGAGCTAATATCTGCATGCAGATCACCCCGCTCATACAATCCTCTAACTTCGTCCACCAGGCCCTGCTCCAGCATCTGCAAAAACCGCTGATGAATTCGCGTATGAAGTAGCACTCGGCTGGCGGGAGCCAGCACCAGTCTGACGGGCCTGAAGGGCAGGGGACTGTCATCAATGGCCTGACACCACTCGGTTAGAGTTCGCCCACTGATGCGATACACCTCAAGCGCCCGTTGGATGCGCTGGGGATCATTGGGATGAATGCGTGCCGCTGCAACGGGGTCGATGCGGACCAGTTCCCCATGCAATGCCCGCCAACCCCGCCGGTCGGCCTCGGCGCTAATCTCATTGCGTAGCACGGGATCAGCGGCCGGCAATTGTGAAAGCCCATTTAGCAGTGCGTTGAAGTAAAGCATCGTCCCGCCCACCAGAATCGGTAGTTTGCCTCGCTGGCTGATCTCGCCTATCAACTGCAGGGCATCCTTGCGGAATCTGCCGGTCGAGTATGCCTCTGCCGGATCCAGCAGGTCGATGAGATGGTGCGGAATCCCTTGCCGTTCAGTAAGGCTGGGCTTGGCTGTCCCGATATCCATACCCTGATACACCAACGCCGAATCGACGCTGATGATCTCCCCGTTCAACGCCTTGGCCAGATCAATCGCCAGACGAGTTTTGCCAGACGCCGTCGGCCCCATAAGGGCTATAACTGGCCATGGTTGTGGTACAGGATCGGAACGGGACGTGGGCATCAAGGGGGCTGGCGGTTAGTAGCTGTTTAGGGGTGAAACTGTTGACTGCCTCGTCCACACCAGCCGTGGTATGGGCTACCCAGGTTTGCTGACTGGCGGTGTTGCACTTTTGGTTATATGCCAACAACCGGGTATCGCCACCGCGTTTTCGATGGCGAGAATACGCTCAAGTAAAACAGCGTGCTTGCTTGCACTTGCAGAGCTTTAATCCATGCCATTACACACAACTCAGCCCTGAATTCTGAAGCTGTCGCATATGTTCAACGCCCTCCACGAAATCTCTGACACGAGCGAAGCCGAGCCAAAGCGTCTTGACGCCTGGCTCGCCATCGGATTTGCGACCGAGGAAG
>JBKCCF010000111.1:0-5554 GCA_046305255.1 Methylococcaceae bacterium
ACTGGCTGATAAAAAGTACCAGTACAGTCATCAGTATTTTGTCGATGGCACGCCGCTTGCCGGGGATGCCTATTTTGCCGGAGCCTGGCATACCGTGCTGATCGGCGGCTTGAACGCTGGCGGCAAAGGGTATTACGCGCTGGATATTACTAATCCGCAGGTGCCGAAACTGTTATGGGAAATCTCCAGCGCCACCCCGGGCTTTGCCAGCATGGGGTACAGCTTTGGCAATCCGGTAATCACCAAAACCAAAACAGGTCAGTGGGTCGCGCTGGTGACGTCCGGCTATAACAATCACGAGAGCAGCACGGGAGCGGGGGACGGCAAGGGCCACCTTTACGTTATTGATGTTGGCACCGGCCAGCTGCTCATGGATATTTCGACGCTGACCGGATCCGCCGAAACGCCCAGTGGCCTCGCAAAAATCGTGGCCTGGAGCGATAACGCTGAATATGACAACACGGCCTTGCGCGTCTATGGTGGCGATCTGCTCGGTAACGTCTGGCGTTTCGATATCAACGATGATTTAGGCGTGGCCGGCTACGATGCCCAGTTACTGGTGCGGGTGCAGGACGCTACCGGTAAATCTCAGCCCATTACCACCCGACCTGAAATCACCGAGATCAACGGCAAGGCGGTCGTTTATGTCGGCACGGGCAAATATCTGGGTCTGACCGATCTTGCCGATAGCAGCCAGCACTCCTTCTACGCGATTAAGGACGAGCTTGGTACCACGACCTATGCCAATCCCCGGACCGTCGGTAGCCTGTTTGTGCAGCAAACCCTGACCATCGGCACCTGCCCGACCGGAACCGATATGTCGATTTGCAGCAGTGGTCAGGTCGTGAGAACCGCGAGTCGTAACGCTGTGGATTTCGCCACCCAAAACGGCTGGTACGTCGATTTGCCGGAAACGGGAGAGCGGGTCAATGTCGATCCGGTTCTGGCTCTGGGCATTCTTGCCTTCAACTCGAATACCCCAAGCAATACCGCCTGCTCGGAGGGGGGTACCAGCATGCGCTATTTTCTTGATGCGGCCACCGGCGGTGCCCTCAGCAGTGTCAAAACCTCAGTGGCGGGTTCATCGCTGGGAAATGTGCTGTCGAGCCGGCCGTTCGTGATTCAGACGCCATCCAGCAAGGTCGGTGAGGTCATTAGCGGTTCGGGCGGGTCGACCGTCCTGCTGGATATGCCAAAACCACCGATCGGTGCCAGCACCCGCCGGGTCTCATGGCGGGAGTTGCCCGCTGAATAACGCCCCATTCATCCCACCTCAGTGGTTCTCCGCCGCCCATGTGGACGATTCAGTTTCGGTTCAGTTTCGGCTGTTAGATTCTGAAACGCGCGGAACTGTGCTATCGGCCGTTATCCGATGGTGACAACGATCGGCAGGTCTCGGCCACTATTCACGGCGTGAATGGTCGACTTGTACTCTTTCGATTGGACGCTGACCTGGCCGGGGCCCTACAGTGCGGGCTCAAATGGCTTAACAGGCCGCGGTCGCACGCAACGGGTTAGCCCCATCAGGACGGAGTAGGTGGATGAGCATGAATCATATGAGTTCGCATTACGCGGCGGGAAGCAATGGCCTGCGGCGACTCAGTGGTTTGAGTCTACTGGTCATGGCGGCCTCGGTATTGCTGCAGCCTGCAGACAGGGTAGGCGATGGGGTCATTGATGCAGTAACAGCGGCGACCCTGACATCCCGCCCGCAGTTTGATTCGGTGATCAGTACGCCCTCCCTGCTCGATAATCGGGTTACGGTTACCGAGGGTGCGACACTCACCATGAGCCTCAAAGTGAGCGATCCCTATGCGGCCGGTTATGGTTCTGTATATGCCGGCACCGTTGATCGTAACGGCCACTTCTATTTTGACGGGAGCAATCCCGATGTGCCCTCTGGTGTGGTTTTTAGCGTGGCAGATGGCGATGCGACCTCAGCCACGCTGACCTGGACCCCGCCGATAGGGGCATCTCAATCGACCGCGAATGTCAGCGTGATCCTGGGAGTTTCTAACACCTATTCACATAAATTGGTGAAGCGTGCGATCAACATCAGGGTGGTGGATGCCAGCGGCAACGTTGCCGACGGGGCATCGACGGGAAGCGGCGCATCTATTGCCACAGGACAGGTCAAAAAAGTGACCATCGCCAAGGCGCTGTGGCGTGCCTCATCGTCTACCCTGTTCGTCAGGGGCAAGGTGGTGCCAAGAGGCCGGTCGAGCCTCTACGGTCAGACCGTGACCCTGAACGATGCCGATACCGGCGATTTGATCGGCATGGCGACCGTCAAACGCAACAAACAGTGGGTATACTCTGGCACACCCGTGACTGGAAGACCGCCCTGCCGGGTACAGGCTGATATCGGTGGTAAAGACGGCATCAAGCAGATAAGAGGGGGAGCTTGTGGCGGCTAGCAGTCTGGTGCAGGGGATGGATGGAGCCGGGGTGCGGTGCTCACGTTTTGCCTGCTCAATTTTGGGTGACTACAATCACCAGCAGTATTTTTTTCTACAAGAAGCGAGGGTTTTCAATATGAATATGAATAACAACATGCGCCAACAGGGATTCACCCTGATTGAGTTGATGATCGTGGTGGCGATTATCGGAATTTTGGCGGCCGTGGCGATACCCGCGTATCAGGACTACATCAGAAGGGCTGCCTATACTGAAGTGGTGCAAGCGACAGAGCCCTACAAGCTGGGTGTCGCCGAATGTTATGCCAACACGGCAGACCTGACTGTCTGTGATGCGGCCACAAATGGTGGAGCAGCGACCAATATGCCCACAACCCCTGCGGCAAGCACAGCGAAAGCTTTCAATAGTTTGGCTGTCGTTGATGGCGTGATTACCGCGACCCCAAATGCTTATAAGGGTATTCTCGCTGCCGATACCTGTGTGTTGACGCCCACGGTGGATGGTGCGCGGCTTGTCTGGGCCTTTAGTGGCGCCTGTCTAACAAAGAGTTATGTCAAGAACTAGTCATAAGCTTTTTGCTGAAAAAAGGCCGTTCCAATGGCAAGACCGTCCGCCGAAAGAGGGGACGGTTCTTGGGTCAACTGCCAGGCAGAGCGCAGTACAGGATCGGACTATTGACCAAGCAGTCATGGCAACGGCCACATCCCCCCGCTTAGCAAAACACGCCAGCCGTATTATGATGTAGGCCCTTTTGGCCCTATCCATACCCTCCCGCATGATGCAGCGTACCGCAGAGATTGAACGCAATACGTCCGAGACCCGCATCCGGGTCCGGCTTAATGTCGATGGCACTGGCGCCGCGGCATTTGCGACGGGAGTGCCGTTTCTTGACCACATGATGGATCAGATCGCCCGCCACGGGCTGATTGACCTTGATGTGCAGGCCGAAGGCGATCTCCATATCGACGCCCACCACACCGTTGAGGATATCGGCATCACCCTTGGCATGGCCTTTGACAAGGCGGTAGGCAGCAAACAGGGCATTCGTCGCTATGGCCACGCCTACGTACCACTAGACGAGGCGCTGTCGCGAGTGGTAATTGATTTCTCCGGCCGGCCGGGCTTGAGTTATGGGGTCGAATTTCCCCGCGCCAGTATCGGCGGCTTCGATGTTGACCTGTTTGGCGAGTTCTTCCATGGTTTCGTCAACCATGCCAAAGTCACACTGCATATCGATACCCTCAAGGGCCGCAATGCCCATCACGTTGCCGAAACCATCTTCAAAGCCTTTGGCCGAGCGCTGCGCATGGCGCTGGAGCCTGACGAACGGATGCAGGGCATGATGCCGTCCACCAAAGGTTCACTCTAGACCACCCCGCTATCCGGCTGATTTATATGTCTTCAGTTGCCATAATCGATTACGGGATGGGGAATCTTCACTCCATCGCCAAGGCTGTGCAGCAGGCCAACAACCGGGTGTCAGTCGTCGTGAGCGACGATCCTGAGACCCTACTGGCCGCCGACCGGGTGGTTTTCCCCGGTGTGGGTGCCATCCGCGACTGCATGGCGGCGCTGGCTGAGCGTGAGCGGGCACCGGTGATTCGGGAGGCGGCAGCGACCCGGCCCCTGCTCGGTATTTGTCTGGGTATGCAGGCCCTGATGGATGCCAGCGAGGAGAATGGCGGAACACCTTGCCTGGGCCTCATTCCGGGGCGGGTGGTGCGTTTTGCCGAGGGTTTGAGTGACAGCCGAGGTCAGCGACTGAAGATTCCGCACATGGGCTGGAATCGCGTTAATCCGGTAGCCGATCACCCCCTATGGGCGGGTATAGAACCCGGTAGCTGGTTCTATTTTGTCCATAGTTATTACGCCCAGCCGGTCTCTCCTGACGATGTGGCTGCCACGACCGATTACCCGCTGGCGTTCACCTCGGCGCTGTCGCACGGCAACGTATTCGCCATTCAGTGCCATCCGGAAAAAAGCCAGGCGGTGGGGCTGCGGTTGCTGGCCAATTTTCTGGACTGGACACCCTGACCCCGATTCGACGTTTAACCCTTCACCCTACCTTCGCTTGTTGAGGATATCCCCATGCTTTTGATACCTGCTATCGATCTGAAAGATGGCAAGTGTGTGCGCCTGCGGCAAGGCCGTATGGAAGACGACACGGTTTTTTCCGACGATCCCGTTGCGGTCGCCGGTAAATGGGTTGCGGAGGGCGCGCGCCGTCTGCATCTGGTCGATCTGAACGGTGCCTTTGCCGGCAAGCCGGTCAATGGTGCTGTGATCCATGCCATTCGCGAGGCCTACCCCGATATCCAGATTCAGGTTGGTGGCGGCATCCGTGATGAAGAAACCATTCAGGCCTACCTGGATGCCGGCGTCGATTACGTCATCATTGGTACCAAGGCCGTCAGCGCCCCGCATTTTGTCCGCGAGGTGGCGGCCGAATTTCCCAATCACATTATCGTCGGTCTGGACGCAAAAGACGGCAAGGTGGCGATAGATGGCTGGTCCAAACTCTCCCATCACGATGTGATTGATCTGGCCCAGAAGTTCGAGGACGAGGGCGTCGAGGCTATCATCTACACCGATATCAGCCGTGACGGCATGATGCAGGGGGTCAACGTTGAAGCTACCGCGCGGCTGGCCCGGGCGATACGTATTCCGGTAATTGCCTCCGGTGGTATCCATACCATGACCGATATCCACGCACTGGGTGAGGTTGTTGGTGATGGCGTCAGCGGTGCCATTACGGGCCGGGCGATCTATGAGGGCACGCTGGATTTCGCCGAAGCCCGCAAGATTGCGGAGCAGTACTGAGTCATGCTGGCCAAACGCATTATCCCCTGCCTTGACGTGGACAATGGCCGGGTGGTCAAGGGTGTTCGCTTTGTCGATATCAAGGATGCCGGCGATCCGGTTGAAATCGCCCGTCGCTATGACAGTGAAGGCGCTGACGAGCTGACGTTTCTTGATATTACGGCCAGTGCACATGACCGCGACACCTTGGTGCATGTGGTGGAGCAGGTGGCCGGCGAGATTTTCATTCCCTTGACCGTCGGTGGCGGTATTCGGACGCTGGAGGATATCCGGCGGATGCTCAATGCGGGTGCCGACAAGGTGAGCATCAACAGTG
>JBKCCF010000112.1:0-3189 GCA_046305255.1 Methylococcaceae bacterium
CACCTGCAGATCCCAGGGGTTACGCACGAAGGCAAACTTGAAGAGCGACTCGAACACCTCACGCGGCAGCATTTCCCTGGCCGCGATCAGTTTGGCGTGGCGCGGAAACTTGGCGCCGATCCGGTGACCGGTCAGTCCACTGATGCGGCTGCAGAGAAACTGCGGGATGCGATAGGGATCCGTCCATTTATACCGCCACAGTGAGTCGCGAATACTGGTGCCGCCAGTCTTGGCGATATGAACGAACAGGAACTGGTGTCGAAGCGAGAGAAACATGATGTGCGCAGAAAGCAGGTGAAACTGCTGCGCAGAATATCAGCGATGCCGCGACACGAGAACATTTTCGGCTGACCCCTCGCTGTGAGCTTCAGCCGTCAGCGCCGCTCCGCACTATTACGACTCTTGATAGCCGGGGCCGGTGTCCCCACTTAAACAGCATCATCTTATTTACCGAGGACACACGATCATGCGGATGGACAAACTGACCGGCAAATTTCAGGCGGCTCTAGCCGATGCGCAGAGCCTTGCGCTGGGCGGAGATCAGCAGTTCATTGAACCCGTCCACGTCATGACGGCATTGATGGATCAGGAAGGCGGTACCGTCCGGCCGTTACTAACGCAGTGCGGCGTCAATGTCAATGCGTTGCGCAGCGTGCTGGCGCAGATGCTGGAGCGACTGCCCAAGGTCGAGGGAATAGGCGGCGACGTGCAGATTTCCAGCGACCTGCTCAGGCTGCTGAACCTGACCGACAAACTCTCGCAAAAGCGCGGCGACCAGTTCATCACCAGCGAAATGTTCCTGCTGGCAGCGCTCGAGGACAAGGCAGCGCTCGGGGCCGAGTTGCGCAAAGCCGGCCTCAAGGCAGAGGGCCTAGCTGTCGCAATCGACAAGGTGCGGGGCGGCCAGAAAGTTGATGACCCCAATGTCGAAGAACAGCGTGGTGCCCTGCAGAAATACACCATAGACCTGACCGCGCGCGCTGAGCAGGGCAAACTCGACCCCGTGATTGGACGCGATGACGAGATTCGTCGCACGATCCAGGTTCTGCAGCGCCGCACCAAGAATAACCCGGTGCTGATCGGCGAGCCCGGCGTCGGCAAGACGGCCATAGTCGAAGGGCTGGCGCTGCGCATCATTAACGGTGAGGTGCCAGAGGGCGTTAAAGGCAAGCGCCTGCTGGCACTGGATATGGCGGCGCTGATTGCCGGTACCAAATTCCGTGGCGAATTCGAGGAGCGCATGAAAGCCCTGCTGAACGACATCGCCAAACAGAAGGGTCAGGTCATTCTCTTCATTGACGAATTGCATACCATGGTCGGCGCCGGAAAGGCCGATGGCGCGATGGATGCCGGTAACATGTTGAAGCCGGCGCTGGCGCGGGGTGAACTCCACTGCATCGGCGCCACCACGCTGGATGAATTTCGCCAGTACATCGAGAAAGATGCCGCGCTGGAGCGCCGCTTCCAGAAAGTGCTGGTTCAGGAGCCCAGCGTCGAGGATACCATCGCCATCCTGCGCGGGCTGAAGGAAAAATACGAAGTCCATCACGGCATTACCATCACCGATCCCGCCATCGTGGCGGCAGCCACCCTGTCGCATCGCTACATTACCGACCGCAATCTGCCCGACAAGGCGATTGATCTGGTGGACGAGGCAGGCAGCCACATCCGCATGGAGATCGACTCCAAGCCTGAAGAAATGGACCGGCTGGATCGTCGCCTGATTCAGTTCAAGATAGAGCGTGAAGCGCTGAAAAAGGAAACCGACGACGCCTCCCGGCGTCGGCTGGTCGAACTGCAGGAGCGCATCGACGAAATGGAACGCGACTACGCCGAACTGGAGGACGTCTGGAAATCTGAAAAAGCCGCATTGCAAGGTAATACCGCAATCAAGGAAAAGCTGGAAAAAGCCCGGCTGGATATGGAAACCGCCCGCCGTGCCGGTGATCTTGCCCGCATGTCACAGTTGCAGTACGGCGAAATACCCGAACTGCAAAAGCAACTGGAGGCTTCGGAATCGCTGGAGCAACGCGAGGCAACCCTGGTTCGCAACAAGGTGACCGACGAGGAAATTGCCGAGGTGGTGTCGAAGTGGACCGGGATACCCGTCGCCAAAATGCTGGAAGGCGAGCGCGAGAAATTACTGGCGATGGAAAGCCAGTTGGGTCAGCGTGTGATCGGCCAGCAGGAGGCGATCAAGGCCGTGGCCGATGCTATCCGCCGTTCGCGGGCAGGACTGGCCGACCCTCGTCGGCCTAACGGCTCCTTCCTGTTTCTTGGGCCTACCGGCGTCGGCAAAACCGAGCTATGCAAGGCGCTGGCGGACTTTCTGTTCGATACCGAAGAGGCCATGGTTCGGGTCGATATGTCCGAGTTCATGGAAAAGCACTCGGTAGCGCGGCTGATTGGCGCACCGCCCGGTTATGTCGGTTATGAAGAAGGCGGCTATCTGACCGAAACGGTACGGCGCCGGCCCTACTCGGTGATTTTGCTGGACGAAGTGGAAAAGGCACACCCCGACGTTTTCAACATTCTGCTGCAGGTGCTGGACGATGGCCGACTTACCGACGGTCACGGCCGGACGGTGGACTTTCGCAACACCGTTATCGTGATGACCTCAAACCTTGGCTCCGACCGGATTCAGGAGATGGCGGGTGAGGACAATTATCAGGCCATGAAAGCCGCGGTGATGGAGGTGGTGACCCACTACTTCCGGCCGGAATTCATCAACCGTATTGATGAAGTTGTGGTGTTCCATCCGCTGTTGCGGGAGCAGATACGCGCCATCTGCCGGATACAGATGGGCTATCTGGAGCAGCGACTGGCTGACCGCGGGATTACGCTACGGGTGACTGATGCGGCACTGGATCATCTCGGTGCTGCCGGTTTCGACCCTGTTTATGGCGCAAGGCCGTTGAAACGAGCCATACAGCAGTCACTCGAAAATGCTCTGGCCCAGGCGATTCTTGCCGGCAAAATCGGCACCGGCGATATCGTGACCGCAGACGCCGATCAGGGCCACATCGTTTTTCACTAGTCAGGCAGACAACCCGGGTTCACCAGTTAGCGACGCAGGCCTTTGATATAGCAGAGGCCGCTCTTTAAAAAATGACACAACAAACGCTTTTTAAGGCGTCGGCACGCCCAACGCTTTGAAAATGTCGATCTGTTCCGGGGTGGTTTTGCTGA
>JBKCCF010000113.1:0-7584 GCA_046305255.1 Methylococcaceae bacterium
CTTCCTCGGTCGCAAATCCGATGGCGAGCCAGGCGTCAAGACGCTTTGGCTCGGCTTCGCTCGTGTCAGAGATTTCGTGGAGGGCGTTGAACATATGCGACAGCTTCAGAATTCAGGGCTGAGTTGTGTGTAATGGCATGCATCTAGATCTACCCCCGTTGGTTTGTAACCCAGCCCTTTCAAAACTTCCAACCACTCACCGCGGCCGCACCCCAGATCAATAGCCTCAGCGTTTGGGTAGATATCAAGTAGAGGTTTTACAAATGGAACATACGCCTGTAGCCGCCCCTTAATCAAATCGCGAGACCCACGATAACGCTCTTCAAACGCGCGATAGAAACCGTCAGTCATCTTGAATACCTTATAACAGGTGGAAGCCATGCCACACCCATAAATTTGTTTTTATCTATGTTAATAACATTAAATATTAACGCAAGATCACGCCACTCGAAATTACGACTAATATGTGTATCTCCCGCATGCAATGCGATTGTAACTGAATAACTTCCCGGCCCTAAATTGGCTTCGAAGTCAAAATAATACGCTATTGCTTCTCCAGCCTTTAGATCCCGCTGCATACAATTATAATGATAAGTATTAGTACCAAAAACCTCTTGCCCTAAACGATCTTTTACCATAAAACCTACCACCAACTCTTCAACATCAACCATGCACTCCATCCCAACTCGCAGAGTTACTAGCTGACCAACATCAACCAGTTCTATTGGCTGACCTAAATTATTAACTAGACTTATTTGAGTTATACACACTTCTCCTGTACCAGAAACTGTCTTCACCTTCCCCCCTTCCGTAACCTCCTGTTTCACGGTCTGGTTCTGGTTATCAGCGAGCATTGCATTGTAGTAATCCATCACAGCCTCAGGCTCCCCTTCCATCGCTAGTTTGCCTGCATTGAGCAGGATCGCACGGTCACAGATGGACTGGATCGCAGTCTTGTCGTGGGAGACGATTAGCAGAGTTGTGCCTTGCTTGCGGAATTCGCGAATGCGATCGAAGCTTTTGTGCTGAAAGTAGGCATCGCCCACCGATAGGGCCTCGTCGACAATCAGCACATCTGGCCGATGAGCAGTTGCCACACTGAAGGCCAAGCGCATTTGCATGCCGCTAGAGTAGACGCGAACCGGTTGATCAATGTAATCCCCGATTTCGGCAAAAGCTTCTATCGCAGACATCAGTCGGGCAATTTCATCGACGCTGTAGCCTAACAATTGGCCGGACATGAAGACATTCTGGCGGCCGGTAAAGTCAGGGTGAAACCCCATACCCAGCTCCAACAGAGCTGCAACTCGGCCAGTAATATGCACCGCACCTGTAGTGGGTTGAGTAGTGCCGGTAATCATCTTGAGCAGGGTGCTCTTGCCCGCGCCATTTATGCCGATAATACCCACCGCCTCGCCGGGATTGACGGTGAAACTAACATCGCGCAATACCCATTTCAGTTTATGGCGAGGATTGCGGCCGGGGATTAGCCATTCTGCCAACCGCGACCAACGCGTGGGGTATTGCTTATAAGCCTTGCCTACATGACTAACTGTGATTGTACCCATCAGAGTTCATCCACCATTTCACCAGCATGCCGCCGGAAGAGACCGAGAGCGATGATGCAGAAAACAAAGGCAAGCAGGCTTACCAGCCAGAGGCTATCCCACTGCGGCCACTGAGCATTGACCAACACCTGCTGAAACCCTTTAATCAACTGGGCCATGGGATTCCATTGCATCAATTTGCCCACACCGTCGGGCAGGACGCTGGCCGGGTAAACAATTGGGGTAAACCAAAACCAGAAGGTGATGAAAATACCGAAGAACTGACCAACATCACGAAAAAACACGTTGAGTACCCCAAGAGTTACGCCCAGGCCTATGGCAAAACACACCAGCAGCACCAGCAAGGGGACAACAGCGATAAAAGTGATGCCGGGGAAACAGCCGGTAACAAGCAAAAACAATGTAAACAGCCCGAAGATAATAGCGAAGTTTATGACTGCACTTATGATGATGATTACGGGCAGACAAAGCCGGGGAAAACTAAGCTTTTTGAGAAGATTGGCATTCTCGATGAAGACATTCTGAGCACGTCCAACAATTTCGGCAAATAGTCCCCAGGTCAAAACACCGGCACATAGGTAGATGCTATAGCCATAGGTGCTGTCGGTTCCGTGCAGCCTGGCCCTCATGACCTCCGAAAAGATCACCGTATAGACGAAGATCATCGCCAAGGGATTAATGACCGTCCAGGTAGCGCCTAGCAGAGAGTTGCGGTATTTAGACTGGAATTCCCGCTTGACGCTACCAAGGATAAAGCCCCGATAGGCCCAAAGGGCGAGCAGCATGTTCTTCATTTTGAGGGATTACGTTGCATATAGGGATGCAGCCAGTGGGTGAGTAAGTGGGGCTGCTGTCCATTTAATTATTTTTTACTGGGCAGCAAAGTTTGCCTTGAGCCCCTGCAGCGCCTCACCCACCGCTGCGCACCTTATACCCCGCCGATCGCCGCTGAATACAAACATGCGTGTCCTAGCATCCCCACCCCGGCGCTGCAATGCCATCCAGACGGTACCCACCGGTTTTTCCAGACTACCGCCGCCGGGTCCGGCGACGCCGGTGATGGCGATGGCCATGTCGGCATTACTGGTTTCGAGGGCGCCGACAGCCATAGCCCGAGCTACTTGTTCGCTTACTGCGCCATATTTGTCGATCAGATCCGGTTCAACCCCTAACATCTCAGTCTTGGCGGCATTGCTGTAGGTGACATAACCCCGATCAAACCAGCCGGAACTCCCCGGCACTGCGGTTATGCACTGCGCCAGCCACCCACCCGTACAGGATTCAGCGGTTACCAGCATCAGTCCGGCCTGTTCTAACATCAAGCCGACCGATTGCGCCAGCGGGTAAAGTTCGTCATCAGCATCCATCGAAGTCATGCCTAGTCAATCGCATAGCCGGATTGTAATGGTTAAACTACCCGAATGACAGCCAAAACGCCCTCCGCAAGCTCTCCACACACCCCTCTGATGCAACAGTATTTTCGCGTCAAGGCAGAACACCCTGATCGTCTGGTGTTCTTCCGCATGGGTGATTTCTATGAACTGTTCCACGACGACGCCCGCAAGGCAGCGCGCTTGCTGGACATCACCCTGACAGCCCGAGGCGAGTCAGCGGGGGAGCGCATCCCCATGGCCGGCCTGCCCTACCACGCGGCAGAGGGCTATCTGGCGCGGTTGGTAAAGCTTGGCGAATCCATCGCCATTTGTGAACAGGTCGGCGATCCGTCGACCTCGAAAGGTTTGGTGGAACGTAAAGTTGTGCGAATTGTGACGCCCGGTACGGTGACCGAAGAGGCCTTGCTGGACGATAGGCGTGACACGCTGCTGGTGGCCATAGCGCCGGTCGGCAGCCAGTTTGGTCTTGCCGCGCTTGATATTGCAGGGGGTCGCTTTACGGTGCAACAGCTGACTGATTTCGACAGTCTGCTAGGTGAACTGGAACGTTTGAACCCCGCCGAATTGCTGGTCGGTGAGGATGGCTCGCTGCCAGCGGCGATTGCCGGACGGCGCGGCCTGAGTCGTCGTCCGGCCTGGCATTTTGAGCCCGAGAGTGCACGTCACCTTTTGCTGCGTCAGTTTGGCGTACACGATCTTGCCGGTTTCGGCTGCAATGATCTGCCCGCCGCTATCGGTGCTGCCGGCGCTCTGCTCCAATATGTACGCGATACCCAGCAGTCAAGCTTGCCCCATCTGCAGGGCATCCGGGTGGAAACGCAAGAGGATGTCATCGTGCTGGATGCTGCCAGTCGGCGCAATCTCGAACTGGATGTTCATCCCTCGGGCCGTCACGATCTGACTGTGTTTGGTGTGCTGGATCGTAGCGTCACGGCTATGGGTGGGCGCTTGTTGCGGCGCTGGCTGCACCGGCCACTGCGCGACCAACAGGTGCTGAGCGCCCGCTACAACGCCATCGGCCTGCTGCTGGATAATGCACGCTATCGTGACGTGCGCGATCAACTTCGGTCTGTGGGCGACATCGAACGTATCGCCTCCCGTATTGCACTCAAATCGGCCCGCCCGCGCGATCTCAGCACTCTGCGTCTGGCCTTGTGCAGCCTGCCGGCGCTACAGGCCAGTTTATCGCGACTGGACGAGCCACTACTTCTTGCGTTACGCGATCGTATTCGGGAGCAGCCTGAACTGGCCGACCTGCTGGAACGGGCCATCATCGACAACCCACCGGTGTTGATCCGCGACGGCGGCGTTATCGCCGAAGGCTATCACCCTGAACTTGATGAACTGCGCAATCTCAGCCAGAACAACGAGCGCTACCTGTTGGAAATGGAGCAGCGGGAGAGGGAGCGCACGGGCCTGGCCAATCTCAAGGTCGGATTCAACCGGGTGCAGGGTTTTTATCTTGAGCTTTCCCGCTCCCAGGCCGACAAGGTACCCACTGAGTATGTCCGGCGACAGACGCTCAAGGGGGTCGAGCGCTATATCACCCCTGAACTGAAAAGTTTCGAAGACAAGGTGCTGGGGGCACGCGAGCGGTCTCTGTCGTTTGAAAAGGCGCTCTACGATGCCCTGCTGGATCGTTTAGGCGAGCATCTTGCCGAATTACAACTTTGCGCCCAGGGGCTTGCTGAACTGGATGTCCTGACAACCCTGGCCGAACGCGCCGATAGCCTCGGGTTCACCCCGCCGGAATTAAGCCAGCATCCCGGTATCCACATCAGGGCCGGTCGGCATCCTGTGGTGGAAAGCGTGCTGGAAACGCCCTTTGTTCCGAATGATCTCGATTTTTCCCCCGACCGGCGCATGCTGATCATTACTGGTCCCAACATGGGTGGTAAATCGACCTACATGCGGCAGGCAGCCGTAATCGTGCTACTGGCTCACATCGGTAGCTATGTTCCGGCAGAACAGGCGGTGATAGGGCCAGTGGACCGGATTTTCACCCGCATCGGCGCGTCCGACGACCTTGCCAGCGGTCGCTCGACGTTCATGGTGGAAATGACAGAAACCGCACATATTCTGCACAATGCCACGTCCAGCAGCCTAGTGCTGATGGACGAGATTGGCCGGGGTACCAGTACGTTTGATGGCCTGTCTCTGGCCTACGCGGCAGCGGAGCATCTGGCCCGCGAGATCAGGGCCTACACCCTGTTCGCGACCCACTATTTCGAACTGATCACACTGCCGGACGAATGCCCCGGCGTCTGCAACGTCCACCTTGATGCCGTTGAACATCAGGATGGCGTGGTGTTTTTGCATACTGTGAAGGAAGGCCCCGCCAATCAGAGCTACGGCCTGCAGGTGGCTGCCCTGGCCGGAGTCCCGCAAAAAGTCGTCAAGCGGGCGAGAAAAAAACTGCACTCGCTGGAAAAACAGAGCTACGAAGATCGCCGCCCTATCAGCGAGGCCAAGCAACAACTGGATTTATTTGCAGAGCCTCCAAACAGTGCAGCACTGGAACTGCTGAAAACAATCCAGCCGGATGAGGTCACACCGCGTCAGGCGCTGGACCTGCTGTTCACGCTCAAGCGCTTGCAGGAGGGGTAAGCCGTAGAACGGCCGTCGGCCGCTATAGAAACCAGACAGGGGCGAGAATGCCGCCCCTGTCGTGACACCGTATGTGTTACCGCACTACTTGGCCGGCACCGGGGTGGCGGGCTTTTCTTCCAGCATTTTCAGGAGCTGATCAGCCGGAACATAGCCGGGCATGATGACGCCCTTCTCGGTCACGATCATGGGCGTTCCGTTGGCACCCATCGCTTCGGCCAGTGCCATGTGCTCATCAATCGGGTTATCGCACTGCTTCCGGGCGAGATTCTCCCCGCTCTTGGCCTTGGTCAGAGCGGCATTGCGATCCTTGGCACACCAGACTGTGACAGCCTTGAAGTAGGATTCGGAGTCCTTGCCCGCGCGGGGAAAGAACAGGTAACGCACTTCAATCCCCAGCTTAAGATACTGTTCAATCTCTGAGTGCAATTTGCGGCAGTAGCCGCAATCAATGTCGGTAAAGACATAGATGACGTGCTGGGTTGTCTTGGGCTTGAACACGATCATCTTGTCGGTGCCGATCTTTTTCAGTGCTTCAAGCCTGGCCCCGGCCAGTTTCTTTTCAGTCAGGTCTTCCCTGCTTTTGAGGTCCACCATGGAGCCCTGCATCAGGTAACGGCCATCCTCGGACACGTAGAACAGACGGGCACCGACGACTACTTCGTAGACGCCTTTGATGGCCGACTCGGTAATGACATCGGGCTTGATGGTCGGCAAGGCCACCTTGAGCGCTTCCTCGACGGCTTTGGGATCGGCTCCCGCCACACTGCTGAACAGGCCAAATGCCGCGAGTGCAGCAAACATTATGTTTTTCATGAGTACCCCTGGGTTTAAAAGTAAAAGTCTAGCCTGCCAGTAAACGACCAATGTCGAGATAAAAGGCGAGCGCCATAAGACAGAGAAGCAGGAATATACCGACCTGCTGAAAATAGGTTTGGGTGCGGTCCGACAAGGGGCTGCCCTTAATCGCTTCAACCAGATAGAACAGCAGATGGCCGCCATCCAGTACTGGAATAGGTACCAGATTGAGCACCCCCAGACTGATGCTGACCAGCGCCAGAAACTTCATGAACTGACCCACGCCCATACTGGCTGATTGACCCGCATATTGGGCGATGCTGATCGGGCCACTCAGATTTTCGACCGAGGCCTTGCCGATGACCATCCGCCCCACCATCTTGAGCGTCAAGGTCGAGTACTGGGTGGTCTTGTCGAGGGCAGCAACCAGCGCCGGAAGCACACCCAGCCGGTATTCGACGCTCATGTCGGCAGCGACCGATTCAGGCAACCTGACACCCGCCCCGATCCGGCCAATGCGTCCTTCCTCTGAATCCATGGCGCGGGGGCTCAGGGTGAACATCACCTGAGCGCCATCCCGTTCAATCAGCACCTTGATGGGCTGATCGGGACGCGCTCTTACATACTCGACCCACTGTTTCCAGGTGCTGATGACACTGTCATCGGCCTTGACGATACGATCGCCTGGCTTAAGACCGGCCACCTCGGCCGAACCACCCGGTTCAATGCGGTCAATCACCGGCAGTAGTTCAGGCTCAAACGGGGTAAAGCCCAACTGTTTTTGCAGTGCCTGCGGTTGCTCCGCGCTCTCACGCGAGATCACCAGCGTCAGCTGGCGGGTGTGACCGTCAACGCCTCGGACCGTGACGACGATGGGCGCTTCGTCCAGCGCCCGCTCCATAATTTCGCTAATCGCCATCTGCCAGGTCGGCGTCTGGTCATCACCCACAGCAATAATCTCGTCTCGGGCCTGAAAGCCCGCCTTCTGCGCCAGAGTGCCCTGCTCTACCGGGCCGAGCATGGGGCGGGCACCGGTTTCACCCCACATGAAAGCCACCCAATAGATCAGTATGGCCAGCACAAAATTGAACAGCGGTCCGGCAAACACGATGGCCGCCCGGCTCGCCAGAGGCTTTCGATTGAAGGCATGGGCCAGATCGACAGGCGCCAACTCACCTTCCCGCTCATCAACCATCCGGACATAACCGCCGATAGGC
>JBKCCF010000114.1:0-21248 GCA_046305255.1 Methylococcaceae bacterium
ATTTTTTAAAGAGCGGCCTCTGCTATATCAAAGGCCTGCGTCGCTAACTGGTGAACCCGGGGCGCCTGAGTTCCAGGCCGAGATCGTAGCCCTTGCCCAGCCCATGTCCACCGTGGTGGATTTGGCGGCGCAGCTGCGAGACGGTTTGGCCTTGCCGCTACAGGGTCTGCTCACTGGCCCCAAAACAGCAGCCGAGGTGATAGGGGCATTCCAGCAGGCCGCCAGCGACGGCGGTAGGGTTGCCCTATCATCGATTACCGACTCCCTGGAATCCATAAACGGCCACGAAGTGCTCTGGTTGGACTTCCGTCTCTCTGCCAGTGAAACGCTGGAAAATTACACACTTGCGATGGGCCAATCGCCGGCCACCGATCCGGCTTCTCCATCATTGCTCGATCAGGGTCTACAGATCGGTGATCTTGGGGTTGCGGTACAGGCGGGATTGACCGGCGGTTTTCGTATTGGGGTTGATCTCACGCCAGGCCTCAGCGCGGATGAGGCCATCCTGCTGACAGTCGATGATCTTGAGGCCTGTGCCAGCGTCAATAGCACGGTCCAGGACGTCGAGGCCGGTTACGGCATCGTCGGTTTGGGGCCGACTGACGTGAGTGTTGACCTTGAGGCCTGCATCAACCTGGATTTGCGGGAAGGCGCAGCCGGTTATGTTCAGCTTGGTGATTTGGCCACGGGTGCCTTTTCAGATCTGTTCGTCCTCACTCAAGAGGGAGGTGGTCTCAATGTCGATATACCCTTTGAACTGGACATTGCAGGTTTCAATGAAACGGGGACCCGCCTTGATTTAACTTTTGGCACACTGGATAGTTTTGATGTTGGTTCAATAGGCTTTGAACCCCTTACTCTGACCCTGCCCGATGGCAGCCCATTCGACTTCACCCAGTTCAATGAACTATCCCTCAGTGACCTCGGAGGGTATCTGCTTGAACTGCAGCGGCTGTTGCCGAGCTTCGGGGAGGGGTTTACCTTCCCCCTCCTGAATCAATCACTGGCAGATGTGATTGATTTTTCATCAGACTTCGAAGCATTGCTGGCGAGCTTGCGTGATGCTGGGGGTGGATGGGATTTTACCGACGTACAGGATCTCATCAGCCAAATCGCTAACCACCTGGGGATTGCTGAATCCGAGCTGGCCTTGCGGTGGGAACCCCTGGCTAACGCAATTGAATGGGATCTGCCATTAGGTCTTGAGGTTACGGATACCTTTGGTTTTGATGCCAGCACTATCCTGCCCGAAGGTTTGCCGTTGGACATCAACGGGAAAGGTAGCGCGAGTATTCAGGCAACGCTGGAATTCATGCTGACCGGTGGTATCGCCATCACCTCATCGGCCAGTATGACCGCGGTTACTGACGCGACCTTGCTGGCAGAGCTCAACGGTGGGATAGGCTTGACATCGAAAGGCTTGCTCACGGATGCCGCGACCCCCTCAACGCCCGTCAATGACATCCAGTTCGTTCTTCAGAACGGTGATGTCCTGGGGTTTGATCTCAATGCAATTCCGGGTCTCGACGATACGGACGTATCCGGATCAAGTGCTACCGTGGCTGACTTGTTGGCCCTGCTTAACGCCGACCCCAGACTTTCGGCCACGATCAGCAACAACAGTCTGGTGCTGACAGACCTGACCCATGGTTCGGGTACCTTTACCGTTTCCGCCCCCAGTGTCAGTGTGGTTCTCGGTTCCGGGGCCAGCGCCGTTACCACCGAATCAGTATCCGTAGCGCCATTGGTACTGGGTTTATGGTCGGTTGAGGCGGTCGGCAACACGCTCACCGGCTCAACGCTGGAGTCTGTCGCCCTGCGTGACCGAATTTACATAAAAGAGCAGCCCCTTCTTGAGGGCGACATTATTTTTGACGCGACAGTCGAGGGTGGCGCCGCGCTCGGCCCTTTATCCCTCTCGGTGGTTGATGGGCAGGCCCACGGCGACACGGGTGTCAGCGTCAGCCTGATTGATCCTGCTACCGGGGCAAATGATGGCCGTATCTATCTGTCTGAACTCGACGGCCTCAGCATCCAGGACTTTGTTGATACAGCGGTTGACACGGCGGGTCTTGATGGCATTTTTCAGTTACAGGTCACGCCCGACACCCTGAATTCGGTGCTCGATATCGACCTCGTCAATTACGAGTCCCGTCCGCTCACCGATACCCCGGACACTGACCTCGTCCCGTACCTTGTCCTGCATGGCGACTTTGGCTCGAACGGCGCGACCGGTTTCGATATCAGCCCGAGTAACAAGCTGTCGACCCTGCTTGAGAGCGGCTTCGACAGTTTTTCCTGGCATGATCTGCCCAATCTGCTGGATTTAATGGTCTCCGAACTCGAGGCCACCGCGCTATGGGACATCACTCTCCCAATGACGTCGGTCACGTTGGGCGAGATCATGGATTTTCGCTCCGGCTTAACGGGACTTGAGTGGCCTGACCTTGATTCGCTGCTGGGGTCCAGCGTGGGGGGCGGCGACACAGCCCTATGGGAGATCGGTGACTGGCAACTGGATCTGGCCTCTAGCTTTGATGCAGCGCTGCCGGAATTTTCAGGTATCTACTCGGATTACCTGCCGAGGCTTCAGGGCCTCCAGTGGGCATTCAATCAGATAGTGCTTGAATGGCAGGGCAGAACGCCGGGTGATAGTAGGTTTGAGCTTGATTTTCTGCCGCGACTGGGCGCCTGGATGAGCGATCTGAATCGGGTGCTGGGTGACTTTGACCTGCAGCTGGATAGCGACGCCAGCCCGCCTTCAGCCCTGGTCGATCTGAATCTTTCTCTGGCCGGCCTGCTTGAATTTCTAAACAGGATTCCCTTCGGTCTGGAAGATTTTGGTGATTTGCTGGAAGAGGCGTTCGAGGGTCTGCCGTTCCTTGAAACCCTCACTATCACTCCGTCGCTGATAACGGTGGCTGATGCCCCGGTCATGGCTTTTGATATGGCGTTCACTCTTGCCGATCTTGAATACGACGTTGATCTACAAGCGCTGGACTTTGGGGCGGGAACGCTTCTGCAATTGGAGGGCGATGGCCTGATCACGCTGGCGCTGGATGCCACCGTTGCAACCCGGGTGGGTGTCAATTTGGGCGATGCCAGCCCGCTGCCCTACTACGATGCAGAGCAAACGTCGATCACTGTAGATCTGGGCATCAAGCCCGGTACAGGCACCGACCTCATGCTGTCTGCAAATCTGGGGGGATTGGTTGCAGTCTCCATCGGTGGCGATGCCGAGGGGCAGCGCAAGGCCAGTTTCACGCTGGTGGATGCTGAGGGCGGAAGCGGCCCGGCGCATTTTGAGTTTAATGGCCATGCAGGCCTTGAGGGCTCTGCCTATTTCCTGGCTGACCTTCCTGTTTACGCAGATGTCGCGCCTGCCGGCACTGTGGCCGAGCTAGGGCTTACTGTGGATGCCGAACTGTTGGTCGATCCCTTGAGTTTTGATGTGAATGTCAATTTCGACGCATCGGAACTGGGCGAATTATTGAGTGCCGGCACCCTTGATTTCGGTAATTGGCTGGAGGGTGCCGTCGCCTTTATCGATGGGCTGGTGACGGTGCTGAATGCCGATCTCATCAGTAGTCTTCCATTCGTTGGCGATATTGATGTCGGTCCGGACAGCTTCCTGATGGACTTGCGCGATGCTCTGGTGGGTATGTCCAGTTTTGATACGCCAGCAGAACTGCTGGTGAGCCTCAATGCCCAGTTTGACCTGCTATTGCCGGATGCGCTCGACGCCGACATCCGCTTCACCCTGGACGGCGCTGCCCTGGATGCGACCTCCGCAAACTGGACGCTTTCCTTTAGTGAACTGTTGAGTGGATCCGAGTCTTTCGTAGCCAACCTCAATCTCGCTGGACAGGATGCCGGCACCCTTGATGCGGGTGGTTTGGACCTCGGGATTGAAGCCCTCGGGTTGGGTCTTGAGGGTTCGGCCGCTGTAGATTATGTCATTGATTATGGGTTGGCCCTGGGGCTTGGATTTTCGCGTCATCAGGGCTTTTTCATCGAGGGCGGTGGAGGAAATGAAATTGATGTGGCGTTCGGCCTGGGGTTCACCCCCGGCGCTGAGCTGGCAATCAACCTCGGGCCACTTGAATTTTCTCTGAGCGATGGGACAGGGGGTGCCATTCGTGCAGCCCCGAACGCGACCGATGCCGAAAAACAGCAGGCCATTGACCAACGCGAGCTTCATGCCGCCATAGGGATTGATCTCGGTGAGGGCGTCATTGCCTCCGGTTCAGAAGGCGTGCTGTCGGATGCTGACGTAACGGGTGAGGTTAAGGCCAAACTTGATGCTGAACTACTGGCTTCCCTCTCCTCAACTGGGGGGGCTGGGCTGGGCGCAACGCTTGAGATGGGATACTGGGCTGACGGGGAGGCCCCGCAGGGTTTACCTACGACCTGGGAACAGGTGCGCTTGATCTGACCGGTGGTGACTTTCACTTTGATATTCCCGACACCTTCATCAGTATGGGCAGCCTGCTCGGCGATCCGGTACTGACCCTGCTTGAGAGCGCTCAGGCGGCTTTTGAGCCGCTCGAGCCCATACTGGATATTCTGACCGGCGAAGTGCCACTTATCTCCGATATCTCCCAGCAGGTCGGTCAAGGTCCGGTGACGGTACTGGATGCTATCGGCTGGTTTGGCGAGGGCGCAGAAACCGCGAGCACATTCATCACCGCTCTAGCCAATATCAACGACCTCCTGGATGGCTTTGACACTGGCGCAAGTGGCGATCTTCGCTTCTCGTTAGGGTCGCTGTCGGCGTTGAATGCCGATAGTCTTTTTGCGGGTGGCTCGGCGGATGCAGGCGATTTCAATGCCGATGACGCAGCAGCCGGCATCAATACCGATCCGGGGCAGGGCTATGACCCCACCAGCGAGTCGAGTGCAGAATCCTTCATGGCCACGCTGGATGATCTTGGACTGGCCTTTCCGATTCTCGAAAATCCGGGCAACAACCTGTTCAATCTGCTATTCGGTCGCGAGGCCGATCTGATTACCTGGGATATCCCCGATCTCAATGCCAGTTTTGATTTCCATCAGTCATTTCCGATATTGCCGCCGCTCTATGTCACCTTATTTGGCGGCATAGGTTTCCAGACCCAGTTTGACCTCGGATATGACACGCGTGGCATTCGCCAGTATCTGGCGAGTGATAGTTCCGGCAATTTGCTCAATGGCCTGTATCTGGTCGACGATCACGAAGGCAGCAATGACACCGAACTGTCCCTGACTGCGACCATCGGGGCCGGCGCAGAGCTCAACATCGTGGTGGCCAGGGCCGGTGTAGAGGGAGGCTTGACCGGCACATTGGGGGCAGACCTCAAGGACCCTAATGATGACGGTAAGGTGTGCCTTGATGAGCTGGAATACACCCTGAATTTGGGGCCGGAATGCGTATTTGACCTTTCAGGTTCACTGGATGTCTTTCTGGCGGCCTACATTAAAGTGGGTATTGATACGCCATTTGGCTTTGTCACCCTCTTCAAGGATCGCTTCCAGTTGGCGGATGCCACCCTTCTCGACTGGAATGGGATGACCTGTCCGCCCAAGGCGCCTGATCTGGCCCATATAGATGGCGATACTCTTTACCTGCATATGGGTGCGGATGCCCACCTTGTGTCCACAGACACCATGGACGGTGATGAGGTATTCCTGCTCGGCATTGGCTATGACGACAATGGCGTCGCGCTCACAGATACCCTCAGTGTCAGTGCCTACAATGCCACCGAAACATTTTCACGCGCCGATCTGGCCGGCGTCCGTTATATCCGGTTCGATGCCGGTGAGGGTAATGACACGGTTATTGCCACACCCGATGTCACACTGGACATCATAGGTCGCGGTGGTAACGGTAACGATCAGCTCATCGGCGGCATCGGGATCAATACCCTTTATGGCGATGCCGGTTCCGACCTGCTGAGCGGCCGTCTGGCGAATGACGTGCTGGACGGCGGCGCCGACGATGATTTCCTCTATGGCTTTGGCGGTAACGATTCCCTGATCGGGGGCACCGGTAATGACGCGCTTTATGGCGAGGACGATATTGGCGATCTGGTCGCCTTTAATATCGATAATGAAGCGTTCAAAGCTGGGGATGCGGGGCACGACACCATCAACGGCAACGATGGCGATGACCTGATTATTGCCGGCAGCGGCGATGATCTTGTCGATGGAGGTGACGGCGACGACAACATTCAGGCCGGAGCGGGCAAGGATGCGGCAAAGGGGGGTGCCGGGAATGACCAGATCGCAGGCGGCGATGACGACGACGCGCTTTATGGCGATGATAGCGATGGCGCCGTTACCGCAGGCAGCGCGACGGTCAATGCTGACAAAATTCAGGGGGGTTCGGGTGTCAACCGGATTTATGGCGGCGTTGGCAACGACATCATCTACGCCAATGACGAGGCGCAAAAGGCCGCAGCCCCGGCCCCAAGCGGTCTGCTGATTGATGGTAAATGGCAGGCCTTGATCGAGGGCGGCGACGGTGATGACATGATCTATGGTACCGCCGGCATGGATTTTATCGCCGGCGGTTTTGAAAGTGATTACATCGAATCCGGTAGCGGGGATGATCTGCTATTGGGTGGCCCGGGTAGTGATGCGCTGATTGCAGCCGGTGGCAAGGCGGTGATCTATGGTGGGCATGGCCATGACGTGATCGACGGTGGCGATGGTGCCAACTGGATTGAGGGCGGGCCGGGCAACGACCAGATTTACGCCCGCAAGGGTGCGGACACCGTCTATGGTGGCACGACAGACACGATAGTCCCCGGTTCTGGCGGCGACCGCTCGGGCTTTGCTTATCTTGAGGCCGATCTGGGTGGGTCGCGTCAGGTGATTGAGGCGATTCACGGCGGATTCAGGGCTACACCATCGCCGGATGACTGCGGCCCGGAAATATATTTCTACCCCGAGGTCTACCCGGATCTGGTCGGCCCTGTGAAAGTCCAGGTGTTCGAGGATAGCGACATGGATGGCGTCAGGGATGCCGGAGAGGCGCTGATGCCGCTGGACACCGCCTGGGACGTCCATGTCATTGGGCTGACCGGCGATCAGCCCATGAGTTACAACGAGAGCCTGTACGGCGGTGACCTGACGCTGTCGGAAGAAGGGTTCCCCGAAGGCGAATATGGCGTTTATCTGCAGCCGACTACCAGCGGTGCGGACTGGCACGCTTCACCGTCATCCATGCCCTGGCAGTCTTTACTGCTGGGACCTGACGGGCAGATGAACCTACCCAGCTATGGCTTCTACAGACTGGCAGCCATTAACGGCACAGTGACGGGCAAGGATCTTCAAAACAAGCCTGTAAACTACGCCAACACTCGCGTATTCCTCGATGAGAACCGCAACGGTCATTATGATGAGGGGGAAACGTTCCGTCTGACCGATACCCAGGGACGGTATGCCTTTAGCGAACTGATTCCGGGTGATTATCAGGTAGGGGTAGACGATTTTGAGGTCTGTGCCCATATTCCTGACCCCCTTCAGGTCAGCCTGATCAGCGGCGAGACCGAGCAGGCCAACTTCACTGTCGATTACAACACGTCGCCCGTGGTCAAGGGTGTCTCCTTCGGAACCGGCACTGCTGCGGCTGTAGTCTGGCATGAGGCGGCAGATGGCAGCCGCCAGCTTGATCCTGTGTTGGCCGGCAAGGCGGTGGACTGGCTGGGCATCAGCCTTTGTTCGAACACCGCTATCAATACCAGCGAGGCCTCTGTCAGGCTGGAGCAGATCACCGGAACCCAAAGCACTGCTATCCCACTCCTCCGGCAGTCGTCCTCATCTCCCGGTACCCTGGTTTTCGGTATCAACGATACCCAGTCTACCTATGGTCCCGCTCTGTCCGACGGGTATTACCGGATCACGCTGGCGGCAAACACCGTTCGTGGTTCGGACGGCAAATCGCTGGATGGCGACTGGGTGACCGGGCGTTCGCTGTTTGATTCCGGTAATGGCGTTGAGGGCGGTAACTTTGTCTTCGATTTTGTGATCGGGGACGGTTCAGCCACTGTCAGTAGCCTGGAGGCTCAACCCTTTAGCGCTGCTGCCAAGGTGGCTGATCCCGTCATCCAGGAGGGTAACGCCACCATAACCGGAACAGTCTGGCATCACGATGCCTCGCGCAGTGACGCCATCCAGTCCGACTGGGAGCAGGGGATCGACGGAATAAGCGTCGAACTGCGCGACGACAGCGGCAATATTGTCGATACCGTGACCACAGCGCCGAGTGATATGAATGGCGACGGTCAGATCGGCCTGACGGAGCATGGTGTATTCAGCTTCACGGATCTTGCTGCCGGCCGTTACACCGTCCATCAGGCGCCTGAACTGCCATGGCGGCAGGTGACGCCGGGTGGGACGATCCTGTCTGACCGCTGGATCAGCGCGACGTTTGACCCACAGAAGGGGGTGTCGGCCTTCTCAAGCCTTGATCCTCTCCTTCATACCGCCGCTAAACTCGCTGACGTTAAAGATGTAGGCGTGCGGGATATTGCGCTGGTGTCTGACCGACTGGGTTTTGTGGTTGGAAAAGACCTGACTGACAATGCGTTCCGCCTTTGGGCGACTCATCCGGCCGAGGGTTTTGTCCTGGAAGATCAGACGCCGCAGGGCTTCAAGGAAATGCTCGGGCTTGATGTGCTTGCACCAGGTCAGTTGATAGCGGCGGCGGCGGATGGAGAAATATGGGTTTACCGCGGTGCGTGGAAAAGTTTAGGTAAGCTTGCTGTCGGTACCACCCCATACTACCCGGTGGGTGATCTTGCGGTCCTCTCGCCAGAGGAAGTGTACGCGATAGTTACTACCGGTCAGCAAACGGATATCGGTACGAGCATCAGGCAGTTCCTGATCAACTTCAACCCTAATGACAAGACTGTTCGGACCCTCATCGAATTGCCAACAAAAGTTCCGTTGGTGGGGTTGGAGCTGCTGGATGGCGAGACCCTGGTGGCTCTGGGTAATGACGAGGCCCAATACACCATTGATGCTGACACCGGGACAGTGACCCGCGCCGCGATCACGGGTCAGACCCCTTTCCAGTTTGGTGGGCTGGCCTATCTGCCGGCATCGACCACAACCGAGACGCAGCAGCCTGACTTCGTGGTGACGCTGGATGGCTCTGACAGGATCAAGATTGGATTTGGCAATACGCCGGATCGGGAGAGGTTTTACGATGGAAACGATACTATCGATGGGGGTTGTGGTGCCGATGCCGATCGGTTGTTCGGAGATGATGGCAATAATCTTCCGGCTCATCTGGTGAGCGTTGGCGGTAACGATTTTATTCGTGGCCGCGATGGCAGTGACACTCTTGAAGGTGGCCTGCAGGGTGATGAATTACTGGGTGAGGACGGCCATGACGTCATAAAGGGAGGGGTAGACGAAGCGAACCGTATTGACGGTGGCATGGGCAACGACAGTATTACCGGTGGCCATGCGGGCGACGCCATCATGGCGGGTGAAGGCAACGATACGGTCGATGGCGGGAGCGGCGGTGACTTTATCTACGGCAGTAGCGGCGATGACCGCTTGAATGGTGAGGACGGCAACGATGTACTGGTGGGGGGAGCTGGCAGCGATACCCTGGCCGGCGGCACTGGTGATGATGTGCTGGTTGTCGTGAATGTCGACCTTGGTAGCGAATACTCGCAGGATCCTCTTGGTGCCAGCGCGGATCAGTACGACGGCGGGGCAGGTATCGACAGGTTGGTATCGAAGGCCGATATCAACATGACATTGACGGTCAACACGCTAACCTTGGGCAGCGGCCCCGGCCTCCATCATGCAGTGGTTGCCATTGAGGAAGCCGCACTTACCGGCGGTGCTTCTGCCAACACCATTAACGCATCGGGCTTCACCGGTACGACCTGGATTTCGGGCGGGGGCGGTAATGACAGCCTGACGGGCGGTCTTGGTGCTGACAGCATTTGGGGCGGGGCTGATAACGATAGTCTGGTCGGTTCGGCCGGAAACGATACGCTGTTTGGGGGGAAGGGCGATAACCGGAATTCAGGTGGCGGCGGCGACGACCTTTATGTGATTGATGCCGAGAGTGGGTTCAACCAGATTGTTGAATGGGCCGCGGAGGGAACGGATACGGTTGATGCCGGTGAGATGACTCACTCACTCAAGGCCACGGTAGGTACTGCGGTGTCACCCGGCCAGGTGAGCGGGAGCTCCTCCGGGCCCGGCATTGAGGTGCCCAATGGTGAGATCGAAAACCTGATACTGGGCTCGGGTGATGACAGCCTGAGTATCACTGACGGGGTTAATACCGGTATTACGCTTAGAGCCGGTGATGGCCTGGATACCCTTGATTACGGCAAATGGACCCATGCCGTTTCGGTCAATCTTGATACGGGTTCGGCGACGGCATTTACCTCAATTGAAGGTATCGAAAATCTCTATGGCGGTGCTGGCAACGATACCCTGATCGGCGGGGATGGGGCTAACGTCATCAAGGGTAATGCCGGAAATGACAGCGTCTCCGGTAGCGCGGGGGACGACATGTTGTCGGGCGGCATCGGCAATGACACACTCATTGGCGGCGCTGGAAACGATACTCTGGGTGGGGGAGGTAATACCAATACACTCACCGGTGGCTTGGGTAACGATACCTATGTCTATGACGATCTGGCGTTTGCCGATACGCTTTCGGAGCTGGCTATCCCAGGTGTGGATACGGTTGATTTCTCTCAGGTCAACGGGGCTGGCAACAGCGTGGTTTTCACCTTCATGGCAGGTTTTGACACTGTCAGTATTGTGACCACAACACCGGCCGGCACCGTATCAGCACAACTCAGGTCCGCCATGGAATCATGGGTTGGCGGCAGTCAGTCCGACCGGTTTGTCATGGGGAATGGCGTTGTTAATGCGGGGCTCCTCAATGGCGGACGTACGACCGCCGGTGATCTTGCCTCTGCCAATGTGCTCGATTACAGCGCCTATCTTTCGCCGGTGACGATTAATTACCGGAACGTAACGGGTGAGGACTCAATCGGTCAGGCGACTGGAACGGCAGGCGTCATCAACCTGATGCACGTTATTGGTGGGCAGGCAGCCGATAGTTTTGTCTCTGGCGATCTCGCCGTGTGGTTTGAGGGCGGGGCAGGCGGCGATAGCCTGTCCGGAGGCGCGGCGAGTGACTCTCTTCTCGGGGGTGACGGAGATGACAGCCTTGACGGGGGGGAGTCTGCCGATACGCTTGAGGGTGGCGCGGGCAATGACGTGTATCGGGTCGATCATGCGCTTGATCAGGTCATAGAGTCGCTGGTGGGTGGACACGACCGGGTTGACACAACGTGTGCCAGTCTGACCCTTGCCGCTAATGTAGAGGATGTATGCTATGTGGGTTCCGGGCGCTTTACAGGCGTCGGTAACGCTCTTGCCAATGCGCTTGTCGGAGGGATGGGGGAGGACCGCCTGTCGGGTGGCGTGGGCGACGACACGCTGGATGGGGGCGCCTCTGTAGATACTCTGGAAGGCGGAATGGGTAATGACGTTTACCAGGTCGAAAACGTACTTGATTGGGTAGTAGAAGCGGCTGGTGGTGGACAGGATAGGGTCGAAACCACGCTCGCCAGCCTGACGCTGGCCAGCCATGTGGAAAATCTCAGGTATGTGGGGTCGGGTGGATTCTCGGGATTAGGCAACGGTCTGGCCAACTCGATCGTGGGCGGCGCCTCTGACGATACGTTGAACGGTGCTGCAGGTCAGGATACTCTCGAGGGTGGCCTCGGTGCCGACACCTTCGTGATAACCGCGCCCAGCGTTGCGCTTGGGATTAACTCCAATCTGGATACCCTCAAGGATTTCATATCAGGTGCCGATAAAATTACCCTGCAGGGGATGTATTTCAGTGCGCTGAGTGGCGATAAAAATCTAGGCGACAATTTCGTATTCACGAGCCCGGTCGATGCCAACGATTACATCATCTACAAAAAATTGACCGGGACACTGCTGTTTGATCCTGATGGTAGTGGCAAGCAAGCGGCCGTTGAAATCGCCAGATTGACTGGATCGCCGGCGTTGAGCGCAACCGATCTTCAAATCTCGGCGCCCTGGGTCGAGCGGGTGCAGAGGGGGTTGGTACTTGATGGCTACCTGTCCAATGCCCTTGTCTGGGTCGATGGCGATGGGAACGGCATTCGCGACTGGACGGATGAAAACGCGAATGCGCAATGGGACAGCGGCGAGGGTGAGTCCTGGACGCTGACGGATGGCAGCGGTCAGTTCGCGGGCTTGGTCGGTGATGGTACGCTCAGGATATCGTCGAACCCCAATGGTGGCACGGTCGATATCTCGACGGGCAGGGCGTTTACCGGCAGCTATTCGGCACCATCGGGGTCATCTGTCATCACCCCCATTACCTCGCTGATCGTCGCTGCTGGCGGCGATGCCGATGCCGAGAGCCGGGTCAAGATGGCCTTGGGATTGGATGCAGGGCTGGATCTTGACCGCTACGACCCTCTGGCTGCGGCTGCAGCTGCCGGTTCAGATGCCAATGCGGCCGCTTTGGCCGTAAAAGTTCAAAGTGCTGCTGCTCAGATCGCCAATGTGCTCGATATTGCCGCCAACGTCACGCAGGCCGTGGGCGCAAGTACCGATAGCGTTGCAGAGCTCACTCATGCTGTAGCAGCGTCGTTGCTGCAATCGGCATTGGATAGGGCAGGGTTGATTGATCTTACGGATGCCACTGTCATTGCCAGCGCGCTCACGGCTGCGAGCCAACAGATCATTGCTGATCAGGACCAGCGCGCCAAACTTGGTGCTCAGGTTGCGGTCATTGCCGATACTACCGCATTGGTCAATAGCCAAATCGAAGAGACGTCGATTGCGGCAGATACTGCCGCCGGAGCAGGTGAAGCGGTCAATGCCACCTATTCACTGACGCAGATTGTCGCCGCGCAGATCGTGGCTCAGGGAACGGTCGGCCCGCAGTCAGCCTCGGCTGTCGTCAATGGCGATAGTGCTAGCATCACGGTTAATGCGGGTAATCTCGAGCAAAAGGTCACAGAAGCAGCTGGCGCAGTCGGGCAGATATTTGCCAATCATACCCCCACCCTCGCCAACCCTCTCGCGGACCAGTCGGCTGTCGAAGACGCGCCGTTCACTCTCCAGCTTCCCGTCAACATGTTTACCGATGTGGATGCCGGAGACAGCCTGCGTTATGCCGCGACGCTAGAGAATGGCGCGTCGTTGCCCACTTGGCTGAGCTTCAATGCAGGTACCCGAACCTTCAGCGGCACACCGGGTAATGGCGATGTCGGTAGTCTGAGCGTTAACGTGACGGCAACTGATGGCAGCGCCGCCAGTGTCAGCGATTTATTCCTGTTAGCCGTTGCCAACGTCAACGATGCCCCGAGCGGAACGTTTGAGATAGCTGGCCTAACGATCATGGGTCAGCCGCTAACGGCAACCAGCCGTATGGTTGACGATGACGGTATCGGCCCCATTCAGTATCAGTGGCTATCTGGGGGTAAAGAGATTGCCGGCGCAAATCAATCTACCTATACCCTCACCCGTACAGATGTAGGCAAAGAGATATCGGTTATCGCGCGCTACACGGATAACCACGGAACCGTCGAGACTAAAGCGGCTGCAGCCACCACTGAAGTGACAAGCCCTCCGGATATCGTATTCAGTGAGACAGAGCTTTCCAGGGCTAAAAAGGGCACGGCCGGGTCGGACAGCCTCAAGGGAGCCAGCAGGGCCGACCTCATTATTGCCGGTAGTGGAAATGATGTTATTGACGGCAAGGGTGGTAATGACCGTATTTACGGCGAAGAGGGGGGCGACAGGCTAAAGGGTGGGGTAGGCAATGATCTCCTGGTGGGTGGTTCAGGTAGTGACTTTCTTGAGGGCGGTGCGGGTAAGGATACTTACCAGTACCTATCTAAATATCTTGGTTTGGGCGATCTGGCGACTGGGGACCGAGACTCACTGAAAGTGGCTAAAGGGGACAAGATTAATTTCAGTGCTGATGTATGGCGTCAATTCAAATCGGAGGGCGCACTGGACAGTTTGAATGGTCAGAAACTCGGTGGCTCCATTGATGATGACCACAATATCGCCCTCGTCGGCAAGCAAATACAAATCGACATCAATGCTGATGGTACGTTTTCCCTGGAGCAGGATTTCAGGATTGATCTTGTCGGTGCCTTTAAAGTTCTTGCCATAGATGCGGCAGGAGATGGCTTCCTGTTGCGATAGACAGAAGCGCTGGGGATAGAACGTCAGATTAGCGGGGGTGACGGGCGTCTAAATGTTTGCAATCTTCATAAAATTGCCTATAATCCGGGGCTAGTTTGCAGGCGCGTAGCTCAGTTGGTTAGAGCACCACCTTGACATGGTGGGGGTCGTTGGTTCGAGTCCAATCGCGCCTACCAAATCCGAAAAAGCATCGCAATGCGGTGCTTTTTTTTGTTAGCGAGGTTTTAGATGCCGGTGATAACGCTGCCCGATGGAACGAACCGCGAGTTCGAGCGTCCAGTGACGTTGCTGGATGTCGCTGGGTCTATTGGCCCGGGGTTGGCCAAGGCTGCCCTCGCGGGACGCGTTGACGGTGAATTGGTTGATTTGTCTTATCTTATCGAGCACGATGCGGATGTGACTCTGGTTACGGGGCGCGACCCGGATGGCGTAGATGTTATCCGGCATTCGGCTGCTCATTTGCTGGCGCAGGCCGTTAAATCCCTGTTCCCGGCCGCACAAGTGACTATCGGCCCCGTGGTGGAGAACGGCTTCTATTACGATTTTTCCTATGAGCGTCCATTTACGCCTGAGGATTTGGCGGCGATAGAAAAGAAAATGGAAGCGTTGGCGGCGGAGGCTATGCCCGTAACGCGGCATATTATGGCCAGAAATGAGGCTGTCGAGTTTTTTCTCGGGCAGGGCGAGGCTTACAAGGCCGAAATCATAAGCGGAATTCCTGAGGATCAGAGTATTTCGCTTTACACGCAGGGTGGGTTTACCGACCTGTGTCGCGGACCGCATGTTCCTGATACTGGCAAACTGCGTGCGTTCAAGTTGATGAAGATCGCAGGTGCTTATTGGCGCGGGGATTCCAAGAATGAGATGCTGCAGCGGATTTATGGGACCGCTTGGGCAGACAAAAAAGACCTGAAAGACTATCTGGCTCGGCTTGAAGAGGCGGAGCGCCGCGATCACCGAAAAATAGCCAAAGCGCTTGATTTGTTCCATATGCAGGAGGAAGCCCCTGGGATGGTGTTCTGGCACCCCAAGGGCTGGATGCTTTGGCACGTGGTCGAGCACTATATGCGCGGCGTTTTTCGGGATAATGGCTACGAAGAGATTCGTACGCCCTTGGTGGTATCGCGTAGCCTGTGGGAGAAATCAGGGCATTGGGACAAGTTTCAGGCCGATATGTTTACCACGACATCCGAGTCGCGGGATTACGCCATCAAGCCCATGAACTGTCCCTGTCACGTTCAGGTGTATAACCAGGGTTTGAAGAGTTATCGAGACCTGCCCTTGCGATTGGCCGAGTTCGGATCGTGTCACCGCAATGAGTTGTCCGGGGTATTGCATGGTTTGATGCGGGTTCGAGGGTTTGTTCAGGACGATGCGCATATCTTCTGTACTGAAGCGCAAGTTCAGGGCGAAGTGTCCGTATTTATTGATCTGCTTCGTAATGTCTACGCTGACTTCGGTTTCACCAAGGTACTCGTTAAATTGTCAACTCGCCCAGTGAACAGGGTGGGATCCGATGAGGTCTGGGACAAGGCGGAAGCAGCATTAGCCACCGCGCTGGACGCCAAGGGGCTTGATTGGCAGTTACACCCGGGGGAAGGGGCTTTTTATGGGCCTAAAATAGAATTTTCACTCGCCGACTGCCTTGATCGCGTCTGGCAGTGTGGCACAATTCAAGTTGATTTTTCCATGCCGGAAAGGTTGGGCGCGGTTTATGTTGCCGAGGATGGTGCAAAACATACTCCGGTTATGCTGCATCGCGCCATTTTGGGTTCATTGGAAAGATTTATCGGGATTTTGATTGAGCACTACGCTGGTTATTTTCCACTTTGGCTCGCTCCTATTCAGGTCGTGGTCTTGAATATAACGGACAGTCAGTCTGGCTATGCAGTAAAAGTGGCGGCCGGACTTAGGGTACAAGGTCTCAGAGTGGAGACTGACTTGAGAAATGAAAAAATCGGCTTTAAAATCCGCGAGCATTCGATGCGGCGAGTACCCTATCTTGTCATAGTGGGCGATAAGGAGGTTGAGTCGGATACAGTTACTCTCCGAACCCAGAAGGGTGTTGATTTGGGGGCGTTCAGCCCGACAGAGTTGGCGCAAAAGCTTGCCGACGAAGCGGCCAGTCGTGTCGCGATTATTTAACTGTTTTTGGAGGATCAGGCTATCAGTGCCGATAGAAAAGAACCGCGGTTGAACGACGAAATACAGTCTCCAACAGTCCGGTTGATTGATGCAGAGGGTAATCAGGCCGGTGTTGTATCCAGCCGTGAGGCGAGACAACTGGCTTATGAGGCTGAACTTGATCTGGTTGAAATATCCCCTGGTGCGGATCCTCCCGTATGTCGCATTATGGACTACGGCAAGTTCAGGTTTGAGCTTAACAAGAAGCAACAAGCGGCAAAAAAGAAGCAAAAACAAATACAGGTTAAGGAAGTAAAGTTCCGCCCGGGCACCGACGTTGGTGATTATCAGGTCAAGCTTAGAAATCTGACCCGGTTTCTGAGTGACGGGGATAAAGCGAAGGTGACCGTAAGATTTCGTGGCCGCGAATTGAGCCATAAGGAGCTTGGCATGGATCTTCTCAAGCAGATAGAAACCGATCTGGTTGAGCATGGCTCGGTCGAGCAATTCCCCAAGATGGAGGGTAAGCAGATGAGCATGACCTTGACTCCAAAGAAGAAAAAATCCTGATAGAGATTAAACCGGAGAGCACGATGCCAAAGTTGAAAACTAATCGTGGCGCGGCGAAACGTTTCAAGAAAACCGCTTCTGGTGGTTTTAAGTGCAACCATTCGCATCGCCGTCATATTCTTACCAAGAAAAGCACAAAGCGTAAGCGTCAGTTGAGGAGTCCCAACGAGATTCATGCGTCGGACGTGCGTAGCGCGGCACGCATGATGCCTTACGCTTAACCGATTTTATTTAGACCTAAGATTTTAAGAGGGTCCAATGCCAAGAGTAAAACGTGGCGTCACAGCAAGAGCGCGTCACAAGAAAGTTCTTAAGCAGGCTAAGGGTTACTATGGCGCCCGTAGTCGGGTTTATCGCGTAGCTAAGCAGGCTGTTATCAAGGCCGGTCAGTATGCATACCGAGACCGCAGACAGAGGAAGCGTCAGTTCCGCTCACTGTGGATCGTCCGTATCAATGCGGCCGCTCGCGAATGCGGTCTGTCCTACAGTCGTTTTATGGATGGTCTCAAGAAGGCTTCTGTCGAGATCGATCGCAAGGTGCTTGCCGATATTGCGGTCCGAGACAAGGAAGCCTTCGCAGCACTCGCCAAGATTGCTCAGGGTTAGATCCCGCAAAACCTGAATCCGGGGCGCGCCAGTCGCGCCTTGTTTTTTTTCGTCAAAAGCTTACTGCACATCCCGGGAATAAGGCAGCACATGACTACCCTTGAAGATCTACTCGAACTTGCGCAAGGGGAATTGTCCGCGGCTGATACTGTCCCGTCAGTTGATTTGATCCGCGTGCGTTACGTCGGCAAAAAAGGCGTATTCACCGAGCGCATGAAAGCCTTGGGGACTCTCCCACCAAACGAGCGCAGGGTTGCCGGTGCAGAAATCAATTCTGCCAGGGATGCCTTTATTGACGCGCTGGAGTCACGCAAATCGCTTCTTGAGTCGCTGGAACTTGAGAAACGCTTGGTCAGTGAGACGATTGATGTGAGTTTGCCTGGGCGGGGTCGCGCGACGGGCGGATTGCATCCCGTAACGCTGACTTTGCGGCGCATATCTGAGTTGTTCGCCAAAATTGGATTCGAAATTGTCGAGGGTCCCGAAATTGAGGATGACTTCCATAATTTCGAGGCACTGAACATACCCGCTTCCCACCCCGCGCGGGCGATGCACGACACTTTCTATTTCGATCAGCATACGTTACTCCGTACCCACACCTCGCCCGTACAGGTTCGTATCATGGAGGCTAGAAAGCCGCCATTGCGGGTAATCGCTCCCGGTCGGGTGTACCGCTGTGATTCGGATTTGACCCATACGCCGATGTTCCATCAGGTAGAGGGTTTTCTAGTGGATGAGAACGTCAGCTTCGCCGATCTGCGCGGCATACTCTACGAATTCCTGACCTTGTTCTTCGAAAAGGATGTACAGGTACGGTTCAGACCCTCTTACTTTCCGTTCACTGAGCCTTCGGCCGAAGTTGATATCGAATGTGTTATCTGTAGCGGAAAGGGTTGTAGGGTGTGTAAGCAGACGGGCTGGCTTGAGGTGATGGGCTGCGGCATGGTTCATCCCCGAGTGTTTGGGTTTGTCGGTATTGACCCCGAAATACATACCGGATTCGCCTTCGGGCTTGGGGTTGAACGGATGGCGATGCTCCGCTACGGTATCAATGACCTCCGGCTATTCTTTGAAAACGACCTTAAGTTCCTCACGCAGTTCGCTGCATTTTAAGCTTACCCACTGGGTCCTACCATGCGTTTCAGCGAAGCCTGGCTCCGAGACTATGTAAATCCTGCTATTACGACTTCGCAGTTAATCCATCAGTTGACCATGGCCGGTCTTGAAGTCGATAGCGCCGTGCCCGCCGCGGATGAATTCAGCGGTGTCGTCATCGGAGAGATTCTTGAGACATCGCCACACCCTGAAGCGGATCGACTAAGGATCTGCCGGGTCGCTGCAGGTCTTGCAGAACCTTTACAGATTGTCTGTGGTGCCCCTAATGCTCGAGAGGGAATGCGTGCTCCCCTGGCGGTGGTAGGTGCTGAGTTGCCCGGTGGCATCAGGATCAAGGCATCCAAGCTCCGCGGCGTATCATCCTTAGGCATGCTTTGTTCTGCCAAAGAACTGGGTCTTGACGACGATGCCTCCGGCTTGATGGAGTTGCCGGCAGATGCCCCGGTGGGGGCCGATATCCGCGAGTTTCTCCGGTTGAATGATATGTTGATTGAGGTTGATCTCACCCCTAACCGGGCGGACTGCCTGAGCGTTGCAGGGATCGCACGCGAGGTGGCGCTACTCAACGGACTTGATCTGACAGGTCCCAAAGTCGAATTACCCCCTGTCGGGCATGATGCAGTACTAACGGTCACCGTTGAGGCACCCGAGCAATGTCCACGCTATCTCGGTCGGTTGATTCACGGTGTTAACCGAGATGTCCAGACCCCGATGTGGATGAAGGAGCGTTTGCGGCGCTCGGGGCTGAGATCCCTGGATGCCGTAATTGATGTCACCAATTACGTTCTGCTGGAAATGGGGCAGCCACTGCATGCTTTTGATGCCAATAAACTCGAAGGCGGTATCCGGGTTCGGTTGGCGCAAGAAGGTGAGAAACTTCGCCTGTTGAACGACCAGGAACTGACTCTGCAAGGAAACACACTGGTCATTGCCGACCAGTTCAAGCCGTTGGCGCTGGCCGGCATCATGGGAGGGAGCGAGTCTGCCATAGGAGACGCTACCCGCGATATTTTCCTGGAATGTGCCTTTTTCACGCCTGACCTGATCATGGGAAAAGCCCGTCAGTATGGTCTCAATACCGACTCATCGCACCGATTCGAGCGTGGTGTGAGTTTCGAATTGCAGACAGAGGCGATGGCACGTGCCACTGCATTGATCGTTGCCATTGCGGGGGGCGCAGTGGGACCCATTGTCGAAGTTTGCAGTCCTGCACATTTGCCCGATAGGAAGCCTCTGCAGTTGCGTTCGGCCCGTATCAGTCGCTTGCTGGGCCTTGATATTGATTCGGCCCGTGTTGGGGCAATCCTGCAACGACTGGGTATGCGGCCTGAACAGAACGCGGAGGGCTGGCGGGTAACGCCACCTGCGTTCCGCTTCGACATCGCTATTGAAGCCGATCTGATTGAGGAATTGGGTCGCGTTTATGGCTACGATCACCTGCCGCGCAAGCACCCGACGTTTCCGGCCGCCATGCGTGCGGTTTCGGAGACCTGCCTGACCTTGGATAGGGTCAAGGATGCACTGGTCGATGCGGGCTATCAGGAGGCCATTACCTATAGCTTCGTCGAAGAGAGGCTGCAAAAGTTGATCGTGCCGAATGAGGTGCCGCTGCCGCTTAAAAACCCGATTTCTGCCGAGCTTGCAGTGATGCGTACGACCTTGTGGGTGGGCTTGCTGGATGCCGCCATCAAGAACAATAATCGCCAGCAGCCGCGTGTGCGGCTATTCGAAAGTGGTCTGATTTTTCATCAGGATACCAATGGGCTGAGGCAACCCAAGTCTATAGCATGGTTAGGGATGGGTACGGTCAATCCTGAGCAGTGGGGTGAAGCATTACGCAGGATGGACTTCTACGATATCAAAGCGGATGTCGAAGCGGTTGTTGCACTGACCGGTCGCGCCAATCTATTGGAATTCAGGGCGGGTCAGCACCCGGCTTTGCATCCAGGTCAGACCGCCGATATTTATCTTGGTCGCCAGCGTTTAGGCGTGGCGGGTATGCTGCACCCGAGGCTGGAGAAACAACTTGGGTTTGACCAGCGCGTTTTCCTGGTGGAACTGGATCAATCCGTGCTTCTGGAAAGGACGGTTCCAAAGTTCCGTTCGTTGTCCAAGTTTCCTCACGTTCGCCGCGACATTGCCGTTATTGTCGATGAATCAATCCCTGTCGCCAGTTTGGTGGCCTGTAGTGAAGACCATGGTGGTGGCATCTTGCGCGAAGTGCTGATATTCGACATCTACCGCGGTCAGGGCGTCGAATCCGGTAAAAAAAGCGTAGCGCTCGGGCTTTTCTGGCAGGATGAGACTGACACGCTGATTGATGCGAGGGTTGATGTGGCTGTTGCTGGTATCTTGAAGAGCCTTGCTGAACAATTTGATGCACACCTGAGAGACTGATCCATGGCACTCACCAAAATAGATATGGTCGAGAAATTGCTTGAAAATCTTGACCTGAGCCGAAAAGATGCCAAAGAACTGGTTGATCAGTTCTTCGAGGAAATAAAAACCGCGCTGGCTCAAGGCGAATCGGTCAAGCTCTCTGGTTTTGGCAATTTCGAATTACGGGACAAGAGCGAACGGCCTGGCCGCAATCCCAAGAC
>JBKCCF010000115.1:0-11291 GCA_046305255.1 Methylococcaceae bacterium
GGGAGGCAATGTTCTTCTCAAATGGCTGGGTGAGCGAGGTGAGACTGCGACACTCTCGGCTGCGGTCGCAGTATCGGCGCCGCTACGACTTGATCTTTGCGCCGACCGACTCGACAACGGTTTCTCAAAACTCTACCGCAATCAGCTATTGAAGGAACTCAAGGACTTTGTGAACTGGAAGCGGGAGCATCTGGAGTTTATGGGCGAGGTCGTCGAAGCGCAAAAACTGCAGGCACTGGGGGATTTGTCCGGGATACAGTCATTCTGGGAATACGATTACAAGGTGGTGGCACGACTCTACGGGTTTGAAAGCGCCAGTGACTACTATCAAAAATCCAGTGCAAGACAATTTCTCGGACAGATTCGGCGACCGACCCTCATTATTCACTCTCGTGATGATCCGTTCATGACACCGGCAGTAATCCCCCATGATACTGAATTATCAGCCAGCGTTCGGCTTGAGTTGACCGATGCCGGGGGACATGTCGGCTTTGTTTCGGGGCCACTACCGTGGCGGCCCCGCTACTGGCTTGAGGAGCGCATCCCGAGGTTCATGCAGCAGCAGTTTGATTGCAACTAAACATGCCAAACGCCTGGTTTGATTGCATCAGAGGGGCCTTACAGTGACTTCCGAGATTAGCAGGTCGATTTCATGCGGCAGGATCATCGCCACATCCTGCCGCAACGCATTAACAGCTCCGGCACTTGAGGCCAGTGCCAGACGTTGGTCGAGCGGTAACCCCTGCAGCCAACCGTGAGCCAGCCCCGCGACATAACAATCTCCCGAACCTATGGGATTAACTTGCTGAATCGTCGGAGGAATCAACTGCCATGAGCCCTCCGACCGACTATGTACCTCGACCATCCCGCCACCATCGGTGATATGGAGTTCCGGCACCCGGTGCCACTCGGTGCTTTGGGCGTACTCCTCGCGATTAGGTTTGGCGAGGTCGGGGGCTATCGGCCCTGCCAACGCCTTCACCAGAGCCGAACCATGAGCATCAAGCCAGCATGGGACGTCTGCACGTCGGCAGAGTGCCAGCACTGACAGGTAAAGATCCTCGGCGCTATCATCCGGCACAGAACCACTGATGATGACCAGTCGCACTTGGGGCAGTAGTGAGTCAATCTGCCGCAGCAGGGTGTCACATTCGGCTGCGGTGACGGGAAAGCCGTTCGGGAGCATGCTGGTCGGGTGATCCTGATGACTGCTGGACGCCATGAAGCCGACACGAACCGGCGCCAGGGTGTCAATACAGGCATCGGTCATGCCCTCCGCTTTCACCAGATCACGTAACCAGGCACCGCTATGTCCCCCGGCAAAGCCGGTCAGCACCACCCGGTGCCCCAGCCGCGCCAGCAGTCTGCCAACATTCACGCCTTTGCCCTCGGCATGCATGACCATGGCAGACATGCGGTTTATTTCTCCCGGAATCAACTCTCCGGCATGAACCAGATTGAGTAAGGGATTAGCACAGATCACCAGTACATCTGCAGTCATAAGCAGGGCCTCGCTGAGGGAACGGATCGGTATGGTAACGAGCTATTATGAAGCGCTACCGCCTAGACTCAAAATACATGGATTGCCCAGTGACGCGCCGTATAGCCCACCTCGATATGGATGCCTTTTATGCCTCGGTCGAACTGCTTCGCTACCCTATGCTGCGTGGCCTGCCTCTGGTGATTGGTGGGCGACGGATTGCAATGCCTACACCCGACAGAGGACTGGCGGGCTTTCAGCGACTCAAGGAATATAGCGGTCGCGGCGTCGTCACTACCGCCACCTATGAGGCCCGTGCCCTTGGCGTTCACTCCGGCATGGGACTCATGAAGGCGGCGCTGCTCGCGCCCGAGGCCATCCTGCTGCCGGCTGACTTCGAGCAATACCGATACTACTCCGAGCTGTTCAAGGCAGCGGTTGCCGGGATCGCACCGACGATCGAAGATCGGGGCATCGACGAAATTTTCATTGATCTGAGTACCATTCAGGACGACAACGAAAATCTGGCCCGTCAACTCAGGCAGCAGGTCAGAGACGCCACGGGCTTATCCTGTTCGATCGGTATCGCCCCCAACAAAATGCTGGCCAAACTAGCCTCGGACATGAACAAGCCAGACGGCCAGACCCTGCTGAATCGGGCCGATGTGCCCGCTCTGGTCTGGCCGCTGCCCGTGAATCGCATCAATGGCATAGGCCCAAGAACCCATGCTCGACTGGCGTCCATGGGTGTCAAACGTATCGGGGATCTGGCGGTTATCGATCTCTCAAGGCTGATCGCAGAGTTTGGACCACGCCAGGGCCAATGGCTGGCAGACGTCGCGCAGGGTCATGATGAGCGACCACTGGTAACCCTGCGGGAAGCCAAATCCATCAGCAGGGAGACGACTTTCGAACGCGACCTGCACCCTGCTACAGATCGTGCTGAACTGTCGGAAATATTGCTAACACTCTGTATGCGTGTGCAGGAAGATCTGGTTCGCAAAGGCTATGAGAGCCGAGCCATTGGTATCAAAGTCAAGTTTGCCGATTTTCAGATCGTAACCCGCAATGAGACCATCGCCGTCCCCACCGCCGACCCGCTGGTCATACGTTCTGCTGCAAGAGTCTGCCTGCGCCGTGTCCGTTTTGACCAGAAATTCCGGCTGTTGGGCATACGGCTAGGCGCGCTGGTCAGAGCGAACGCGATGGACCGGAATCTCTGCCAGCCCGCACATCAAGGCGCGCTGATTTTCGATGAGCCCGCAGCGTAAATGGCGCAACACGCACCCCCACCCACATCAACAGCAGCGACAGAGATCGAAGACCCAAAAAATCCACTGTTGATAATCATTCTTGTTTCGACTAGGATGAGTTCAACCATACAACTTCGCGTGATTGAACATGTACATCTGTATTTGTAAGGGTGTGACTGATAGCCAGATCCGTAAAACCGTTACCGAAAAAGGGGTGAGTTCTATCCGTGGCCTAAGGCAGGAACTAGGCGCATGCGATCAGTGCGGTAAATGCGCACTGGCAGCCCGTCAAGTCATCAATGAATGCCTGCAGAACCCGGGTGCCACTCAGAGCCGCGTCTTGTCCGCCGCCTGAACAGGACATCACAAAGATCCAGCTCGCGTCGGCACCCGTGTCAGTTAAATCATTGATTGCTGATAGTTCTGGATGCCAACCCGGTCAATCAGATCCAGCTGTGTTTCCAGCCAGTCCACATGTTCCTCCTCGCTTTCAAGGATGTGCTGGAACAGATCACGGCTGACGTAATCACCAAGCTGCTCACAATAGCCGATGGCCTCCCGCAAATCGGGAATCGCCTCCATTTCCAGCGCCAGATCACACTGCAACATTTCGAGTGTGTGCTCACCAATTTTGAGTTTGCCCAGTTCCTGCAAGTTCGGCAGTCCCTCCAGGAACAGAATCCGCTCAATGAGCCTATCGGCGTGCTTCATTTCATCAATCGATTCGTGGTACTCCTTCTCGTTGAGTTTGCTGAGACCCCAGTTCTTGAACATGCGTGCATGCAGAAAATACTGATTGATGGCCGTTAATTCATTAGCAAGAACCTTGTTGAGGTACTTGATTACCTTTTTATCACCCTTCATGCCTGTATGCTCCGGTTGCGTCTAGAATCAGGCTGAACCGTAACAAAGACCGCCTGAAGGAGCAATCGCTGTAAGCCCTAAATCGCCAGCATCAGGCCAAGTCCGGGCAGTTAAGGAATCCCGTTATAATCCCCTCACTCGGCCACGTGTGGCGTCCTGCCCTCAAATTGAGCAAACTCATCGACCCATGATTTTCTATCTGCACGGGTTTCGTTCGGCGCCTGCGTCCAGTAAAGCGAGGCAACTGGCTCAACGTCTGAGCGAATTGGGGATGAAAGATCAGTTCTGGTGTCCACAATTACCGGCGGATCCTGCTGCGGCCATTGAATGCGTTGATGCCGCCGTTGCAGAGTTAGCAGAGGCGCCCACATTCATCGGCAGTTCGCTGGGCGGTTTCTACGCCGCTTATCTGTCGGGCACATATGAGAGCCGAGCCGTACTCCTGAACCCAGCCAGCCAGCCATGGAAAACCCTGGCCACGTTCGTCGGCTGTCAGACCAACCTCTACACCGGCGAGAACTTTGATTTCACCCATGCGCACCTGGCTGCGCTACATCGGTTTGACAGACAGATGCCGGCAGCTCCCGGGAAGCTGTGGTTAATCGTGGAAACCGGCGATGAACTCATCGACTATCGGGAATCTGTCGCAAGATATGCCGACGCCCGTCAGACCGTCATTGAAGGTGGCGATCACAGCTTGCGGCACTTTCCACAATTGATTGATGAAATCATTGATTTTGCGCTGGATCCGCTGTCCTGACCGCAACGGCAACCATTACACCCATGACCCTATTGCAGCGTTCACTCAGGGATACCCTGCGCTCGGCCACGGTCATTCGTCGTTCAGCATTGCTTTACAGCGAAGGACCGGACCTCACCCTGGACCGACCCGCTCATGTCCGGGCAGGGTCTGGACTTTGCTGGATGAATGGACACCTCGCCGTGATGCAGGATGATGCCCTGTTTCTGGCGCTCGTCGATCCGACGACCGGTCGGGTCGCTTCTGTCACGCTGCCATCAGCCGCCGATGGGATACGGCAATTTGATGACAATCGCGGCAACAAATCAGACAAACCCGACCTTGAGGCCTGCTTTAGTATACCCACCGCAGGCGGAGATACCCTGTTTGGATTCGGCTCAGGCGCAACAGAACAGCGAACCCGTATCCTCAGAATCAGCAGCAGCGGGACAGCATCCCTGTTCCCTGCCCATCGCCTCTATGCGAAATTCATGGCACAAACTGAATTCAGCGGCAGCGAACTGAACATTGAGGGGGTCGTCTGGCTGGGCAACCGTATTCGCATATTCAACCGGGGCAATGGTGCTCAAAGGAATGGCCTGCAAGCGGTGAATGCCAGTTGTGATATCGACTGGCAGACCCTTAAGGCGTATCTCGAATCTCCCGAAAACGCCGATTTGCCAGATTTGGATCGAATCGTGCAGTACGATCTCGGCACCCTAGAAAATGCAGCGCTGAGTTTCACCGACGCCTGCTGGTGTGGCAGACAACTGATCTATAGCGCCAGTGCCGAACTATCCACCAACACCGTGAGTGATGGGCGTGTCATCGGCTCTGCCATTGGTGCCCTTGACGAACATGGTCATGGCCGTTGGACTGAAATCAGACAACCCGATGGCAGCCTGTTCCGGGAGAAAATCGAGGGGATCTGCGCGCGACCCGACCAACCTGATCGCCTCTACGCCGTTCTGGATGCCGATGAGCCGGGGCGACCATCGGAACTGTGCGACATCGCACTCATCGGGTTCGGTTAAGACCTGATGGATCGCTGGACCTACCGGCCAATATGGCCAAAGCCCAGCGGGCAGCGCGGCAGCGCGGCCCCTCACATGGCACCCGTGAACCTCAACAAGCACTCAAAAAAGGCGTAGACATGTCCCTGAATTTCTCAGCCTACCGAAATGGTCAATACATCAGCGATCTGCCTCTGGACAGCATCAGTGACCTGCTGGAGGAACCCGGCGGCTTCGTGTGGCTCACCATGGGAGACCCCACGGCACAGGAACTGGCAAAAATAGAAGAAGAATTCAATTTGCATGAATTGGCCATGGAAGATGCCCGATCCGCCCATCAGCGGCCCAAACTGGAGGACTATGGCGACGTTCTGTTTTTAACATTCCACACAGTTGCGCTTGAAGGCGGCACAACCCTCTATGGTGAACTCCATGCCTTCATCGGCCAGCGGTTTGTCATCCTGATTCAACATGGCGAACACACCCGATATGACCGCATAAGAACCCGGTGCGAGGCCAATCCCGCCCAACTCAGAAAAGGGCCAGGCTTTGTGCTGTATGCACTGCTGGACTTTCTGGTAGATCAATTTTTACAGGTCGCCGACTACCAGCAGAAGCAACTTGGTGGACTGGAGGACGACATTTTTGCCAGTAATCTTGATGGCCCCTTAATTGAGCGGCTGTACGGACTGAAGCGGGAAGTAGCAACACTGCGGGACGCAGCGACACCCGTCGGCGATATCTGCACTGCCCTGCTCCGACTGCACACTGACCTCATTGCCAAGGACTTACGGCCTTATTACAGGGATGTTCAAGACCATATCGTGAGGGTGATTCGCAGCACCGAGCGACTGCGGGAGACGCTCTCGGATGCCATGCAGGTTAACCTGGCACTGGTCACTGTTCGCCAGAACGAAGTGGTCAAGCGACTAGCTGGATGGGGCGCCATCCTTGCCATCCCCACCATGGTCTTCAGCATGTATGGCATGAACTTCGAAACCATGCCGGAACTGCAGTTTGAGTACGGCTATCCGAGCGCCATGATCTTCACCTGTCTGGGCTGCGGTCTGCTGTATCGGCAACTTCGCCGCGCCGGGTGGCTTTAGACCGCAGGCTGACCGACGGGGGCACTCACCTTCCCGTTCCGCCGACTCAGATAATCATTCCACTTTTCGGTGGTGAGTTTCTGAAACAGCGGCACCACCGGGTTCAACTCAATAGGCGGCGCATCCCAATGGGTCTCGTAGCCGATCTGTTCCGCCTCAAGAGCAATACCATCTTCGGCAAGGAGTGGCTTGAACAGTAAGGGTACCGACAAATTCAATACTCTCTGAGTCAGCCATTTAGGTGCATTCATGGCAAGCAGGGGAATTTTGATGCTGTCGAAGAAAAAGACGAAAAAAACCCGCGTGGTTTTTTCATTCACCGGCAACAGAAAGCACCAATGCTTGATGCTGTCACCGGTGTTGGACCATTGATAGGGGTAGTCGTAGCAGATTTCGATGGAACGGGTGTTCACACGCTTACGATTGACGAAAAAGCGGGAAAATTTGCCAGAAGCCATGAAAGTATCGTACGTCAGGTAGACGCGATTATCGTCGGCTTCATAATGGGTCAGCTTGGCATCGACAAAAGGCTGATATTTGCGGTGAAGAAAGGCGTGGGCGAAATCACATATGTTATCAATGACCATTGAATGATGAGTACGCCAGGTGAAATCAACCGTGAAACCCGCCCAGGGATTATCCCCGGAGATTTCCGGTATCTCGGGGATATGCTGTTCGGTGGCCAGACTGGCATCACCCGGGAACAGCCAGATCAGGCCATAGCGCACTTCGACCGGAAAGGTCCGTATTTGATGCTTGATCAGGGGTTTGCCAAAACTGTCGTGGGAATAATCGGTCAGCCAGCCGTCACGGTTGAACGACCACCCATGATAAGCGCACCGTAGCTGGCACTTTTCAACGGCACCATGAGTCAGCTTGAGCTGGCGGTGGGGGCAACGGTTCTGTACTGCCGCCAGTACGCCATCTTCGCCACGGTAGATGGCGATGGCGTTATTCCAGAACGTAACCTCTTTTACCTCACCTTTTTTGATGGCCTTGTCATACTCGACCGCATACCAGCGGTCGGGATCCATACCGGCTGCGCGAGCTTTCTGCCGCGAGTTTCTGGCTTCTGTAAATGAAGGAGGAATGTTTGATATTTCGGTTTGGGCATTCCTCATGGTCAGGAATCTCCGGAGTTTAAAGTGATTGGGATGGAGGGTATCTAACGGGGCGTAATAACGCCGCGTCTTACAAAATCGTCGTAAGCGCCCTGGATTGCCGGCTTGAGCCCCGTGGGCTGGAAACCCAGTTCGTCGCGCGCTTTGGCATGGCTGGCCCGCCGCCGCATAGCCAGCAACCTCACAGCCGCCGGGGTAAATCGGCGTGGCCGATTCGGGAACAGTCGGAACCAGGTCTTGTCCGCCACTTCAGCTAGCGTGGCCATCACCGGTACCGGCAGGCGCAGGCGGGGCTTGGGGCGGCCCGTAATCTCGGCGAACAGTGCCAGCAGATCGTCTACCGTCGAGTAGGCGGTGCTAATGATGTATTTTTGTCCGGATCGCCCCTTTTCCATCGCCAGCACATGACCTTCGACAATATCGCGCGTGGAGACAAACTCAAAACCACCAGGAATGTAGGCCCTGAGCCGACCCTGAGCCTGATCAATCAATACCTGGCCTATCCGCGAAGGCGCGTAGTCGTGACCGCCGACGATGGCACACGAGGTCGCCACGACCACATTCAAGCCCTCGGCATGCGCACGCAGACAGTGATGCTCTACCAGATGCTTGGTAAACCCGTACGGCAAGTGGCGGTCAAAGGGGTAAAACGGCAAACCCTCATGGCTCGCCCTGTCGCCATCATAACCGGTAGCACTGAGCGAACCCGATACCACGGTTTTCTCAACCCCATGCCGCGCAACAGCATCCAGAAGGTGCAAAGTACCTCGCACATTGGTATCGAAGATGGCCTTTTTGTGAGCCGCATCGCCCTCAATCGTAGAAACCAGCGCTGCACAATGGTAAACCCGCTGACACCCTGCCACTGCCCGATTTACCGACTCGGCGTCGCGCAAATCCCCCCCGACCCGTTCGACCGCAAGCCCATCCATAGCCCCATTGTCGCGGCCGGGCCTCATCAGTACCCGCACGGTTTCGCCATCGGCCAGCAGTCGTCTCACGAGGTTGGCGCCAAGATGACCTGTGGCACCGGTAACCAGAGTTGTACCCACGCTCATATCGATTTGAAGTTACGTCTCATATTCGCCGAATGCTACCATACTTGATCAATATCGGACTTGCGGCATGGCCGGAAAAGCCGGAGTGACAGGGCAGTCATGTCCGGTCGTATGGAAGGGAGACCCCACGTCTCATGCCCTGCTCCGCTGAACTGATTCCGATTTCACCGTCCGAATAGATCCAGAGACCCTACCATGAAAAAAACCGGCTTCGATCCAGGCCAGATCTTCGAATACATCCTGACACACCATCGCGGACTGTTTGCCACTGTAGTGCTGCTCCCCATTTCCTGCCTCTACAGCGCCTTCGTGATGATCCGAAACCAGATCATGTTCCGACTCCGAAGCGCACCCGCCCGCCATGAGCAACGGGTACAGAGCATCATCGATCAGATTGAGGACTGGAAACGCGACGGTTGCAAGGAAAAGCTGTGCACCGCCCGCTCGGGCTGGCAGGCCATGAGCGAGATGGTGCCGAAATACAAACTGTCGCGCCGCAACATCCATATTGGCCTCTATGATCTGCTTGAAATTGATGAAAGCCGCCAGACCGTCCGGGTCGAACCGCTCGCCAGCATGGGACAGATTTCGCGCAGCCTGATATCCAGGGGCTGGATACTGCCGGTCGTGCCGGAACTCGATGATCTGACAGTCGGTGGTTTGATCATGGGGTTCGGTGTTGAGACCAGCAGCCACAAGTATGGCCTGTTCCAGTACATCTGCGTGGCCTTCGATATCGTGACCGCTGAAGGCAAACGGGTCCATTGCAGCGCCACGGAGAATGAGGAACTGTTCCGTCTGATTCCCTGGAGTCATGGCACCCTGGGTTTTCTGGTGGCCGCTGAACTCAAAATCATCCCCGCCCGCAAATATGTCCGGATTCACTACAAGCCCGCCTGCACACTGGACGACGTGTGCACCTTGTTCGATCGCGACTGTCGGGCAACCGAACAACATGATTTTGTCGAAGCACTGACCTACAGTCGGGACACCGGGGTCATCATGACGGGCACCCTGACCGATGAAACGGGCAACGACGGCCGGATCAATCCGATCGGCCGCTGGTACATGCCCTGGTTCTACAAGCATGTCGAAACGCTGCTCAAGGCTGGCAAGGAAACCATTGAATACATCCCCCTACGACATTATCTGCATCGCCATACCCGCAGTTACTTCTGGGCGATGGAGGAGATCATCACGTTTGGCAATCATCCGTTATTCAGATGGCTGCTGGGCTGGGCCCTGCCGCCTCGCATCGAACTGCTGAAATATACGGAAACGGAAACCACCCGCCGCCTGAGAGAGCAGCACCATGTGGTCCAGGACATGCTGATGCCCATGGCCTTGTTAAAAGAGTCGCTCACCTACTTCGACGATCATTTTGATCTTTACCCGCTATGGCTGTCACCGATGGCGATATATGACAATCCCACCCACACCGGGCTGATTCATCCCTATCAGGGCATCGACGGCCAAATCGATGAAATGTATGTGGATATCGGCGCCTACGGCACCCCAAAGAAGCCCGGTTTCGACGGTCGAAGCGCCCTACCCTTACTCGAACGCTTCGTGATCGACCATCACGGCTATCAGGCACTGTACGCCAAGACCCTGCTGTCGGAAGCCGATTTCCGGCGTATGTTCGACCATAGCGACTATGACCGCCTGCGTGAAACCCTCCCCTACTGTAAACAGGCCTTCGGTGAGATTTATGACAAGGTGTCGCTCAAGGGACGCATCTCGCCGGTCGAGATGCGCAAACTGAAGGGCAGGAACCCCGGAGACCGGGCCTGACACAGCCGCTAAACAGAGAATAACCGGACGTGTTGAGCCAGGACTCTCCCCTCGGGGCACGATAAGACGGGGAGCGTCGGCTCTCAGAATAACTCTTGCGTGGTCACGGGCGGCCGTGGCCGCGGCTTGGTGGGTACCGGTAGTGTCGGGTTGGGTTTTTCAGCATCGGAACCTGATGGGCTGCTATTCGAACGGGTAGCGGCTCTCTGCGAAGGCACACCGCTGCTCCGCTCATCGGGTTTTACCGAAGGCGCGACCGGATTACGATCATCTGAAGTCACAGTCGGATTCTTTGCCAGGCTGTTGGCATCTGGAACAGTCGGCGGACACGCAACGCCACTCCCGCAAGGCTGAATCGGCTTGAATTCAACCCTGCGATTCATGAAGCGGCCATAGGCGCTGTCATTAGCGGCGACCGGACTGGTGGAACCGTAGCCCTTTGCCAAAAGCTGACTTGAGGCTACCCCAGCCCTGACAAGTGCCAGGCGGATCGCCTGGGCCCTATCCTGAGTCAGAGCCAGCCGACTGGCGGCATCACCTCTGTTATCCGTATAAACGGCAACTTCAAATGTCAGCGGCGCAGGCAAGCTCCGTATTATCTCGGCTGCACGCAGCGCGACGTCCCTGCTTTCCTCGGGGAACACGGCACTGGTTTCGGCAAAGCCGACGATCCAGCGATTCAAAACCGCTGCAACCGCAGACGCCTGCGTTCCTGGCGGCAAAACCGAAAGCCCGGCGAGCACCAGATCATGGGAATCCTGTGTCAATTCAGTCTCTTCGTCGCGGCGATAACCATAACGAAACTCAGAGCCCAGCGTAGTCTTGAGTACTGTCAACGCCGCTTGTCGGGCCTTGTCGGGTAA
>JBKCCF010000116.1:0-9722 GCA_046305255.1 Methylococcaceae bacterium
GTGCGGGGCACCCAGTCGGCAGACGGATTCGCAAGAATGTCGTGATAACGCGCCACGACCTGCAACACGTTCAGAAGCTGTCGCTTGTACTCATGAATGCGCTTGATCTGCACATCAAACAGCGTTGAAGGGCTGACTTCAATGCCGGATCGCTGCCTGAAAAGATAGCTCCAGCGTAGTTTGTTGGCCTGTTTCACCGCCCGGAACCGCCGCCTGAATTCAGCATCCTCAGCCAGGGGCGTCAGTTCGCGCAGACGCTCAAGATCGCAGATCCAGGACGGTCCCAGGGCCTCGGTAATCAATGCCGACAGCGCCGGATTGGACTGATTCAACCAGCGCCGCTGGGTGACACCATTAGTGATATTGATAAAGCGATCAGGGAAAATACGGGCAAAATCCCGAAATATGGTGCTCTGCATCAATGCAGAATGCAGCTTCGCGACGCCGTTGACTTTGTGACTGCCGACAATCGCAAGATGCGACATGCGTACCCGACGACCATGGTCCTCGTCGATCAGCGATACCCGCCGTATCAAGTCCATATCACCGGGATACTGGCGACTGACATCCGACAGAAAACGCCGATTGATCTCGTAAATAATGAGCAGGTGGCGCGGGAGTAGCCGTTCAAAAAGCTTGACCTGCCAGGTTTCCAAAGCCTCCGGCAGTAGCGTGTGGTTGGTGTAGGCAAAAGTACGGACAGTGATCTGAAAGGCCCGCTCCCATTCTAACCTTTCCTCATCAACCAGAATGCGCATGAGTTCGGCAATCGCGATGGCCGGGTGGGTATCGTTGAGCTGAATGGCGACTTCATCCGGCAATTCGTCATATGTCGCGTGATCGCTGCGGAAGTGGGCCAGAATGTCCTGCAGTGTCGCGCTGACGAAAAAGTATTCCTGCTTCAGCCTTAATTCGCGGCCCATCTGCGTTGTATCGTCGGGGTACAGCACCTTCGACAGATTTTCAGACTGGGTTTTCTGCTCGACCGCACGGATGTAGTTGCCCTCATTGAAATAGCGCAGCTCAAAATCGCGCGTAGCCTTGGCCGACCATAGCCGCAAGTTGTTGACGGTTTGGCCGCCGAAGCCGGGAATCGGCGTGTCGTAGGCCATGGCCATCACATCCTCGGTTTCCTGCCAGTCAAAACGCGGTTTGCCATCATCATCCTGAACCAGAACCGCTTTGCCCTGAAACTGCACTTTGTACAACACGTCTGTACGCGGAAACTCCCAGGGATTGCCGTAGCGCAGCCAGTTATCAGGATGTTCGACCTGCCAGCCGTGCTCAATTTGCTGGGCAAACATGCCATAGTCGTAGCGTATGCCGTAACCGAAGCCCGGCATCTGCAAACTGGCGAGAGAGTCCAGAAAACAGGCCGCCAGCCGCCCTAACCCGCCGTTACCAAGAGCTGCCTCAGCCTCACAGTCGGCGACATCCTCCAGACGCAGGCCAACATTCTCCATAGCCTGATAAAACTCGTCGGAACATTCCATATTGAGCAAAGCATTGCCCAGCGCACGGCCAATCAGAAACTCCATCGAAAGGTAATAAACACGCTTGGCGTCCTGCAGGTAGTAACTCCGCATGGAGTCCATCCACTTGACCGTCAGCATATCCCTGACGACATGGGCCAATGCATAAAACCAGTCGCGCTGACTGGTATCGATAGGATCTTTACCGAGTGAATAGATCAACCGGTTGACTAAAGCTTCTTCCAGCCCCGACACATTTTTTTCGTCCAAAAGGGTACCGTAACGATCTTCATCCATAACCCTAACCCCCACTGATTGTCACGCCTGGCCCCTAACGCTTTAACGCTATATAACCCTCAGCCCATGTTATGCCGACGCGTAACAGGGCACCTTGCAAAAAATCAACTAAAAATCCAGATAATGGCAGCATAGCGAGCCAATTTTCCCAAGAAGATCGCTATGAGTGAAATAACGTAAGGCAAACGCAACCAGCCCGCGGCAAAGCAGAGACCATCGCCCACCAGCGGCAGCCAGGACAATAAAAGGAGCAGAGCCCCCCAACGACGTACCGCTACAACGGCTTTGTGGCGTGAGGCATCTGTTGGATGATCAGCCGGGTATTTGATGCCGGCCCAATAGCCGAGTAATACGGTGGTCATGGCGCCCAAGGTATTACCCACGGTCGCACTCGCCAAAAGTAACCAGGAAGGGTGCTCGCCCTGGTGGACCAGCATGGCCAGCACGGCCTCAGACCCACCGGGAGCGATAGTTGATGAAATAAACGCACTGGCGAATAAACCCCATAGTGCAGTCGAGCCACTGAAAACATCCGTCACGGAAACCTCACAGGGTAAGCAGGCACGGGTTGCTGTCATCAAACCAACAGCCCAGATACAGAGAAGCAGCAGAATAAACGCCAGAATCAGCCCGCGGCTGCACAGACGCCATTCCTGGCATGATGATGACACAGTCACCGTCAACAGGGCCTGCACCGGGATTAGAACCGACCATGATCAAGGCACCACAACCCGGACCCTATGTTCCATTCCATGTGATTAACCGCCGCAATCAAGCGGCAAAAAACCTATCCGCTATCGCGTTGAGCCTTTTGCACCGACCTAAAGACTGTGCAGATCTCACTGCCAAGCCGGTTACGATGTGCGATATGACACAGCGGTGAGGCATCCGCCACAGGTGACGCAGAAAAAGCAACATCGGACCGAGGTTAAGTCATTGGATCGTAGCGCCAAATAACTTTGGCACAGTACATGCATTACATGAATGAGATTTATGACCTACCGGCCGGGATTCCTCTCCGGCAATGACGTAATCAAAACAGGCGTCTGGTGATATCTCCTCTTCAGATTTAGTTAGTGCTCCGTGAGTTTGCGCCTCTCTACAAGGGAGGCGTTTTTTTCACAGACAGCGCTAATCTCCAAGGGACTTCCTGATGGCTATTCCAGCGCCTCACGGCGTCATTGGCACGACAGCGACCCAAAAGTATCCCACCGGGTATTGCGGAATCAACGTCCCGCGTGTACAGGCCGGGTCTGCAGCATGGTGTTCCGTGCCACCACAGGGCTTAATTCATAGTAGCCAACTCCGCCACCCTGGCGCCTCGTCGCATTCATTAGGCCCAGGTTTTGCCGCCAGCTTCCGCCAGATGTGCGGTTACCCCTTAACACCCCTGCCGTTGAGCTAACCCTTCCGCCAGCGCGGTGGGCAGGAAGCGTGATGTCACCGCCAGTTCTTTGCGTTTTGCCAAACGCATCCCACTAAAAAAGCCGAACGGGTTAATACCGGTTCGGCTCTTAGTATCGCGGCAGACCGGGGTCTGCCGGAAAATCCACCTGGATTATTTGATGTTGGCGCTGATCTTTTCGATCGAAGCGACAACTTCAGCCAGGGTTGCTGCAGCCTTGGCAGTTTCACCCTTGTCGCACTCTTCCTGACCAACCTTCAACTGCTTGATAGCATCCTGAAGCGGCTTGCCAGCGGCATCACCGGTCACTTCCTTGTAGTGCTGCTTGGCAGCCTTGATGGCAACCAGACACTCTTCCTTGTTACCCGCAGCAGCCGCTGCCTGTGCATCCTTAGTTTTACCCAGAGTCAGGCCCATGTGCTCTTTTACGCCAGCAGCATTTTCGGCTGCAAACACGTTGCCAGCCATTGCTACGGATAGAACGACACCACTGACTACGGAAAAAATCTTGCTCATATTCATATTATTCAATGTCTCCTCTGGTGACCGTTTCAGGCTCCCAAAAAATATAGTCCAAGTTCACAGATGATGGCCCCGTCCTGATGAACCGAAGCATTAAACGCTTCAGATATACCGTAGGCTAGTCCGAGTAATACGGCCGCCATGGGTAAATTCAGCCCCACGGTTCCAACGGAGTCAGATAGTAAAAGACTTCCTCCGGCTTGTCATGCTTTATATCTCGGAAAGAAACACACCAAATCGCGTTATTGCACATTTATAACGCACCGCACCGCCCCCCAAGCGCCCCTAGTCAGCCTATTGATCGAGGCTGACCAGATGCTCCAACCAGAGGCCGGACAGCTTCTCCTGCACGGAGTTCTGCCTAAGTCTCGCTCTTAGATTCGGAAAGTCCACCCGATCCAGATCCTGATCCTGGTTGTAACAGGAGTAAACGAAGCTCTCTTTACCAGTATCAGGATCAATATGCTTACAAAGGCACTGAGCACAGACACCTTTCATCATGCACTGCATGGGGGAGTTGATAGAACCGATAGCGCTGTGGTGCGGCTTGATATAAGGCTTTAGCACCCCAAACCGGGCCTGCTTGACGGCATCCATCATCCGGTCAGAGCCAATCACCACCATATGGTCGACGTCATCCAGATTAATGGGCGTAGGTCCGAGTTCACCCTTGGCATAGGAGACCATAGCCTGGACGATGTTACCGACGAAGGTCTTGTCCTGCGGACGCAAAGTCGGAATCGGTTCAGCGCCGGGAGCAGGATCGACCGCCCACACGACGACATCAGAGGCGGCTTCAATGTCGCTTACCTTGAAAACATCCTGCCGGTTGCGGTAGCCCGCAAAGTAAATCACCTGACTACCTGCCGCGCGCAACGCCTTGCCGATGGAGAACAGCACGGCATTGCCAAGCCCACCGCCCACCAGCGCCACCGTCTGACCCGCATGTATCTCGGTCGGCGCACCCGTCACACCCATCACAACGACCGGATCACCGGGCTTCCACAGTGCAAGGAGGCGCGAAGATGAGCCCATTTCCAGTGCGATGAGGGAAATTAGCCCCTGTTCCTTGTCGACCCAGGCACCGGTCAACGCCAATCCCTCGGAAGCCAGCACGGTGCCCTCAATCAAAGGCGCCAGAGCTTCAAAATTCTGAACCCGATAAAACTGGCCAGGACAGAAATGTTTGGCTGCCAGCGGTGCCCGGACGATAACCTCAATGATGGTTGGCGTCACGCGGTTGATCTCAACGATATGGGCCAGGAACTGATCATCCAGACGTTGCTGGAAGCTTTTCAGCGCCGCCTCACGAGAAGGCTGATCAGCGGCGGAAAGCTGGGCAAACTCCTTTTCATACAGCCTTGCGATGTAGGGATAGCCATCCTTTGCACTGGCCATCGCCTTGACGACATTGCCTGCGTAGACCGGATGATTATCACCATAAAAAGTGATGAACTTTCCGTTACGTTGATAGGAGGTAAAAGGCGCCGGCTTGCCGATTTTGGCAATCAGCGTGTCTTGCACCAACTCCAATTCCGGGATATCGCCACTCCAGTTAGGCTCGTAGCGTTGATAGAACTTGTTGTCCATCTGGAAGCTGTCGGGGTGTTCCGACTCGTAGATCGTGTTAGGCGAGGTACCTGCTGCAACAAACAGGCTGCGCAGCGGCACGTCCAGTTCCTCCTGTACACGCCATTTACCCTCTTCCAATCCCAGCCGCTGAAACTTGACTGCCCGCAGATGACCAAATTCGTCCTCCAACGTTTCCAACGGATTCATGCCGGGCGCAAGCCTGATGCCTTCGGCCAAGGCCTCCTCGATTTCCTCGGCATTTTGCCTGTAGGCCGGAGCGTCCTCTATGCCCTTGCGGTAGAACATGGTGACCCCGCCCCAGCGTTCCAGCCAAGGCAGAAAATCGGGCTTTTCGCCAGCTGCCTCAGCCCTTTGACGCTCGGCCTGAATCGCGCGACCATGCTCAAGGAACTCATCAAGGATAATAATTTCCTCGGCATCATATTTCGCCCGAATGACATCGACACCGTGTAGATGAGTCAATTTTTCGTAGCGGTGCAGAATCTTTTCAACCTGAACCGGGTAGTAAGCCAGCACCTCGGTACAGGTATCAATTGCGGTCAAACCCCCGCCGATTACACCGGCCGGTAACCGGACCTGCAGATTGGCCAATGATGATTCCTTGGCAGCTCCTGTCAACTGAAGCCCCATCAGGAAATCTGAGGCCTTGCGCACACCCCTGATCAGGTTGTTCTTGATGTCGATAACCGTAGGTTTGCCTGCACCGGAAGCAATCGCGATATGGTCGAAACCAAGGTCCCAGGCCTCATTGATGGTCAGGGTGCCGCCAAAACGTACGCCGCCGTAAATCCTGAAATTATTCCGGCGCAACAGGTTGAGGTAGATCACCTTAAGGAAATTTTTGTCCCACCGAACGGTGATACCGTATTCAGCCACACCGCCAAAACCCAGCATGATGCGCTTGTCGAGATCCTCATAAAGCTGGCGGAAATCCCGAATCGGCTGCGGTGGGGTGGTCTCGTTACCGGTCAGATAGTCGGGTAACGGTTCAATTTTGAGGCCGTCGATCCCTACGACGCCAAAACCTTCGTTAAGCAGATAGTGGGACAGGGTATAGCCGGCAGGTCCCATTCCTGCGACGAGTACATTGCGACCGTTATAGGCGAGCGCCGATGGCCGTTTGATATTGAGCGGGTTCCAGCGGGTTAGCAGACTGTACATTTCAAAGCCCCAGGGCATGAACAGTACATCCGTGAGTACATTGGTCTCAATCTGTGGAATGTTGACGGGTTGTGTCTTCTGATAGATGCATCCTTTCATGCAGTCATTACAGATGCGGTGTCCGGTACCGGGGCAGAGCGGGTTGTCAATCGTGATCAGCGCCAGCGCGCCGAGGTTATCCCCTTGCCGCTTGACCAGGTGCATCTCGGAGATTTTTTCTTCCAGGGGACAACCAGTAATGGTGACGCCTAGAGGGTTGATCTTGTAACTGCCGTCCTTCTTGTTGCGCATACCTTTTGAGCAGGAATCGGTATCGCGGTCATGACAGTAGATGCAGTGATCAACTTCATACAACACTCTCCGTTCGGAGAATCGCGGATCAGTCAGCCCAAAACCATCCCGACGCCGATGATGGCCTTCAGCCGCACCCCAGACAGTGTAGCCATTCACAGGTCGCAATTCGTGATGCACCAGATGGGCAAAATCGGTTTTGGCTGGACTTTTGAAGCTAACCCAGTTCTTCACCTCCTCTTGCAGTACTGGAATCCGCGTGGCAGCAAAAGTCCAGCGGCCAACCAGATCGTGAAGGGTTGCCAGCAGAGTTGAGTCGTCCGCACTCAACGCATCAGAAAAGGCGGTCGGGGCATCACTATGAGCCATCAACCGCCCCCTCAGCGTGCCAGCTACACTGCCATCATCCACTTCCACCGCCCGTTTTAGCAGCACGGCAAACGCCGCTACTGCAGCTTCCCGGTCACGGACGAGCAGATCAGGATCCATGGCGGCATCCAGTAGCACGGCAAACTGTCTCTGAATAAGATCACAGTCCCAATGGGCGGGGTCCTCACCCTTATAGCGGCTTGCGGATTTGCCCACGATCTCGTTTTTGTAGGCGAACACGCTGTCGAAATCGGCCTTGATACCTTCAATTTGCCGCGAGCGATCTGCCTCGACCCCGAACAGACGCGCCACAAAGCCGCCCAACTCCGATGCCATCCGCACCAGCACATCGGAAACCTCCTCCGGCTTCATGCCAACACCCTGACAGGCCCGGTAGTGCTCAAAAGCGGCAAACAAATCCGGATTCACTGACCGAACCTCAGCATCAAAGGCGGTTGTCAGATCGTTCAGGCGCGCGGGATCGTAAAGGTCGGAATAGCTATAACCGGGCAAGCCCAGATTCAGCGTGGGAGAAGTAAAAGCAGAGGAAGCAGAGACAGCTGTCATGGATTTCGTCATGTGCAGTTTCGCAAGGTCCGTATTTAGATTCAGCCCGGAGTGAACGGCGATACCCGTTATCAGTCTATTAAGGCCGGTGGAATAAAAAAGATTCCCGATTCTAGGCTATTCACGCCTAACAGTCGATTTATAGCGCGGACAGACGATTCAAACCACGACGCAGCGCCATCCCCTGCATCGGCCGCTATCCTGACCATAACCAAATGAAATTTCGGATATTGTTGGGTTGCGAACACGATGCGGCCTGACCTTAACTCACCCAGCAAACATGGTGGTCACATGCAAGAAATCATCCATTCACTCTATCCCACCCTGTTACAGTCCACTGCGGGGAAACCGCTGGAGATCAGGGATGGTGGCCATTTTTCCAATCCGAACGGTATCATTGATGCGAATACTTTCCAGTCGATAGAAATCGACAAGCTTTTCGACAGCATCAACCATGCCAGTACCCGGGTCGGACAAGCCACCGTGTTCCGGTCGCTAAGCCAACCACTGGCCTCGGCCTCACTGATTCGGAGCAAGCAGGATGCTGTCCGGGAAATCGCAACCGATCCGGCACTACGCCGGCAATTGCAATCCCTCGTGACCCATGCTCGCAAACAGGAACAGGATTTTTATGACCTGCTGTACGGCACATTTCTCGGATTGTTCGGTTCGAAAGCCAATGATCTTGAAATCGAGGGCTTTGGCTATGATAACTACATCAAGGGAACTCGATTCATGCTGGACCTTGTTGAAAAAAGCCGGGAGATACCCAAGGTCGAGAGCGAATATCTGGGTGCCGTGCTTGACACCATTCGTGATCTCGCCCATTCGCGGGCTTATGCTCTGGCCAAAGGTCCGGCCTACCGCACCGAAAAAGGCATGATTACCCAGGCGGAAAAAAGCCTTTTCACCCCCGCCATCCGATTCAGCCCTTCCCTGTTCAAACCCATGGGTATCGGTCTGACCCTGTTAGCTCTGGTGCTGATGCTGCAGTTTGTGCCTTTCATGCTGGAGATGGTGGCCTCAATAGCCCCGGTGTTCTGGCTGTTCATCATGCCATTGAGCTTGATCTATATCCCCATAGTCGGCAATTTCGATCGCGATGGCTGTATTTACCCACTGCGTGAAAGCTTCAAAAAATCCACCGAGGTGCAGCACGCGCTGGATGCCTTGGGACAACTAGACGAACTGCTCAGCTTCGAAGCCTTCAAGGAAGCCTTCGGTCATCCGATGGTGCTGCCCACTGTATTGGACGGCGAGCGCCATGCGCTGAATCTGACCGATGTTCGAAATCCCATCCTGGCAAAGCAGAACCTTGGCTATGTCGGCAACGACATCGAACTGACCCAGGCAAGGCTGCTGCTGATAACGGGCCCCAACAGCGGCGGCAAGACCGCATTTTGCAAGACCTTGGCCCAAACCCAGCTACTGGCCCAGATTGGCAGTTATGTACCTGCTGAAAAAGCTCAGCTAACCGTCGCCGATCACATCTATTATCAAGCGCCTGAAATCAGCCAACTGACCGATGGCGAAGGCCGCTTCGGTACCGAACTCCGCCGCACCCGCGATATCTTCGTTGCGGCCAGCCCGCAGAGTTTCGTCATCATGGACGAACTCTCCGAAGGCACAACCCATGAGGAAAAAATCGAAATCTCGATGAACATTCTGGATGGCTTCGCGCAAAAGGGGAATACGACGCTACTGATCACCCACAACCATGCGCTGGTGGATCGCTACGCCCAGAACCCGGGGGTACTCGCTCGACAGGTTGAATTCAGACAGGACCAACCCACCTACCGGGTCATCGAAGGTATCTCGAGAGTCAGCCATGCCGATCGGGTAGCCCGAAAAATTGGTTTTGCCAAGGAAGACATCGACCGCCATCTCGCGGGTGGTAACCCATAGTGGGCACCTCGATTAAATGCCCATTTTGTCGAGCCGCGCTTAGATAGCAAGGTCAGCACCCATATTTCGGCGATTTCCGAGCCAAATTCGGGTCATTTCTGGTCTGTTTCATCCTGAATTTCGCCTTGATGACCGATTTA
>JBKCCF010000117.1:0-2587 GCA_046305255.1 Methylococcaceae bacterium
ATGCTGTACTTCATGGTGGCCGCACAGAACGTGGCCTAAGCCTTCCCGGGGATCCCCCCGACACTGGAAAAACCCGGCTCAACCGCCCAGGGATGTGCCGGGTCTTTTGCGAAGGGCAGTCCATTCAGCGTTGGCCGAGGACGTTGCCCATGAGTGTTTGCCGGTCGACGGTGCCGGTAAAACTGAAGGGTAATTGGCCGAGGGTGCCCAGCCCGTTCAGCAGATGCAGGTGGCCCGTAAGCTGATAGTCCAGCGCCGGTTTGCTCTGCAACAGGAGTAGCTGCTGGATGGCGCTGAAGGTATTGGCCGACACCTCCACATCCATCTCCGAGCTACCCAGCCTGTTCAGGGTCAGTGGACTGCGGCTGATGCCTTCTGCCACCGGCTGGCCATTCAGCGCCAGCGCGACATCGGCGCCATCCATGCTGACGGCAACGTCGTTGGGATTATCCAGTTTCAGCCGGACCAGAAAACGGGGTTTGAGCGGATTGAGATCCTGGATGCCAAGGCCGGTCAGGGAGACCCTGGGCGCCTTGAGATTTTTATAATCGGTCGTCAAAAGGGAACAGCCGCCCTGAAGCAGGCTGGCCAGAAGGGTCAGTCGCAGCAGGACGCGCCCGGGGTGCCGGAACATATGGATTCACCAGGGTTGAAAGCTCTCATTTTACCTATCCGCTTTACGCCTGCGGGTGCCAATCCCGGAACTCTCGCTCGGCCTCCAGCCAGTCCAGAAAGTCGTTACCCGGCTGAAATCCACGCTTCTCGGCCCGGTAGTAGGCGGCTTCGGCAATCATCTGGTGCAGCGGGACGACACTGCCGGCTACGACTGTCCGAGGCTCCGAAGGCAATGGTGCCGACAGCCCAAACTGGAGCAGATCCCGGAACGAGAGGCCCGGCACCCCCTGCAGGCCGATGTCCCGGGGCTGGGTTTCGCACAGGGTTCCGAAGAGCCGATCCCAAAAGGTCAGTACCGCCCCGTAATTATTGTCATGCTCCAATCGCCGCGTCGAATGATGGGTGCGGTGCAGACTGGGTGTAACCGCCAGTTTTCCCAGCAGCTGTTCCCCGCAAAACCTGATATTGGCATGATGGAACAGGACGCACAACGTGATTAAAGCCTCATTCGCTACCAGAAGTTGCGCATCCACACCGACGAGAACGATAAACGCCGCCTTCACCAGCACCGTTAGCAGGACTTCCATCACATGCAGCCGAAAGCCGGTAGAAACATTCATTACCCGATCACTATGATGGACCTTGTGAAACAGCCATAGACAATCCAGTTGATGACTGGCTCGATGCCACCCGTACAGCGTAAAGTCCAGCAGGACGAACGACAGCAGTGCCTTGCCACCTCCCGCATCCATGCCCGCCAGGAGTCCCCAACCGGAAAAATGTGACGCCACCGTCCACAACGAAGCGACGGACAGTAGCGACAACAGCGTGTCATTGAAAAACAGCAGGCTGAAATTAGCGAGATAGGATTGGCGATACTCAGCGCGCCGCCGATCTTCCCGGGCCCAGCGGGCCTCGGTCGCCAACAAAGCCACCAGCACCGCCAAAACCATCAGGCTGCGCCAGTCGCCTTGACTGACATCGGCCAGCAGGCCTGCACTGTCAGAGTAAAGGGTATCGGTAAAGGTATGACTCAACATGGCCTGATCCTCCCTTAAGTTAAGGTGAGAGTCTCACGTCTCTAGACGTTGGCCTCATCATGCAGCATAAGCCACATTGGACACAATACAGCCAAAAACCTACTTATTGTTGCCTATTAGTGAATCAATCATCAGAGCGCCCCTCTCGCGCGTGGTCACCACCCCCTCCAAAGCCGGAAGCATCTACTTCAGATGCTCGAGCAACGACCGAAACCAGCGCGGGTTAAAAAGGAGAATGTAGGCCATGAAACTCTCCACGACCGGCACCGGAAATATCAGGTAATGCAGCGCCAATAACACCACGGCGAACAGCAGCCGGATCAGCCCTTTCATCATGCGCAGCTCGACGGGGCCACCCGGGATTAAGGCCTAGCCACACAGGGATCTTAGTTCCGATGGAATGCGCGACTGATCCACTTCGGCCTCAGCTTCCAGCCAGTCCTCCACATCGAAACCGCTGATGAAATCGCGCGCCTCGGCTCGAAAATAAGCCGCCTCCGCGATCATTCTATGCCGTACGTCCGGGTCCGATTCGCTATCGAAAGCAGGAAACACCGAGGTTCCTGCCACGTGATGCCCCGTCGAATTGCCTGTTGTCTGCATGATGATGACTGCCATGTCGAACCGGGCGCACGCCCCATCCTGTCTGAGGTAGCCCTCCGAAAGTCAGGATAAACGCCCGCTCGCCCGGGAGGATTAAACGCATGACCACTACAGCATGGCAGGAACCCTTGGGGAAATAGGGCTGACTACAGACCTCGTGATGGCAACAGTGCGTATTCCAGCGACTGGAGGGCACCTCGATTAAAGGCCTATTTTGTCGAGCCGCGCTTAGATAGCAAGGTCAGCACCCATATTTCGGCGATTTCCGAGCCAAATTCGGGTCATTTCTGGTCTGTTTCATCCTGAATTTCGCCTTGATGACCGATTTA
>JBKCCF010000118.1:0-5073 GCA_046305255.1 Methylococcaceae bacterium
AAACTAGCGGATGTGATGGACTGGGAGTTGATCGAAAGCGCCTTCGGTGCCCATTTTGCGAGTACGACCGGCCGGCCTGCGTTGTCCCCGAGGTTGGTGGCAGGGCTGCTTTATCTGCAGCATGCCTATGACTGTTCCGACTGACTGTTCCGACGAAGAGATCGTAAACACCTGGATGGAGAACCCTTACGTTCAATACTTTACGGGTGAGACCTACTTCCAGACGGAAGCCCAGGAGGTCATTTCGTGTGATCAGATCCGAGTCCGTATCACCGCGATTAAACGCCAACAATTCAAAATCAGGCGCCGACATGCCCAGTTGCACGACGTCGCCGTACAAATCAAATTCCTGACCGTTATAAATGACGTAATTTCTTTCAGACATTAAAAGGAACCTCGAAAAACCCACCTTTTCACTCAAAAAATGTACCTAACGCACTGATTTATAATGCGTCGATTGCACAATTTTGAGGTTAATCGAGGTGCCCTAAAGTAGATCTCTGATAGCACTGGAAAATCGCCGTGCGCCATGGGGACCGGCTACGCAACCGGCTCACGCAACCCAGCGGGGCTGATGAGGTCAGCCGTTCCGGTCCATAAACCAACACTGCGATAGAATGCGCACCTGACGAAACAAGGCTACATCACAGCCTGTTTCGCCCCTTACGGGGCTTTCACTCTACCTGACGCATCGGGATCATGTCACACACTTCTGACACTTATTACATCGGGCTTTGTACGACCTATCATGACCCCGCTCTTGCCGTCGTTGATGCCCACGGTCACGTGCTGTTTGCCGAGGCTACCGAACGTTACCTGCAGTACAAACGGGCACTGAACTGCGAACCCGACAATCCCTTTTTGCTGCCGACCCTGCTGAAAACCCATTGCCCCGATGCCCGCCACTTCGTGGTGGCGGGTAACTGGCAGTTACAAAGACCTTTTTACGAGCGATTGGCCCAGACGCTGGGCTGGCTGACGCCACGGGGTTTGCTCAACTACCGTGGCCGCGAACTGACCGCAAGCGTCCCTACCTGGGAACTGAACCATATGCAGGCCTGCCAGCACCACGCCAACCGGCGTGCCGGCATCAGTCTGGCCCGCGCCCTGCGCAAGGCCTATCCTGCTGCCTCTGTCCGCTTTCGGCATTACGACCACCACCTCGCCCATGCGGCATTAGCCTGTTACGGCAGTCCCCATCAGGAAGCAGCCTGCGCGGTCATTGATTCTTATGGCGAACGCGGATCCATGGCCTTTTACGATTACCGCGATGGCCGACTGCACCGCCTATTCGAATCGCGTGGCCCGCAGAGCCTTGGCTTTCTCTACATGACACTGACCGAACTTTGCGGGTTTGACTGGATGGGGGGCGAGGAGTGGAAGGTCATGGGGCTGGCCTCTTACGGCAAGGTCGATGAGGAAGCGCTGGGCTGGCTGCGCAACATGATGTGGGTGGAAGGGCTAAACATCCGGCAGGATCGCACCCGCTTTTTTACCTGCCTCAAACGGCTGGAAAGCCGCCGCCGCAGACCCGACCAGCCACCCGAAGTGGCTGCTGATCTGGCCTGTACCGGTCAGTATTTTTTCGTTGAGATCGTCAACCAGCTGCTCAGCCAGTTGCATGGCAGTCACCGCAGTAACAATCTGAATCTGGCGGGCGGCTGTGCGCTCAATTCTGTCTGCAACGGCCAGTTACTGGGCGCGACACCCTTCGCCAGCCTTTATATTCCGCCCGCACCGGCCGACGACGGTACGGCCCTTGGCGCCGCACTTCTCGCCCAGCGGGAAGACCACCCTGATTCACCGATCGCCCCTGCCCTGCTGTCACCTTATCTCGGCAGTTCGGTCGATCCTGCCGCGGTGGAGCGCTTTGCGACCTACTCGGGCCTGCCGGTGCAACACCTGCCGGATGGCGCCATCGCACCGGCAGCGGCTGCATTACTCAGTAGAGGCAAAATTCTGGGTTGGGTACAGGGCCGAGCGGAATTTGGGCCCCGGGCGCTGGGCAATCGCTCCATTCTGGCCGATCCGCGTTCGCCCGAGATGGGTGATACCGTCAATCGGGTGGTCAAGTTTCGGGAACGCTTTCGCCCCTATGCGCCGTCGATCCTGCATGAGCATGGCCCCCATTATTTCCAGCAGTATCAGGAAAGTCCGTACATGGACCGCACCCTGCGTTTCAGCGACGAGGCAAAAGCGCGCGTCCCCGCCGTCGTTCATACCGACGGTACGGGCCGCCTGCAAAGCGTCAAGGTTGAGTGGAATCCCCGCTATCATGCGCTCTTGAGCGAATTCCACCGTCTGACTTCGACGCCGGTTCTGCTGAACACCAGCTTCAATGTCATGGGCAAGCCCATTATCAACAGCGCCGAGGACGCCTTTGGGGTTTTTCTGGGTTCCGGTCTGGACGCTCTCGCCCTGGGCGACCATCTGTTCACTAAACCCGGTGTTGCGCTGTGACATGTGCCGGGACACTCTGCTCGGCATTACTGGATGCCGCCGCCAGCCCAGCTGATATAGAAGCGGGCGCAGCGTTGTTGGTCAGCGCCCTGAACAGGACCAGCAGCGATGGCTCAGCCGCTTTTTGTAGCAATTGGCAGCCCGGCGGCATTACCCCACCGCCAGACCCGGCCCAACGCAGGTCAGCCCTGATGGCACTGGCTCCGACCCTGCTGCTGGAAGGTAGCTGGCTGGCCCGCATCGCCCAACCCGCCAGTGGGCACCATGCCAGCCATGGCCATCTCTACCGCCTCTACTGCGAGCGGGTCGGGATGGACCTGCCTGCTGACAATCAGCTCTTGCACTGGCGAGCGGCACTACTGAAGGCGGGGCTTACCCTGCCCTCGCTCACAGCCCCGGATGTTTTCCTGAACCCCGGTCTGCCCTCTGCCGCTCTCCAGGTGAGCTGTCAGTACCTCACCCTGCGCCATCGCCCCCTCAGATTCTTCCCGGAACTGCTAGGCTACACGCTGGCCTGGCTGTTTCGTGATCACGGCTGGTGGGATGATCTATCGTTAGCTGATCTGCAGTGGCGAAATCACGCCCAAACCGGGGCGCTGGAGGCCCTTTTGGTGGCCGGATCACTGGCGCCTCACCATCGGGTTATCGCTGGCTGGCATCTTTATGTTCAGAGCTTCCGCCAGATGATCACCAGCCTCACCCCAACGCGCGCCGAAGAGCCTACGGCTGAAGAGGCAATGTTGGCGGTAATAACGGCCAAACTACCGGAGGCGATCGGCTATCACGGGCGAGTCAAGCTCCAGGGCAGGTCGCTGGATGCCTGGCTGCGGCAACATTCCGATGATGTCAGGCCGGTGCTGGCCGCCCTACGTCAATCCGGCAGGGTCGATCTGAACTGTCCGGCCAATAGCCGTCTGCTTCGCGCCAGCGCGTTTGGCGGGCCGATGTTCGGGGTGTTTGATGAAGAGGAGCGGGCGGTGATACAGCGCTGGATCACGGATCCTGAGCAACGCTGCCCGCTGAATCCGGCCTTGCCCCCGCTACCGCACCCCAAATGGCTGGAGGATAAGAGGGGCAGCGGCGGGTTGCCGTCAGAATCGCACATCATCAGCACTCGAAACCTCAAGCCAAGGCACCTCCGTCAGCTCTATCTTGCCTTGCTGCAGACAGAATCAGCAGGGGATACCCCGATGGCAGCGGTACGCTTTATCGAGCGAACCTTGCGACGGACCCGCTGGCTGTCCCGCCTGCTGCCGGGTAAACCGGCATTTTTTACCTACAGCCAACCTGCCCTCCATCAGTTCATGGCGCAGCGACATCGGCGGGAGGTCGATCGCTATCAACCTGACTCGGCCCCTCAGGTGGAGCGCGCGTTCTGCCGCTGGACCCTCTTGCAACTGGCACCCGCCATTCTGTGCGACGGTGCCTGGCTGGCGGGTATTACCGGGAAGCTGGACAGGATGGACGAGAAAACCCGCCGCCTCCTGAAAATTCATGCTGATGAACTGGGCGATGGTGACGTCTGCCGCAATCACCCAAATGTCTACCGCCGGTTGCTGGAAAGTGTCGGTCTGGATGTGCCTGCCTTCGATAGCAAAGCCTTTGCCGAGATGCCAGAATTGCTGGATGCAGCCTTCGATATCCCCGTCTATCTGCTGGCCATGGGGCTTGAGACCCGGCGTTACCTGCCGGAACTGCTTGGCCTTAATCTGGCTATAGAATTGAGTGGGTTGGGGGCCGGGTATATGCGGGCCATCGACATTCTGCGACAGAACCGGATGGATCCCACCATCGTCCAGCTCCACCTGAGTATCGACAATCTGGCGTCCGGCCATGCGGCGCTGGCAGGTGAGGCCATCGCGCTGCATCTGGATGAGATGCGCCAGACTGAAGGTGACGATGCGGTGCAATGCTGCTGGCGGCGTATCTGGCTGGGTTATCGCTCGCTTGATGTCATCAGCCTGAGATTGAGCTTCTGGATCCTGGCGACCTATGCCGGAGATGGGCTGTTGCGACGACTGGGGCTGCCCGCTCGGCGCCGGTTGGCACCGGAAATCTGAACATAGCGCGCAGGTGAATCAGAACTGGCGACTCGTGTCACTATTGCCGTGGCTTGAACAGGGGCGCTGCTGCAGGTATTCATGCTCATTACGGCGCCATTGCGAGCGGCCATACAGACATCCGACAAAAATCCAGGTCAGCAGCCCCAGCACCACGCGTATGAGCCACTGTCCTTCCCCGCTGAAAACGCTACCAAAATGGCTGTACTGAAAAACAGCCATTGAGAAGCAGAACATGAAGCCACCCCAGCGCAGGACGCCATAGGCCCAGATGAAATGGCGCTGGCCCCGGCGGCGAAGCTGCTCCCACTCCGTCAGCCGCTCGGACGACCATTGCATGCGCGATTTTCCCATGATCTGCCGCGGTCGAGATCAGCCGGCCGGATGGCCGGTCAGAGCATCACCCCGACCTATTGCAAAGTAGTCAATATCCAGCGCCTTGAGCCGGGCGGGATCATAAAGATTGCGGCCATCGAAGATGGCGGGATGCTTCAGAGTCGCCTTGATATGGTCAAAATCCGGACTACGAAAGACGTTCCATTCGGTCACTATT